>DATDJF010000350.1:0-15006 GCA_036520715.1 Burkholderiaceae bacterium | reverse complement strand
CTGTCTTCGCTGACGCCCAGACGGAACAGCGCCTGCTCGCGATCGCTTCGAATCAAGGACTGCGCCAACATCAGGTACGACAGGTTGGCTTCGCGGATCTCGGCAATCACTTGGTCGGCGGTCATTCGATGCTCCGTGGCTGTCAGGCCGTTGTTCGATGGACGTGACTGTAGGGACCCACCGATCCGCAGAACATCGGTGCGATTCGCGATCTTCAGTCCCGGAAGTTCCACAGGCGCTGTAGGAAGTGCTCCGACACGCCGCTGTGCGATCTTCACGACCGCCATCGATAAGCGGCTGGCGAGCCCCGTTGCTCGTGCGATCGGCCGGAGCCCGCACAGCTGATCATCGCGCCAACATGACAGTCCTATCGAGTGCGCCCACGGCGCCGACCGCGCGCAACGCGGCCATGGTGGTGATCGGCGGCGGCCCACCACCGCCGCAGCGACCTGAACTGCGCCACGACGGCGCCGCACGCGAACGTTTGCTCAAGTCGTTGCCGCCGGCGGCGCGCGTGTTGGCCTGGCGCGGACAGGCGGCCTCGTTGCGCCAAGCCTACGAAGCATCGCATCCTGGTTGTTCATGGCACGAGGTGAGCTCGCCTGACGAGCTCGACGCCACGCGGGGCCCGTACGACCTGATCGTGCTGGGCGAGGGCCTCGACGCGCTCGACGATCCGCTGGCCGTTCTGCAAGCGCTGCGCGCGCGCGCCCATGCGTTGTCGACGCTGGCATTGAACCTCGGACACGATCCTTCGCTGGACATGCTGCAGCGCTGGGTCGAAGCCGATCTCACGGACGACGCCTGCCGCACTGCCGGCAACGGGCGGCAGCGCTCGTTCGCCTCGGCCACCAAGCTGCTGATGGACAGCGGCTGGATGCCGACGCTCACCGATGCCGTGGTCGACGCTGCACGCGACGACGCCTTCGCGCGCAGCGCGCTGGCGCTGGCCGCGGCGGCCGGCGTGCCGGCTGCCACGGCGCAGCGCCAATGGCGCATGCGGCGCGGCATCGTGCACGCACAGGCCACTTTCGAGCCTTGTGCAACGCCGCAGCGGCGCGCGAACTTCGCGGTCGTGGTGCCGACCACGCGCGACACCCAATTGCGCGTCAACGTCGACGCCTCACCCGGGCTGCACGAAGTCGGCGCCCGCGTGATCTCGGTGCGCCACGCCAGCAGCCCGGCGGACGCGCTGGCGCGCGCGCTCGAGCACGTGACGGAAGACTGGGTGCTGCTGTGTCACCAGGACGTGTACTTCGCACGTTCGTTCGGCAGCCGCCTGGCCGACTGGCTCGATCAGATACCCGCCGATCAGCGTGAGCGCACGCTGATCGGCTTTGCCGGTGTCGGCGTCAATGCGCAGCGGCAGGACTACGAACCCGCCGGCTTCGTGATCGACCGCACCAGCCGGTTCGACCACGCCGCCAGCGAGCATGCGGTGTCGATCGACGAGTTGGCGCTGGTGTTGCCGCGCGAGTCGCTGCTGCGCATCGACGCCTCGCTCGGCTGGCACCTGTGGGCCACCGACCTGTGCCTGCAGGCGATCTGCACGCACAGGTTCTTTGCGCGCATCGTGCGCGCGCCGCTGTTCCACAACTCGCACAGCGACTACCAGCTGCCCGCCGCGTTTCACGCGTCGGCGGCGCGCCTGCTCGCCAAGCACGCCGGCTTCGGCCCGATTCACACGCTGTGCGGCGTGATCGACGAGCGGTTTCCGGAACAGGCACCTGCACCGAGGTGAAGATGAAGCCATCCCCCGATCCGATCCACGGCCGGCGCTACTTCCACCCACTGATCTCGCAGGCGGCGGACGTCGTTCGCATCGTGTCGATCGTTCGCGACGCCTGAAGGATTCACGATGAGCCGCATCGCGACGCTGATCCCGGCCTACAAGTCGGACTACCTGGCCCCGCTGTTTGCCGGTCTGCGCAGCCAGACCTTCAAGGACTTCCGCGTCATCCTGTCCGACGACAGCCCGGACGGCGCGATCACCGCGATGCTGCGCGCGGGCCGCTTCGACCCGCTGGTCAAGGATCTCGACCTGCTCGTCGTCCGCGGTCCCTGCAGCATGCTGAAGAACCACCAGCACCTGCTCGACGTGTGGGCGCAGTCGACGCCGCTCGTGCACCTGTTGATGGACGACGACGTGATCTATCCCGACTTCTACCGCGAGCACGCCGCGCTGCACGCGCGCCACACGCTGACGGCGTCGGTGAGCCTGCGCTGGCTCACGGGCGGCGACGGCACGCCGTTCGCGACCCTGCCGCTGCCGGACTTCGTCGAAGCCAGCGGGCAGCGCACCGTCGAGGTCGGCACCGCGCCATTGTTCGCCAGCACGGTCGCGCGCTGCGAAAACTGGCTCGGCGAGCTTTCGAACATGGTGCTGTCGGCCCGGGCAGCGGGCTGCTTTCCGCGCCCGCCGGCCGACGGTGTGTCGTATTTCGGCCTGCCCGACATCGGCACCGTGCTGAACGCGGCGACGCAGGCGCCGATCATGGTGCTGCGCGATCACCTCGGCGGATTCCGCCAGCACGCCGGCCAGACCACCGCCAACACGCAGTCGATCAACCTGAAGATCGCTTTCCTCGCCTGGGTCGCGTTCGCGCTGCAGGCACGACACGACGGGCACATCGACGCGGCCGCCGCGGTGCAGGCGATCCTGATCGCCACCCAGCGCTGCCTGCAGCACTACGCGAACGATCCGCTGATGCAGGGCTACTTCGAGATCGTGCGCAACGACCTCGCCGACCTGCCGCGCTTCGAGACGGCGTTCGCGGCGTTCTGGCAGGGGTTGCTGCACGCCTGCCCGGACACCCGCCGCGAGCCGGCGCCGGCTTCTGCGTGTGACGCGGCGCACACCGCTGCTCCGGATCCTCGTTGCGCGAATCCGGTCGTGCTCGATGACTTCTTTCCGAACCTGCTGACGGGCTTTCGCGTCGCCGAATACAACGCCTACCTCGCGGCCTTCCCCACGCTGCGGGTGCTGTCGAGCGCGCCCGACTTCGCCGCCCGCCACGCCGAGTACGCCGTGCGCTACCCGCAGTTCGCCGATCGCGTGCTGCCGCTGACGGCCGCCACCCTGGCCGGCTGCGATCTGGCGATGATGAACTTCCTCAACAACGCGCACCGCTTCGTGCCGCTGCTCGAGCCGCTCCGCATCCCGTTCGTGCTGACGCTCTACCCGGGCGGCGGCTTCGGCATCGGCTGCCCGGACAGCGACCGCAAGCTGGCGCGTGTGCTCGCCTCGCCGCTGCTGCGCCACCTGGTGACGACCCAGCCGATCAGCGCCGAGTACGTGAGTGAATTCGCCGCCCAGCACGGCCTGACCCTGCCGACGACGCAGACCGTGCCCGGCGTGGTCGTCCACCCGCGCTACTTCGACGAGTCGGCGCCCGTGCACGAGGCGTACTTCGGCGCCGGCAAGCCGCAGCTCGACATCTGCTTCGTCGCCGAGAAGTACATGCCGCGCGGCGTCAACAAGGGTTATCCGGAGTTCATCGGCGCCGCGCACGAGCTGCTCGACGTGGCCGCGATCCGCTTTCACGTCGTCGGCAGCTTCGGCCCGGACGACATCGACGTGCGGCCGCTCGGCGAGCGCATCCAGTTCCACGGCCGGCTCGAAACAGGGGAGTTGCAGCGCTTCTTCGCCGGCATGGACCTGATCGTCGCGCTCAGCCGCCCAGGCAGCCTGCACAGCGGCAACTTCGATGGTTTCCCCACCGGCAGCGCCGTCGAGGCGTCGCTGGCAGGCGTGGCCGTGGTGGCCAGCGACGTGCTCGGCCAGAACCCGGGCTACGTCGATGGCGAATCGATGCTGCTTGTCGCGCCGCATGCCGCCGAGGTGGTGCGGCGGGTGCGCGAACTCGTCGCCGAGCCCGGGCGCATCGCCACCATCGCCCGCGCCGGCCAGGCGTGCTCGCGGCAGCTCTATGCACCCGAGGCGCAGATCGCACCGCGCGTGGCGGTGCTGGAGTCGGCGGCGCGCGGCCTCGGGCTGCACCTGCAGCGCGGCTGATCAGCCGAAGGGCTGCCGCCGCCGCAGCCGGCGCCTCGAAGATCAGGCGGTCGCGACCGCCGGCAACGCGCTCTTGGCCCGCGGCCGGTAGAGCCACGCCGCGTCGAGCGTGTCGTCGGGCACCTCGAGTGTGGGGCTCATCGTGCGCGCCACCATACGTTCGCGCGGCGTGGTCACCACCTTCTCGAGCGTGACGCGCATGAAGGCGGCGCGTTCACGCGGCGCCTCGCGCAGCTCGAGATCGAGGTAGCACGACGTCTGCACGGTGAAGCGGTGCTCGAACCACCCGAGGTACCAGAACCAGTCGCTGTAATAGATCCACGAGTTCTCGTTCATCGCACGCACGTGGGTCGGATCCTGCCACGCCGTGGGTGCGTGCTCGTAAGGCACTTCGATCAGCAACTGGCCGCCCACGCGCAGCAGTTGCAGTGCCTGGGTCATCATTTGCGGCAGGTCGGCCACATGCTCGAGCACGTTGTTGGCGACGATCACGTCGAGCTGGCCTTCGCCCAGCTCCACCGCGCCCACCGTGGCCGCCTCGGCAACCAGCGGCAGTTGCAGCGGTTGCGACAGGTCGAGCACCAGGTCGGGCTCGGCGCGCGCCAGCACGTCGACGTTGAGCCAGCCGGGCTTGTAGTCCTTGCCCGAGCCGATGTGCATGCGGGTCGGGCGCCACGGGCCCTGCGGCCTGCGCTCGTGGTGCGCACGGCCGAAGCCGGCGACAAACGCGAGCAGGTCGCCGTACGCCTCGACCGGATCGGTGCTGCGGAAGCGCTCGAACGCGGCCAACGAACGCTCCACGAAATCGGCGCTCTTGAAGTCGGCCAGCACACGTGGCAGCGAGTGCTCGTCGAACCACTGCACGCAGCCGTCGAAGGCGGCGTGCGGCCGGCAGGCCGCACCGCGCTCGGAGATCACCGGCGTGCCGAGCGACAGGCAATGCGACACCCGCACCTGCTCGAAGCGGCTGCTGTCGTAGAAGTGCATGTTGAGCACCGCCTTGGCCTGCCCGATGAAGTGGTCGCGTTCCTCGCCATACAGGGCGGAGTCGAACATCGCCACCTGCACGCCGAGGCCTTCGATGCGGTCGATCAGCGCGCGGCGGCGCGGATTCATGCTGCCGATGAACAGCAGGTCGATCGGACGCTGCGCCAGCGGCATGGCCGCGGCGTCGGCGAGGTACGGTGCGTACAGCATCGGCACCACCGGCACCGTGTCGGCATCTCTGGCGTAGGCCGCCACGTTGTCGGCGTCGTAGTCGACCACCGCCGAGCCGGCGAGCAGGTTCAGGTAGGCCTGCGGCACCTGGGCGCCGCCCTCGCCCAACTGCTCGAGGTTGACGAACACGCAGGCGTGCCGCTCGCGCTGCGCCGCGTCGAATCCGAGGTGCGCACCGAACACGACGTTCACTGCGTCGTGACGCAGGCGGTTCTTGGCCATGCTGACGCGCGCGCCGAAGCGCCGGAACTGATGCCTGAAGTAGCGCGCCGGGTCGATGAGACCGAGCGAATGCACATAGCCCAGGGGCTGCACGATGCACAGGTGGATGTCGGGGAGCTGGCTCATCGCGGCGTCGAATCCTCAAAGGTCATGGTCGGCGGCGAAAGGCGCCGACGCACGCATAGGGTAGGCGTTGGCCTGCGGACACAACTGCACGAGATGCACGGCGATCCACCGGCAAATCCGCCTTTGCCGGTACACCCTCGCAAGGGTTTGTCTAACCCACGCTCGGTTGGGCTGCCAGATGCTCGGGCGGCAGCCCGGCGACGGCGCGCGTCCACATGCGTTCGAACAGCGACTCGATGTCGCGCGCGAAGCGGACGCCATCGAACAGCGGCGTGCCGCGCTGGGCGATCAACTGAGTGCGCAGCGCGGCGCGACGCTGCGGTGAAGCAGCCAGTTCGTGCACCGTGCGTTCGTAGTGCGCGACATCGGCGCAGACGAGCTCCGGCAGGCCGCTGGCATGCAGCAGGCTTGCCGCCACCCGCTGCGCGAAGGTCTCGCCGATCAGCGTGACCGGCGGCACGCCGGCCCACAGCGCCTCGCTGGCGGTGGTGTGGGCGTTGCAGGGCCAGGTGTCGAGAAAGATGTCGGCAGCGGCCAGCCGCGACAGGTGCTGATCGGCCGGCAGCCGCGGCGCAAACACCAGCCGTGCCGGATCGATGCCCAGCGCCGCCGCGGCGCGGGTGAGCGCGGCCTGCACGTTGGCGTTCCAGCACAGCAGCCACAGCACCGCGTCGGGCAGCGTTTGCAGCAGGCGGCACCAGCACTCGAAGACCTCGCGCGAGATCTTGTACGACTGGTGAAAGCCGCACAGCACCAGCGCCTGCTCGGGCAGGCCCCAGTGTGCGCGCGGCTGCGGCTGTGGCAAGGCGCGGCGGCGGTCGTTGGGCTGGTAACACAGCGGCATCTGCGCGATGCGCTCGCTGAAGTGAGTCTCGTGCTCGAGCGGCGTGACGACGGCGTCGCCGATCAGGTAGTCGATGTAGTCGGCGCCGCTGGTGCCCGGAAAACCGAGCCAGTTCACCTGCAGCGGCGCCGGCCGATGCGCCATCACCTGCATCACGCTGCCGTAGGTGGCGCCCTTGACGTCGACCAGGATGTCGATGTCGTGCTGGCGGATCGCAGCCGCCATCTGCGGCAGCCCCAGGCCGTGCAGGTCGACGAAGTGCTCGGCCGCCGCGCGCATGCGCTCACGCAGCGCCGTGCCGTCGTCGGGGCCGGCAGAAAACAGCGTCACGTCGAAGCGCGAACGATCGTGTGCCTCGAACATCTGCACCGTGAGCTGGCTGGTGGCGTGCTGGTGAAAGTCGGCCGACAGGTAGCCGATACGCAACCGTCCTCCGTGCGCACGCGCCGGGCGCCGTGGCAACCCCACCGTGCGCGCGGCAAGATGGCGCGCATAGTGCGTGGCCACCTTGTGCTGCTCGATCGGGTCGTCGACCAGCACCGCGTGCACGAAGGCACCGGTCTCGAGGGCCGCCCCTTGCGGCGCCGCCTGCACCGCCTGGCGCAACTGCCGCAACTCGGTATCGGCGAAATCCCAGCGGCAGGCCTCGCGCTCGAGAAACACCAGCAAGGCTCGCGCCGAGAGCTCGCTGGTGCCCAGGCCCAGAGCCAGCGCGGTGCGCACACATTCGGCGGCCTCGGCCTTGAGGCCGAGTTCCTTGAACGACATGCCCATGCGAAAGTGCACCAGCGCATCGTCGATCTTGAGAGCCAGCGCCTCCAGAAAGGCCTGCACGGCCGGCTGGTGCTGGTTCAGCCGCTGCAGCGCGACGGCGAGTGACACGTGGTAGATGTGATCGCGCGGCGCTTGTGGGGGCAACGCTTGCAGCACCCGTACGGCTTCGTCGACGGATGCGAGTTCGAGCCAGGCATGCGACTCCAGCGTATAGGCCAGCGTCAGCTCGGGTTGCTCGCCGCGCAACGAACGCAGGCGCGCCACCGCGTGCTGCGGCTGCCCCGACTTGATGGCGGCGTGAGCCGCCGTCAATGCGTAGGCCGTGTCGCGCGACAGCTTCGCCGCCTGCTCGAACGCCTTGAAGGCATGGGGCCACTGCTCCTGCGCCGCATGGCTGCGGCCGGTCAGGAACAGCCGATGCGCCCGCCGTTGATTGGGGGACCCCACGGCACGCGACGCGGCGGCAGGTTCGGGCAGGACGAGTGTCGACATGCGTGAGTTCTCCGCTGGCGAGCGTAGTGGGACGGAGCAGGCGGCAGCGCGCCGAACTGACCGGTCCGGGCACCGTTGTTTTCGCGGCCGTGTCGCGGCCTAAGGCCTCAGGAGTGCGCGGCGCGCATCGCCTGCTCGCGCTTGCGCCAGCGCTGGGCCTCGTCGTGGCGGTTGAGGCCGTCGTACAACACGGCCAGGTTGTGCGCGGGCAGGAAGCTGCCGCGCCCGCGCACGCTGTCGGGCAGTTCGGGCCGCTCGCCGATGCTCACCGCCCGCTGCCAGGACGCTTCGATCAGCGGCAGCAGGTCGCTGCCGCGGGCGGGCTCGTGCGCCGCCCACTCGAGCAACAGGTCTCCGAGCGCGAAACAATAGTCGGGCGAGTCACCGTATGACTTGTGATGCTCCTGGGCCAGCAGCACTGCGTGACTGAAGCGGGCCAGCTTCTTCAGCGTGAACAACAGGCGCAGCAGCAGGTCGTGCCGCCACGGTTCGCGCGGCGCCGCCCCGGCAAGGGCGCGCTCGTAGTACGGCAATGCCTGATCAAACAGGCCACGCAGCTCCAGGTCTTTGCCCAATTGGTAGTGCAGATAGAGATCGTCGGGCCGTTCGGCGAGCGCCAGTCGCAGCAGAGTGTCGTTGCGACCGCGCTTGCCGCGCATCGGTGCATCGAGATATCCGTCGTGGCGCACCGTCACGTCCAAACGCCGCCGTGGCCACGCCGCATCGGGCTGCTCGTGCACACGGCCGTGGTAGCGCGCGCCGCGCGGCAGCACGCGCGACAACCAGCTCACCGAACACGACGCCGTAGCTTCGTCGACGCCGAACAGGTTGTCGACACGGATCACGCCCACCGACGACGGCATGCTGCCGCGCAGTTGTTGAAGCGCGAGAGCACCATCGACCAGCCACTCGTCGGCATCGAGCACCAGCGAGCAGTCGGCATCGGCCATCTGCAGCGCAGCGTTGCGCGCGGCGGCGAAGTCGTCGCACCAATCGAAGCGGGCCACGCGGGCACCGGCGCGTTGCGCGATGCCGACAGTGTCGTCGTCGGAGCCGGTGTCGAGCACGAGCATCGAGTCGACGTGCGATCGCACGCTGTCCAAGCAGCGTTGGATGCAGCGTGCCTCGTTGCGCGCGATCATCACCAGGGCGAGATGGGCCATGCCAGATGGTGCGCGCACGGTTGCCGGATTCCAAAGCACGAACAGCGGCGCATTCACCCCGCTGTTTGCGGCACCACGGCATTCGTTCACGGTTCGATCGCTCGAACAGACTTGCTAAAACCCTCAAGTTCGGTTTGGTCACCTCCGATAAGCCAAGCAACGCCTCCCGCAAGGGGGACGTGGTCCGGTTGGACGGACTGCTGCCCGCAAGGACAACAGGTTGCGTTCGGCGTCGGGCACACCCGGCGGCTATGGAGCCGGATTCGTTTCAACTTGAAGGAGTCTCAACATGTCAATGACCATCAACACCAACGTCTCATCGTTGAATGCGCAGCGCAACGTCGCCGGCTCGAAAGAGTCGCTGGCGGTGTCGTTGCAGCGCTTGTCCTCGGGCTTGCGCGTGAACTCGTCCAAGGACGACGCCGCCGGCCTGGCGATCGCCGACCGCATGAACGCGCAGATCCGCGGCATCAACGTCGCGATCCGCAATGCCAACGACGGCATTTCGCTGGCTCAGACCGCTGAAGGCGCGCTGGCCACGATCTCCGACGTCTACCAGCGCATGCGCGAACTGGCGATCCAGGCGCAAAACGGCTCCAACGGTACCGGCGACCGTGCCAACCTGAACACCGAGTTCCAGGAGCTGAAGGCCGAAGTCACGCGTATTGCCGCGCAGACCAAGTTCAACGGTACGGCCATCATCGCCGCCACGGCCGCGCAGACCTTCCAGGTCGGCCCCAACAACGGCGATACGCTGACCGTGACGACGACTGCTGTCACCGCGGTGACGGGCGACATCACCACTGCAGGCAATGCTTCCACCGCGGTGGACGCGCTCGATACGGCAATGGGCACGATCACGACCAACCGCGCCAGCTACGGTGCCGCGATGAACCGCTTCAGCTTCGCGATCAGCAACCTGCAGATCACCGGCGAAAACCAAGCTGCTGCTCGCGGCCGCATCATGGACGCCGACTTCGCTGCCGAAACGGCCAGCCTGTCGCGCGCCCAGATCCTGCAGCAGGCCGGCAGCGCGATGGTGGCGCAGGCCAACCAGCTGCCCAACCAGGTGCTGGCGCTGTTGCGGTAACGCTGGAGGGAAACGCGCCGCGCTACCGCGCGACGCGTCCTTGGAAGGCCGCCCCCCGGGGCGGCCTTTTCTTTGGCTGAGACAAGCTTCGAACTGGGCGGCCAAAGACCATCACATCGGTCGATCGTCGGCCGCCCAGGTGCTGAAAACTCCTGCCACAGGTTCCGAATTGGCCTGAACCCCGACGAGCCGCATGGCGAGCGCGTCGAACGCGAGGAGTCCGCATGTCCCAGACCATCAACACCAATATCTCGTCGCTGAACGCGCAACGCAACCTGTCGACCTCGAAAGAGGCGCTGGCGACGTCGCTGCAACGCCTGTCCTCCGGCCTGCGCGTGAACTCGTCCAAGGACGATGCCGCCGGCCTGGCGATCGCCGACCGCATGAACGCGCAGATCCGCGGCATCAACGTCGCGATCCGCAACGCCAACGACGGCATCTCGCTGGCGCAGACCGCCGAGGGCGCGCTGGCCACGATGACCGACGTGCTGCAACGCATGCGCGAGCTGGCGATCCAGGCACAGAACGGCTCCAACGGTACCGGCGACCGGGCCAACCTTAACACCGAGTATCAGCAGCTGTCCGAGGAAATCACCCGCATCGCGACACAAACCAAGTTCAACGGCACTGCGATCGTGGGTGCCGGCGCCGGCAGCAAGACCTTCCAGATCGGCCCCAACAATGGTGACACGCTGACCGTGACCACCGCCACCGTGACCACGGTGGGCGGCGACATCACGACGGCGGGCAACGCGTCGACCGCACTGGTTGACATCGACACCGCGCTCGATGCGATCTCGACCAACCGCGCCACCTACGGTGCCGCGATGAGCCGCTTCGCATTCGCGATCTCGAATCTGCAGATCACCGGCGAGAACCAGAGCGCCGCGCGCGGCCGCATCATGGACGCCGACTTCGCCGCCGAGACCGCCGCCCTGGCACGCGCGCAGATCCTGCAGCAGGCCGGCACCGCGATGGTGGCGCAGGCCAACCAGATCCCGAACCAGGTGCTGACGCTGCTGCGCGGGTAAGAAGCCGGGACATGAGCCGGCCCCGGCGGGCCGGCTTTGTCAGCGCGGCCGTGAAGCCCCGAAAAACACTCGCCCCGGCCCGTTCACCCGCCGGGGCGTGACTTTTTTCACTCAAGTCCGCCATGACCATGCCGAATAGCCGTAGGCGAAGGTAAGGAAAAGCCATGGCCACCATCTCATCGCCAGGCGTCGGCAGCGGACTGGACGTCAACAGCATCGTGACCCAACTGGTCGCGATCGAGCGCCAGCCCATCACGCAGCTGAAGACACAAGCCTCTTCGCTGCAGACCAAGCTGTCGGCATTCGGCAAGCTGCAATCGAACCTGTCGGCGCTGCGCGATGCCGCCTCCGCGCTGACCAGCCCGAGCGCGTGGAGCCAGACCACCGGCACGTCGAGCGACACCGCCTCGGTGAGCGTGACCACCGACGCCACCAACCTGCCCGGCAGCTACAGCGTGCAGGTGACCAAGCTGGCGCAGGCGCAGTCGAACATCTCCAAGACCTACACGGCGGCCACCGAGCTGGTCGGCGAAGGCACGATCCGCATCGAACTCGGCACCTGGGGCGCGGCCAACAGCTTCACTGCCAACCCCGCCGCCACGGCGATCGACATCCCGGTCGGGCCACCGGCCAAGTCGCTGGCCGAAGTGCGCGACATGGTCAATGCCGCCAACGCCGGCATCACGGCCACCGTGCTCAGCGATGCCTCGGGCTCGCGCCTGGTGTTCCGCTCCAGCAGCACGGGCGCGGCCAACGGCTTCAAGGTCACCGTCACCGACGCCGACAGCAACAACGTCGATACCAGCGGCCTGTCGGCGCTGGCCTACGACCCGTCGGTGGGCGTGGTCACGATGTCGCAGGCGCTGGCAGCCGCCAACGCGTCGGCCCTGATCAACGGCGCGCCGGTGACCTCGGCCACCAACACGCTGGTCAACGTGGTCGACGGCATGACGCTGCAGTTCCAGCGCGAAACCACGACCGCGGTGCAGATCACCACCGCGGCCGACAAGGACTCGATCCGCAAGAAGGTCGAGGCCTTCGTCACCGCCTACAACGACCTCAACAAGGAGCTGGCGGCGCAGACCAAGTACGACGCCGCCACCAAGACCGCCGGTGCATTGCAGGGCGACAGCGCCGCGGTGTCGCTGCGCGCGAGCCTGCGCAACACGCTGCGCGGCAACAGCGCCGCATCGACCAGCTTCACGCGCCTGGCCGACATCGGCTTCGACGTGCAGCAGGACGGCTCGATCAAGCTCGACGGCAAGAAGCTCGACAATGCGCTGGCCAACCTGGGCGAGTTGAAGAAGTTCTTTTCCAACAGTGACACGCTGGAGCCTGCCAACAACGGCTTCGCGACGCTGTTTCGCCAGCAGGCCACCCAGGCGCTGGGCACCGACGGCTCGATCGCCAGCCGCAGCGACGGCTTGCGCACCAGCATCAGCCGCAATGAAAAGCGCCAGGCCGAACTGGAAAACCGCGTCCAGCTGACCGAAGCGCGCCTGCGCAAGCAGTACACGGCGCTCGACACGCAGATGGGCCAGTTGCAGAGCCTGTCGAGCTACGTCACGCAGCAGCTGGCCGTGCTGAACAACGGCAACAACTGACCGTTGACGCGCCGATCGGCGCGTCGCAGCCGGCTCACCGGCGCACTCAAGTCGGTCGCGCCGGGCGCCGATAACAAGAGCAACCAGACACGAACCCGATCGAAAGGGATTCGCCGATGTTTGCCAGCCCACATTCCAACATGCGCTCCATCGCCGGCCTGTACCAGACCGTGCAGGCCGACACCGGCGTGGCCACGGCCACCCCGCACCGGCTGATCGAGATGTTGTTCGAGGAGTTCATCGCCTCGTGCGCGCGGGCGCGCGGCGCGCTGCAAAAGCACGATGTCCAGGAGAAGGGCCGCGCCATCGGGCGCGCGGTGCGCATCATCGAAGAGGGCCTGCGCGCGGGCCTGAACATGAAGGACGGCGGCGAGCTCGCCCGCATCCTGCAAGACCTCTACGGCTACGTCAGCGTGCGCCTGACACAGGCCAACCTGCACAACGACGAGGCGGCCGTCAGCGAATGTGTGTCGCTCGTGCAGCCGATCTACGACGCCTGGCGCGCCATCGCGCCGGGTGCTGCCGACCCGGGCGCGCACTGACATGGCCAACCCAGCAACCGAGGGCTCGACGATGAACACCTCCCTGCTCAACTACTACGAGGCCATCGAGCGCGCCAGTGCCGACATGCTGAACGCGGCACGCGCCGGCGATTGGGACATGGTGGTCAAGCTCGAGGGCGCTTGCGGCCTGCTGATCAGCCAGCTCAAGCAGGCGGCACGCGGCGAGACGCTCAAGCCGATCGATGCCCAGGCACGCACCCGGATCATGCAGCGCATCCTGCTGCGCGACGCCGAGATCCGCCACCTGGCCGAACCCTGGCTCGAGCAGATCGACGGCATGCTGGCCGGCAAGGCGCGCGTGCTGCACTGACGAAGGAGGAGGATCCGCGATGTTCCTCGACACCCAGCCCGCAGCGCTCGGCTCGAGCGGCGGCATCGACCCCTACGCGGAGTTCCGCATCCAGCAGTCGCGCGAGATCGGAGCCCTGCTCAAGCAGCTCGCCGCCGACGCGACCCCGGTGATGCTGTCGGGCCCCGACGCCACCGGCCTGACGACGGTGGTGTGGTCGCTCGACAGCGCGCAGCAACGCGTCATCTTCAGCGCCGATGCCGACAGCCCGCAACTGCAACGGTTGATCGAGCTCGAAGAGGCCACCTGCGTGGCCTACCTCGACGCGGTGAAGCTGCAGTTCGACGTCAACCACCTGGTGCTGGTGCGCGGCGCCAAGAGCTGCTCGCTGCAGGCCGACATGCCGCGCGAGATGTATCGCTTCCAGCGCCGCAGCAGCTTTCGTGTGCGCACGCTGGGCCGCGGCACCCCCACCGCGCTGCTGCGCCACCCGTCGATACCCGACATGCAGCTCGGCTTGCGCGTGCTCGACGTGTCGATCGGCGGCTGCGCGCTGATGCTGCCGCCCGACGTACCCCCCCTGAACGCGGGGTTAGAGATCCGGGGCGTGCGCATCGAGCTCGACCCCGACACACGTTTCGATGCAGACCTGCTGTTGCACCATGTCACGCAGATCCAAACCCCGTCACGGGGTGCCCGATTGGGCTGTGAATTCATGCACGTGCAGCCGCAGGCCCAGCGCGCACTGCAACGCTACATTGATCAAACGCAGAAGCGCAGGCGGCTTCTCTCCCTGGACTGACGGAGCACCTCGCGGTGCCTTGTTGCGCAACAGCGTGCGGCCATGACGAAACCCTCAACGAGACAGCGCGGATCGACCCTGATCGACGTGTGCGCAGCCTGCGTCATGGGCAGCGTCACGATGGCGCTGGCGTTGCCGTCGTATCAAAGTTATCTCGAGCGCACCCGCCGCGGTGATGCGGTGAGCGCGCTGCAGCGCGTGCAGCAGGCGCAGCAGCGTTACATCGCCAAGCACGGGCAGTACGCGCTGCGCGCCAGCCAGCTGGGCGACGACATTCCCGAGGTCAGCGATCGCGGCCTCTATCGCATCGCAATGTTCTCCGACGGGCCGGACAACTTCGAGGCGCGCGCCACCGCGCTGCCCGACCGCGAGCAGGCCAAGGATCCCGGCTGTGCGCAGCTCACGCTGCGCGTCACGCACGGCGTGGTCGCCTACGAGCCCTCGGCTCGTTGCTGGAACCCCTGATGCGCCACGCCACCTCGGCAGCGCGCAGCGCGGCTCGTGGCATCACGCTGATCGAATGCGTCATCGCGGTGGCGATCGTCGCCGCGCTGATGAGCGTCGCCCTGCCTTCGTTCGGCGAGGCCATGTCGCGCGCTCGCTTGCGTGCAGCCGCACAGGATCTGGCGCTCGGCCTGGGCAATGCCAGGCTCGAGAGCGTGCGCAGCGGCTCCGGCCCGGTGCACGTGACGGTCAAGCCTGGCAGTTCGTGGTGCTGGGCTGTGGGTCCGGTGCCGAACGTCGATTGCCACACCCTGGTCGCCGACACCCCG
>DATDJF010000349.1:0-13062 GCA_036520715.1 Burkholderiaceae bacterium | reverse complement strand
AGGCCGGCCTCGATCACGCTCCACTTCGACGAGTCGATCATGATCGGCACGCGGGCGATCTCGGGCTCGCTGGCCACCAGATTGAGGAAGCGCACCATCGCGGCCTTGCTGTCGAGCATGGCCTCGTCCATGTTGATGTCGATGATCTGCGCGCCGTTCTCGACCTGCTGGCGCGCCACGCTCAGCGCGTCTTCGTAGCGGCCCTCGAGCACCATGCGGGCGAACGCCTTGGAGCCGGTGACATTGGTGCGCTCGCCGATGTTGACGAACAGCGAGCGGGCATCGAGCGTCAACGGCTCGAGCCCGGACAGCTGCAGCGGCTGGATCGTTACATCGATCGGGGTGTCGGTCATTCCGGGGCCTCGGATGCTGGCCTCGGGACCGTGCGACTCACCGCGCGGCGCCAGGGGCCGGGGTGAGCGCCGTTGCAGCGGGCCGTCGAGGCCCGGGGTCCGAGCCTGGCAGCATCTCCACGATGCCGTCGCAACGCTCCTCGGACGATGGCGTCGATTCTACAAATTTGGGCGACACTGTCGCCCCCATTCACTGCGTGGATCTGACAAGAGAACGCAGGGCTGCTCGAGGTTCGACCCGATGTTGTCTCGTTTTGCGATCGCCACCCTCGCCAGCCTCGCGCTGCTCGGCTGCGGGGTCACGCCCAGGCAGCCAGCCGCCCCGGCGTCGACCGCGACGCCCACCGAGCCGCCGCGGCCCGGCCAGCCGCCGCTGAACGTGCTGGCCGCCGAGGTCAACTGGATGAAGCAGTTGTTCGAGGGCACGCCGGTGGCCATCGGCGCCGAGGACGATGGCGCGATGCGCGTCGACGTGCCGCTGACCTACGCTTTCGACGACAAGTCGTCGGCGCCCAAGCCGCCGCTGCGCGCGGTGATGGACAAGGTGGCGCAATCGCTGGCCCGCCAGCCCAGCGCCAAGGTGCAACTGGCGACCCCCGGTCCGGTGGCACGCGGCGCCGCGATGCGCAGCTACCTGATGGGCCGCGGGGTGGTCGGCCTGCGCGTGGTGGTGCTGACGCCGCCGCCGGGCGACGCGGTCACGCTGCGGGTGGTGCCAGGCCCGGTGGCGATCGACAAGCTCGACGATCGCGCGCTGCCGCCGCCGACCAACGCCTTTCCGGGCAAAAGCACCGGCAAGTCGTAGGCGGCGTGCTCAAGCTTGCAGCCCGCGCCGGCGCCAGCATGCGCCGGCCCCTTCGCAGGCACCCGCCAGCACGCAGGTGCTGTCGTGTGTCCGGCTCAGGCAGCATTCATCAGCGGCGTGAACAGCGGATCACGCCGGCCGCGCGGCCGGTAGGTGGCCACACGCTGCGCGATCTCGCGGATGTGCGCGGGCGTGGTGCCGCAGCAGCCGCCAGCGATGTTGAGAAAGCCCGCGCGCGCGAACTCCTCCAGCAGCGAGGCCGTGACCTCGGGCGTTTCGTCGAAGCCGGTGTCGCTCATCGGGTTGGGCAGGCCGGCGTTCGGATAGCAGCTGATCCAGGTGTCGCCGGCCACCTTGGACAGCTCCTCGATGTACGGGCGCATCAGCGCCGCGCCGAGCGCGCAGTTCAGGCCCACCGCCAGCGGCCGCGCATGGCGCACCGAGTGCCAGAACGCCTGCACCGTCTGGCCCGACAGGATGCGCCCCGAGGCATCGGTGACGGTGCCCGACACGATCACCGGCAAGCGCTCGCCGGTTTCGACCATCAGCTCGTCGAGCGCGAAGATCGCCGCCTTGGCGTTGAGGGTGTCGAAGATGGTTTCCACCAGGAACAGGTCGACGCCGCCCTCCAGCAGGCCGGCCGCCTGCTCGTGATAGGCCTCGCGCAGCGCATCGAAGTCGGTGTTGCGTGCGCCGGGGTCATTGACGTCGGGGCTGATGCTGGCAGTGCGCGGCGTCGGGCCCAGCGCGCCGGCCACGAAGCGCGGCCGCTCGGGCGTCGACAGCGCGTCGGTCGCCTCGCGCGCGATGCGCGCCGCCGCCACGTTCATCTCGCGCGCCACCGCCCCGAGGCCGTAGTCTTCCTGCGCGACGCGGGTGGCGCCGAAGGTGTTGGTTTCGACGATGTCGGCGCCGGCGTGCAGGTACTCCAGATGGATCTCACGCACCACATCGGGCCGTGTCAGGTTGAGCACATCGCCATTGCCGCGCAGGTCGGTCGGGTGGTCGGCGAAACGCTCGCCGCGGTAGTCGGCCTCGCCGAGCTTGCGTGTCTGCAGCATCGTGCCCATCGCGCCGTCGATGACCAGGATGCGTTGTTGCAGCAGCTCGGGCAGCCGGGCGCCGCGGGTGTAGGTGAAACGCGTCATGCGGCCGATTGTAGGAACACCGATGGCCCGGGTGCAGCACCCGGACTTCGCCCCTACTGCAGCGCGCTGGGGATGTGGCTCTGGAACAGCGAGTGGCGGAACTCGATGTCGCGGTCGTCGTCTTCCTTCATCGCCCACACGGTGAGCATCTGCGCCGGCATCGGCCGCGCGAACAGATAGCCCTGCAGTTCGTCGCAGCGCAGGCCGAGCAGCACGTCACGCTGGCGTTCGGTCTCCACGCCCTCGGCCACCACCTTGAGGCCGAGCGCGTGGGCCAGCTTGATCACCGCGTCGACCACCGCCAGCGCGTCGGAGCTGTGCTCGATGTCGGCCACGAAGCCGCGGTCGATCTTGAGTTGCCGCGCCGGCAGCTTGCGCAGGTAGGCCAGGCTCGAGTAGCCGGTGCCGAAGTCGTCGATCGCCAGCGAGGCGCCGATGCGGGCCAGGTGACCGAACGAGCGCATCGTGGCCTGGGTGTCTTCCATCGCCACCGATTCGGTGATCTCGAAGGTCAGCAGCGCGGGGTCGACGCGGTGCGCGTCGAGCGCGCGTCGGATGCGCGGCACCAGGTCATCCTGGCGCAGCTGATGCATCGACAGGTTCACCGCCACCCGCATGCGCAGCCCGAGGTCGAGCCACTGGCGGATCTGGCGGCACGACTCTTCGATCACCCAGTTGCCGATGTGGCCGATCAGGCCGAAGCGCTCGGCCACCGGGATGAACACCTCGGGGCTCATCAGGCCGCGCACCGGGTGATCCCAGCGGATCAGCGCTTCGACGCCGGTCACCTGGCCGGAGGCGCCGTGGATCTTGGGCTGGTAGTACAGCCTGAGCTGCTGGCGCTCCAGCGCCTGGCGCAGCTCGGTCTGCAGCTCGACCTGCTCGCGCACGTCGAGGTCCATGCGCGCTTCGAAGAACGCGAAGGTCGAGCCGCCGGTGCGTTTGGCCGCGTACATCGCGGCGTCGGCGTTGGCGATCAGCTTGGCGGTCGAGCCGTGCTCCGGAAACAGCGCGATGCCGATCGAGCACGACAGCTTGACCTCGCCGCGGTTGGGCAGCTTGTACGGCCGCGCCAGCACCTGCAGCGCCTGCTGCGCGACCGTGCCGGCACCCTCGGGGCCACCGGGCTGCGGCACCAGCAGCAGGAACTCGTCGCCACCGATGCGCGCCGCGGTGCCCGACTGGCCCGCCAGTTCGAGCAGCCGGCCGCCGACCTCGCGCAACACCACGTCGCCGGCGGCGTGACCGAAGGAGTCGTTGATCGGCTTGAAGCCGTCGAGGTCGATGAACAGCACCGCCATCGCGCTGGGCGTGCGGCCGACCCGTTGCAGCGTCTGATTCAGGCGCTCCTCGAACAGCAGCCGGTTGGGCAACGCCGTCAGCGGATCGCAGAACGCCTGGCGGCGCAACTGGATGTTGGCCTCGTTCAGCGAGGTCGCCAGCGATCGGTTCTGGGCCCGATTGCGCCAGTCGAACCAGGCGCCGAGCACGGCGATCGCCACCGCCAGCGCGCCCACCGAGGCCGATACCGTGAGGCCGAGCGCGTCGAGGCCGCCGTTGCGCACGATGGCCGAGGTCAGCGGCTGGTACACGATGCCATGCAGCGCCAGCGCGTGCGCGCCGACCAGGCCGATGCCCAGCATCGTGGTGCTCACCGCCGCATGCGGGCCCAGGTCCTCGCGGGCCTGGCCGCTGGCCGAATGCGCCCACCACTGCGAAAACGTCGCGGTGGCGGCCAGCAAGCCGAACGCGCCGAGCGCCCCACCCAGGCTCCACGACGCGAGTTCGCTGGCGCTCGGCAGGACACGGATCGTCACCGCCAGCGCGACGCCGAAGATCAGGCTGAGCAGCCACGGGGCCACCCAGATGCGCAGCCGCCGCGAGGTCAGCGAACGAGCGGCCAGCAGGCCGATCGCTGCCGCTGCCACGCTGGCCGACCAGGCGAGCGCGATCGCCTTGAACGCGAACACCTGCGTGCCGCTCAGGCGGGACCCCAGCAGCGCCAGCGCCTGCGTCGACCACAGCCCGGTGCCGACGGCCACCGCACCCGCCAGCACCCAGCCCCAGCCCATCAGGCTGTCGCGCGAGCGTGCGGTCTTCAGGGCATGGGCCAGCACACCGGCGGTCAGCAGCGAGACCAGCGTGGCCAACAACAACAGCAGGGGGCGATGTTCGACGTCGATCACGGTGCTAGCGCGCCGCGGACGGGGTCGCCCGCGGCATCGACGGCGATTGTGTCGGCAGCCCTCAGCCGCCCCGCGGGTGTAACGGTGACATACGCCACATCGCTGGCACCCGGCATGGCCCCGTGAACCGGGGATTCACCGCGAACGCCGGCCGGCCCGCCGGCGCCGGTGGTCAGTGCATGACCACGGGCTGCTGGGCCAGCAGGGTGTAGCCGGCGATGAACTCGTCGACTTCCTCTTCGCTGGGCCCGCGTTCGACCAGCTCGCTGACGCCGCGCTTGAAGCCTTCGGCGACCGCCCCGTTGAGGAAGATGCCGCGGCGGGCGAACTTGTCGACGATTTCATAGCCGCCCTGTGGCGGCGACGGCTGCTCGCTGGTGCCGGCAGCGCCCATGTCGAACGCCACGACGACGTAGTGGTCCGAGTTGTAGAGCATTTGCATGTGCGGCACTCCTTGGCGTTCAACCTATGGGCGCTCGCGCCGCTTTCAAGGCGCGGGCTTCAACTGCCGAGCGCCGCTTGCGGCTCGTCGCGCAGCGTCCACTCCAGCGGCTCGCCGCCCGGCACCTGGGTCTGCCGCAGTCGCAGCGGCCAGTGCCCGCGCAGCGGATCGAGCCACACCTCGACGCGCAGGTCATAGGGGTGCTCGGGTTCGCGCACCAGCCACCACGCCGACGCCGCACCGCCCGGCGCTGCCAGCGGCTGGCGGCCACGCACCTCGAAGCGCCAGACGTTGACGGCGCCGCGGGTGCCGACCACCCACATCGCCAGCTCGGCCCCTTCGTGCATCGCATCGGGGCTGGCGCCAGCGATGGCGACCAATTGCACCAGCCAGCTCAAGCGATCCTGCGCGCCGGCGTGCAGCGGCCACTGCGCGCGTGGCCCCGAGAAGCTGATCTTGCCGTGCTCCCGCTGGAAGTTGGCCGCGCGCACATCGCGTCCGCGCCGACGATCCGACAGCCGCAGCGGGGCCAGCCCGGCCTGGTCGAAGCCGCCGCTGCTGCGCTGCTCGACCACGCGGCCCTGCGGCAGCGTGGCCTGCAACTGCAGCACATAACTGCCGGCGTCGACCTGCCATTGCAGGGTCGCTTCACCGGCAGCAGCGCCACGTTGCAGCGCGAAGCTGAGCTGCACCGACGAAGGGATGCGCGTCGGGTAGGTCGCGACGGGCGGCGCTTCGGGAACTGCCGTGGTGGCACTCGGCGGCAGCGCGTCGAGGCCATCGGGCATGGCTTCGCCCTGAGCAGCGAGTGCCTCACGCGGCTCGGCAGCCTTGGCGCCGCCAGCCGCGCTCGGGGGCTCACGCGAGCGCACCGCGCGAGGCGGCGACGGCGCCGCCGCCTGCGCTGCGGGCGGCGCGGCGGTCGGCAATGACGCTAGGGCCGGCTCCGGCACCAGGGCCGGGGCAGGTAGTATCAGATGACGCACCTGCAGCGCCACTAGGCGCTGGCCGCCCGGCGGCACGCCCGGCGCGACAGCCCACCACAACACGGCGTGGGCCAGCAACACCGCCGCCACGCACACGAGCACGCCCGCGCCACGCCGCAGGCGCCGGCTGGCCGGCACCGCTGTCACCCAGCGGTGTTTCACGTGCATCACGCGATGGTGCCATTGATCGGCGTGCACGCGCGCGACACACCTGCAGTGGTGTCCGTTTCACCGGCAAGCATGGCTGCTGCGAGAATCCGCCGATGAAGCCGACCCTGCCCCTGCGTGGTGCCAGGTGGCGCGCGCCAGTGGCTGCGCTGCTGCTGGCGGCGGCGTTCGGCGCCGCGCACGCTGCCGATGCGGCATCTGCGCCTGCGGCGCCATCGACGGCTGCCGCCTGCCCACCGGCGCCAGCGGCCCCGACCGCCGAGCAGGTACAGGCGGGCCAACGCGATGCGCGCGACCGCGGCTTCCTGTGGCGCATCAGCAAGCAAGGGCGCAGCTCCTATCTGTTCGGCACGCTGCACGTGGGCAAACTGGCGTGGGCCTTCGCCGGCCCGCGCCTGCGCGACGCCATCGCCAACACCGACACGCTGGTGCTGGAGCTCGACGTCCTCGACCCCGAGTTGCAGCGCAATCCGCCGCCCGCCGCGACAGCGCCACTGGCGCTGCCCGATGCGATGCGCGCGCGGCTGTCGCGGCAGATCGCCGCCGCGTGCCTGCCGGAGCAGGCGTTGCAACGCTTCAACCCGCTGCTGCAGGCCGTCACGCTGACCGTACTGTCGGCGCGCTGGGAAGGTCTGGATGCCGAATTCGCGCAGGAGATCGTGCTGGCCAGCACGGCGCGCGCGCGGCAGCGTCCGATCGTCGCGCTGGAGAGCGCGCAGTCGCAGATGGCGCTGCTCTTGCCCAGCAACCCCGACGAAGCCCGCCACCTGCTCGACCAGGCGCTCGAGCAACTCGAGCGCGGCCGCACGCGGCCGCTGCTGCGGCGCATGGCCGAGGCTTGGGCGGAAGGCCGGCTGAGCGAACTCGAGAACTACACGAGCTGGTGCGAATGCGCCGACACCGCCGAGGACCGCGCCTTCCTGCGCCGCTTGAACGACGACCGCAATGCGCCGATGGCCGAGCGCATCGATGCGCTGCACGGCCAGGGCAAGCGGCTGCTGGTGGCGGTCGGCGCGCTGCACATGACCGGCCAGCAGAGCCTGCCGCGCCTGATGGCGGCACGCGGCTTCACCGTCGAGCGCCTGGTGCCACCCTGACGCCGAGCGCATCGTGTGACACCGCGTGCGGCGACGGCTACGATGGCCCACTCACCGAACCACTTCCGGGGCTGACCATGGCTGCATCGGGCGCCGCACTGACCAAACTCGTTCCGGGCTTCGAGTTCCTGCAGGGGTTGGTCAAGAACGCCGGTGCGGCGATGCCCAACGTCGGCCAGTGGATCGCGCCGACGCTGGACCCCGCGGAGCTGGACAAACGCATCGAAGAGCTGCGCACCGTGCAGTTCTGGCTCGAGCAGAACGCCCGCATGCTGGCCACGACGATCCAGGCGCTCGAAGTGCAGCGCATGACGCTGTCGACCTTGAAGACGATGAACGTCACGGTCAGCGACCTCGGCCAGGCGATGAAGTTGCGGCTGCCCGATGGTGCCGGCGACGGGGCTGCCGATGCGTCCGCCGTGGCCGCGCGTGGCGAGAAGAGAGGCGCCGCGCCGGTGGCCGCCGGCGTGGTCGACCCGATGCAGTGGTGGGGCGCGCTGACGCAGCAGTTCACGCAGTTGGCGGTGCAGGCGATGCGCGAGGGCACCACCGATGCCGCCAAGCAGTTTGCCGGCACGGTGGCCAAGCAGTCGCTGGATGCCGCGGGCAAGACGCTGAAGAAGGCCGCCAAAGTGCCGGCCGCGGTGGCGCGCAGTGCCCGCGATGCCGTGCAGTCTGCGGCCAAGCCGCCGCCGCGCCGCGCCGCCAAGCGCGCGGCCCGCTGAGCGCTGCGCCGCCGGCAGCACGCGGCTGGTCCCATGAGCACCTTCCTGCACGCCCACGCGGCGCATGCCGACGGCCTGCAGGCGCTGGCGCGCGTCAACGACGAGTTGCGCGCCGCTGCGTCGAAGCACGCGCGCTTTCAGCCGACGCTCGGATTCCTGTACTTCAGCGACCACCACGCAGCGCGCGCCGAGGCCATGCTCGACGCACTGCGTAGCGCGTGGCCCGGCCTGGCGGTCACCGGCGGCGTGGGTATCGGCGTGGCGGCCAGCGGCGTGGAGTATTTCGACGAGCCGGGCCTGGCGCTGATGTTGTGCGACCTGCCGCGCACCAGCTTCTCGCTGTTCCATGGCCGCGCGCCGCTGGGGCGCCACGACGCCTGGACGGCACTGGTGCACGCCGACCCGGCCACTCACGACCTGGCGGCGCTGATCGAAGAGCTGAGCCAACGGCTGTCGTCACGCTACCTGTTCGGCGGCCTGGCCAGCTCGCGCACGCGCACCCTCACGCTGGCCGACGGCGTGTTCGAAGGCGGCCTGTCCGGCGTGGCCTTCAGCCGCGACGTGCCGTTGCTGTCGCGGGTGACGCAGGGTTGCCAGCCGCTGTCCAGGCCCGCTCGCGTGACGGCGGCCGAGGGCAACCTGGTGTTGACGCTCGACGGCCAGCCGGCACTGCCGCAGTTGCTGCACCAGCTGGGCGTCGACCTCAGCGATACCCAGCGCGCGGTGGCCGCGCTGCGGCGCACGCTGGTGGGCCTCACCGACGCCGGCGATCAGGCGCTGGCGCGAGGCGGCCAGTTCGGCGCCGACACCCGAGTGCGCCACCTGATCGGCATCGACCCGGCGCGGCAGGCGGTTGCGGTGGCCGATCGGGTGGAGCCCGGCACACAGCTCGCGTTTTGTACCCGCGACGTCGAGGCTGCGCGGCGCGACCTGGTGCGCGTGTGCAGCGAGTTGCGCGAGGAAGCCGAGGGCGATGGCGAGACCGCAGCGGCGGACGCACCGCGGCGCATCGCCGGCGCCATCTACGTGTCGTGCACCGGCCGCGGCGGCGCGCACTTCGGCGCGCCATCGGCCGAGTTGCAGACGGTGCAGCGTGCGCTGGGCGATGTGCCGCTGGTGGGCTTCTACGCCGCCGGCGAGATCGCACGCCATCACCTGTACGGCTACACCGGCGTGCTGACCGCGTTTCTCGAGTAGCGGCAGCGCGCCGCATGACCTGTTGGTGCGTCTACAGGACGCCATCAATTGCGGGTTGGGCAAGCAGCACCAGTGGCCTCCCAAGACTGCAGAAGCACGTGAAAGTCTTCCTGGCTGATCGGCGGCGGGTTGCGCCCTCGACCCGGAGCCCACGCCCATTGCACCAGCGGGTCATTGGTCATGTGGATGACCATCCCCCTCGCCTCGCGGTTGCCGTTTCGCTTCTTGTCCAGCAGAGCTTCACACAGGTCTTTGTCGCCGCGTGCCCGCTCCCAGCCCATGCTGAGTGGAGCCAGGTGCCATGCGGGCGCTCCCGGCACGTAGCCATCCGACGTGTTGCTCTCCTGGTGGCAGGCCGAGCATTGCATCGGTGCCGTGCCTCTGCCGTCTGCTCCTCGCATCACCATCTGGTCGTGGCGACGCCCGTGGTCGCCCTGGCGGGGAAAATCCGTCACCGTGTGGCAGTTCATGCAGCGTGGCGAGCGCATCACTTGCGCGATCTGTTTGAACGCGGCCACAGATTTCACCTGATCGATGGTGGTCTGGCCGAAGACTGCACCGAGCGCAGCAAGCAGGGTTGCCGCGCTCACCCAAAGGCGGCGCATGAACGGGCGGCAGTTCGCACGGTCCACGGGGCACCATCATCGCGCGCGCGACTGCGCCAGCGCGTAGTCCACGAAGGCCTTCAGCTTGGAAGGCTGCTGCCGCCTGCTGGGGTAGTACAGGTAGAACCCGGGGAACGTAGGCGAGAAGTCGCTCAACACCTGCTTCAGCCTCTTGGTTCGAACATGTGGAAGCGAGAGTTGGTCGAACGTGTACGCCAGACCGATCCCCTCCAGCGCAGCCTCGACCGAGAACATGGAGTCACTGATCGTGAGACTGCCACCGATCTCATACTCGACGATGCGGTCGTCGACTGTCAGTTCCCACTTGTGGATGGCTCCGCTGCCCGAGAACCGGAAACGCACGCAGTTGTGTTGCACCAGGTCGGCGGGGTGCCGTGGCACCGGATGCCGCTTGAAGTAGGCGGGTGAGCCGACGATGGCCACCGAAACCGGGCCGCCCAGCGGCACCGCGACCATGTCCTTCTGCACACTCTCACCCAGGCGAATACCGGCGTCGAACCCACGTTCGACGATGTCGACATAACCCTCGTCATTGGTCAGCTCGACCTGGACGTCCGGGTAGGCCTTCAGGAACCCGGCAAGCAGTGGCTGCAGGACCATGGCGATCGAGATACGTGCTGCATTGATGCGCAGCACACCCGACGGTCGACCCTGCTGCGCGTGGAGTTGTTCTCCGGCCTCCAGCACATCGCCCAGAGCGGGCCCGACCCGCGACAGGTAGGCCTCGCCAGCCTCGGTGAGGCTGACGCTGCGCGTGGTTCTGTTCAGCAGCCGAACGCCGAGCCGCGTCTCCAGGCTGCGGATCGCCTGACTGAGTGCCGAGGGCGACACCTCGAGCGCTGCCGCCGCGGCAGAAAACCCGCGGTGCTGCGCGACTTTCCAAAAGGCCAGCAGCCCATCGAGCTGGTTCAGTCTCATGCTTTGAAGAATATCTTCATACGGTGTTCAGTGTTGGACGATTTTTCTTCTTAGTGAGCACCCCTAGAGTCCGTGGCATTGGACAAGCAATGGTGCATCTCATGACTGACAGGAAGGTTTGGTTCATCACCGGCGCGGGCCGTGGCTTGGGCGCCGACATCGCCAAGGCCGCTCTGGCCGCCGGCCACGCAGTTGTTGCCACCGGCCGCGACGCCAAGAAGATCGCGGCAGCGATCGGCCACCACGACGATTTGCTGGCCCTGAAGCTCGACGTCACCCGCATGGAGGATGCCTTGGCCGCTGTAGAGGCCGCCGTCGCGCGGTTCGGTCGCATCGACGTGCTGGTGAACAACGCCGGCAATTTCTACGCCGGCTTCTTCGAGGAACTCAGCCCCGATCAGGTCCGCCACCAGATCGAGACACTGCTGTTCGGTCCGATGAACGTGACCCGCGCTGCGCTGCCAATCATGCGCAGGCAGCGCGCCGGCCTGTTGATCACAATCTCCTCGACCGCTGGTATCTCCGGCGGCACGTTCCTCACCGCCTACGCCGCCGCGAAGTTCGGGCTGGAGGGGTGGATGGAGTCGCTCGCCCCGGAGGTGGCACCGTTCGGTATCCGCACGATGCTGGTCGAGCCCGGCTTCTTTCGCACTGAACTGCTCACTCGCGACTCCACCACTTTCGCCAAGCCCTCCATCGACGACTATGCCGAGCGCAGCCGCGAGACCGTCGCTGCGTGGAGCTGCATGGACGGCAAGCAAAGCGGCGACCCCGCCAAGCTGGCCGATGTGCTCGTGCGCCTCGGCGCGCTCGAGCAACCACCGGCCCGTTTTGCCGCTGGCGCCGATGCCGTGCAGACCTTCGAGGCCAAGGCCAAGGCGCTGCGCGATCAGGCCGACGCCCACCGTGCCCTGTCGTCCTCGCTGTCCTTCAACAACGCCTGACCACTCACCATGAACAAGCTCAACGTCAACGGCCGTGAACATGCGGTCGACGCCGATCCGGCCACCCCCATCCTCTGGGCCCTGCGCGACACGCTCGGCATGACCGGCACCAAGTTCGGCTGCGGCGCGGCGCTGTGCGGCGCCTGCACGGTGCACATGGACGGGCAGGCCATCCGCTCGTGCATCACGCCGATCTCCGCCGCGGCAGGCAAGAAGATCGTCACCATCGAAGCGGCCACCGGCGGTAAGGACCGCGTCGGCAGCGCCGTGCACGCCGCCTGGGTGAAGCACGACGTGGCCCAGTGCGGTTACTGCCAGAGCGGCCAGATCATGAGCGCGACTGCGTTCCTCAAGTCGCTTCCGAAGGGCAAGCAGCCCACGGCCGCCGAAATCGACGCCGCCATGGCCGGCAACATTTGCCGCTGTGGCACCTACGCCCGCATCCGCACCGCAGTGGCCGACGCCGCTCGCATCCTCGCCTGAAGGAGCCCCTATGCTGTTCAACTTCGATCAGCGCGAGATGCCGCGCGCCTTGCAGCACCTGGCGGCCCGCGGCCAGGCCAGCACAGCCACCGCGCTGCCGCGCCGCAGCTTTCTCAAGCTGGCCGGTGCCGGCGGCCTGGTCCTCGGCGTTTATCCGCGTGGGGTTACAGCTCAAGCGACGGACCCTGCGGTCGGAGGACTCAAGCCGACGCAACAGCCGTCGGCCTTCGTGCAGATCGTGCCGAACGGCGAGGTCACGGTCACCATCAACCGGCTCGAGTTCGGCCAGGGCGTGCAGACCGGCCTGCCGATGCTGCTGGCCGAGGAGCTCGACGCAGACTGGCGCCTCGTGCGCAGCCGCAACGGCTCGAGCGACCCGGCCTATCTCGACCCGCTCTTCGGCATCCACCTCACCGGCGGTTCGCACTCGATCAAGAACAGCTTCATGCAGTACCGCGAACTCGGCGCACGCGCCCGCGTGATGCTGCTCTCCGCGGCCGCTGCACGCTGGAACGTGGACGTGGCCAGCCTGCGCACGCAGGCCGGCACGGTGCTGGGCCCGGGGGGCCGCAAAGCGGGCTACGGCGAACTGGCCGAGGCCGCGATGGCGCTGCCCGTGCCGGAGAAGGTCACGCTGAAGAACCCCAGGGACTTCCGCATCATTGGCCGCCCCACCACACGGTTGGATGCGCGCGCCAAGAGCAGCGGGCGACAGGACTTCGGCATCGACACGCGCCTGCCCGGTCAACTGACCGCCGTGGTGGCGCATCCGCCGGTGTTCGGTGCCAAGCTCGCATCGATCGACGACAGCGCGACGCGCGCCATCAAGGGCGTGAAGGCCGTGCTGCGCGTGCCGCTGGACCGGGGTGCTGAAGGCGTGGCCGTGGTGGCCGATGGCTACTGGCCAGCCAAGCAGGGGCGCGACGCCCTCAAGCTTCAATGGGACAGCGCCAGCGTCGAGAAGGCGGACAGCGAACGCCTGCT
>DATDJF010000348.1:0-2726 GCA_036520715.1 Burkholderiaceae bacterium | reverse complement strand
GTCACGCGCTGACGATCCAGCCTTCGAGCGGATCGACGCGTGGCGGCAGCCCGTGCCCGGGCTGCGTCGTCGACCACGCCGCCTGCACCAGGCACAACACCGCGTCGAGTGCGTCGCCCGAGGCATCATCGAGCAAGCTGTCGCGCTGCGCCGGTTGCAGGTGCAGTCTCACCTGCAGCCGCGTGCGACCTTCCAGCAGCGCCTCGACGATCGCGATGCGTGCCAGCAGGCGCTCATCGGTGTGTTTGGCCGCGTCGTCGCTCTTGTACGAGCGATGGCCGATCAGCTCGCGCGCCAACAGGCCGGGATAGGCTTCGAGCGCAACACGCTGCGCATCACCGGCAAACGCATGGGCCGGCAGGTGCACACCCGCGGCCAGCAGCAGCGGCACGCCGGCGTGCAGCATGTAGGCCACCGGCGGGTTGACCCACTTCATCGACGGGCTCGAGCCGGCGGGCCGGTCGCACGCGCGATGCGCGAACTTGGCGCCCGCCGGCCGCGCCGCGCAAAACGCCGCGAACGTGGCGCGGATCTCGGCCCGCGGCAGCGCGGCGTAGTGCTGCATGCAGGTCCGCCACGCGGTGGGCCAGCCCAGGTGCTCGACCAGCTCGCGCGGCAGCCCGAACGGAAAGTCGAAGCCGCCGATCCACGGCCCGGGTCTTGCGAGCCAGGCGCCAAACGCATCGAGGCTGTCGAGGCGCTCGAGCGCCGTCAGGCACACCCGGTCCGCCGAGGCGCGGCCATGCGCCACCACGATCGGCTTGCGCCGCGTCGGCCGGCTGGAGAAGTCGACGCCGATCAGCGACGGAGCGTCGTGCATGCGGCTACGCCCGCGCAGGGGATGACTAGGCCTCGCGCGCAACGGCCAGGACCTGGCCGCCGAGCTTGGCGGCCGAGCCGACCCCCATCCCCTTGAGCATGGCCGCGGCCTCGGGCACCGTGAGGCCGCTCGGCCGCACCAGATCCGGCGCCAGGAAGTACAGCGCTCCCGACAGCGGCGACGGAGCGCCCGGCACGAACACCGCGAGGTCGCCCGACGCGAACTCGTCGACCACGATGCCGAGTTGCCAGGTGTCGTCCAGGCGCACCAGCACGCTGCGCTCCTTCTGGTCGTTGCCGAGCGACGCGAGGCTGCCCGCCATGTCGACGAACATCGTGCGCGCCAGCATGTAGCCCGGCACCTTGGACAGGAACACCTGCTCGATCCAGCCGACGAAGCGTTGGCCCAGCCGGGTCTTGGCTGCCAGCCCGGCGACGAACGCGAGCAGCAACAGCAGCAACGCGCCGACCACGGTGACGGTGGCCACGCCGATCACGGGCATCACCGGAAAGTGCCCGGCCACCGGCGTCACCACCTTCTCGGCGATGACGATCGCCTTTTCCATCAGCACGATCAGGAACACGATCGGGATCAGGAACAGGATCCCGCCGACGATCGTGGTCTTGGCGAATTCGAGCAACACTCGCATGAGTCATCTCCCGTGGTTCGGCTGCGCCGATTCTGCGCGTGGGCGCCCCGCCCCCGGCATCGGGTACAACCGGGAGCGTTGCCTCGCGCCGGGCCGCCCCCGATGAACCACCGCCACGTCACGCTGCGCCAGTTCCGCTATTTCATCGCGGTCGCCGAGAGCGGCTCGGTGGCGTCGGCATCGCGCATGCTCAACATCGCGCAAAGCGCGCTCACCAAGAGCCTGCTGGAGCTCGAGTCCGAACTCGGCAGCAGCCTGTTCGCGCGCAGCTCCAAGGGCATGACGCTGACGCCGCAGGGCCACCGCTTCCTGCTGAGCGCGCGCAAGGTCATCGGATCGGTGGCCGATGCGCTGCGCATGAACGGCGTCGACAGCGCCTCCGAACTGACCGGCGTGCTGGCGGTGGGCGTCACCAGCCTGGTGGCCGGCTACTACCTGAGCGAGCTGTTCAGCCGCTTCCGCCGCAACTGCCCGGCGGTGGAGGTGTTCGTCACCGAAGACACGCCGCGTTTTCTCGAACACCTGCTGATCAACGGCGAGCTCGACGTCGCGATCATGGTCAGCAACGCGCTCAGCGAGCCGCAGGCGATGGTGGCCGAGACGCTGACGCGCAGCCCCAACCGCGTGTGGCTGGCGGCCAACCATCCGCTGACGGCGCGCGACGAGCTCACGCTGGCCGATTGCGCCGACCACGACCAGATCGTGCTCGAGGCCGATCGCATCGACGACGTGATGCGGGCGGTGTGGACGCGCCAGCAGCTCAAGCCACGCACCATCTTGCGCACCTCGTCGCTGGAGGCGGTGCGCTCGCTGGTCGGCGCCGGCGCCGGCATCGCGGTGCTGCCGGATTTCCTGTACCGCCCATGGACGCTCGACGCCGAGCACGTGGAGGTGCGGCGCCTGCGCGACGAGGTGCCGAGCATCGACGTCGGGCTGGTGTGGCGGCGCGGCTCGGGGCTCAAGGCCGCGGCCACCGAGTTCATCGATCTGGCACGCGAGCAGTCGCGGGCGCGCCGCGCGTGAGCGCGCACGACGCCGGCGCGTCGATCTCGAAGCGGATCTCGCCGTGCGGCGTGACGCCGACCGCACGCCAGCCCGCGGCGCGATAGAAGCCTTCGGCCCGCGTGCCGGGCCCGGTGCTCAGCCACAACCGCTGCAGGCCCTGCGACCACAGCCAGGCCAGCATGGTGTCGTGCAGGCGGCGGCCGTAGCCGAGCCGCTCGTGGCCGGCCTCGACGAACAGCGCCCAGATGTTGC
>DATDJF010000347.1:0-5145 GCA_036520715.1 Burkholderiaceae bacterium | reverse complement strand
GAGAGTGCGAGCATCAAGCCCGCTGAAGCGACGAGGCGCATGGCCTGCTCCTTGCCTGGACGTGAACGACAGGCAACGCGCCGTGCGGGCGCGTTGCGACGCGGCGGTCAGGTCAGGCGAGCGGTGGCGCGCGGCTCAGGTAGGCGAGGGTGGCGGTGTGCCGACACGCTGCGGTGTCGGCTGCCGGCGGCGCGGCTTGCACCGCTGGCGGCACCCATACGGAAGGCTGCACGCCCGGCAATCCGCCGCCGTGCAGCGGCGCCGCGCTCAGGCAGGTGGCGCACGGTGCATCGAGCTGAATGGCGGCGGTGTCAGCGCGCTGCGTGCCATGGTGGCTGAGCGTGTGCACCCAGGCCAGGGCCTGCGCGAACGGCAGCAACAGCGCCAGCGCCAGCAACCACGCGAGCCGTCGGCTCGACCTCGGCGACGGCTGGCTCCTGCGCTCGCGCGTGAACATGGGGCCAATGATAGGCGCGTTGTCCTACAGCGGGGCGCTCCTCGCACCGATCGCTCCGGGCGCTGGCGAAGCGGATAAAGGAACTGCGAGGCGTGAGCTGCGTCCCCCGTGGCTGGCGTCGTTTCGAAACCCTTTGCGCAGGAGAATTGAATGAAGACATCCCTTGGTACCTCGAGCGACATCATCTCGTCGGAACGGGTGGAAGGCACCACCGTGTACAACCCGGCCGGCGACAAGCTGGGCTCGGTCGACGACCTGATGATCGACAAGATCTCCGGCCAGATCCGCTACGCGGTGCTCGAGTTCGGCGGCTTCCTCGGCATGGGCACCGACCGCTACCCGCTGCCGTGGAACATGCTGAAGTACGACACGCAGAAGGAAGGGTACGTCGTGCCGCTCGACAAGAACAAGCTCGAGAAGGCGCCGCGCTACGCCGAGTCCGACGTGCCGGAATACACGCCTGACTACGGCCGCCGCGTCTACAACTACTACGGCGCGGACTGGTAAGCACGACAACGAGCGACCGCTCGCCACGTTGGCGCGTGGCAGCACGCAGAGCCGGCCCTCACGGGCCGGCTCTTTTTTTTCACCGCCGCGCCAGCGGTGACAATGCGAGCCGACAAAGACACCGACACAACGGGGGGCGCCGTGAACGACCTGGTCTATCCACGCGAGCGGGTGTTGGGCGCGTTCACGCTGCTGGTCGGCCTGTTGATCTGGCTGCTGCTGGCGGTGGGCACCTTCGGCGTCGCGCTGCTCGTGCTGGCGCTCGGGTACCTGGTCTACCTGTTCGTGCACTCGACGCTGATCGCGCACATCAAGGGCAACGGCGTGGCGCTGTCGGAGGCGCAGTTTCCCGATCTGCACGCGCAGTTCGTGGCCTGCTGCGAGCAATTGCAGATGGCCGAGCGCCCGCAGGCCTACGTGATGTACGGCAATGGCAGCCTCAATGCGTTCGCCACCCGCTTCCTGCGCTCGCAGTACGTGGTGTTGCTGTCCGACGTGGCCGATGCGATGCGCCACCATCCCGACGGCGTGCGCTTCTACATCGGCCACGAGCTCGGCCACCTGCGCATGAAGCACCTGAGCTGGCAGTTCCTGCGCTGGCCGGTGTTGTGGCTGCCGCTGGTGGGCGCGGCGTACTCGCGTGCCCGCGAGAGCACCTGCGACCGTCACGGCGCGGCCTGCAGCTCATCACCGGACAACGCCGCCCGGGCGATCGCAGCGCTCGCTGCCGGCGGCCGGCGCTGGCAGCAGCTCGACGTCGCCGCCTATCTCGAGCAGGCCCGGCAGACCTCCGGCTTCTGGATGTCGTTTCACGAGTTGACGTCGGCCTACCCGTGGTTGACCAAGCGCGTGTGGCGAGTGATGCAGCGCGACGTGGCGCCGCCGGCGCGGCACAAGCTGGCCTACCTGCTGGCCGCGTTCATTCCGTATGCCGGGCGCCTGGGCGGTGGCTTCGGCTTCCTGATACTGGTCTACGTCGTCGGCGTGCTGGCGGCGATCGCCATTCCTGCCTACAACGACTATGCGGCACGCGCCTACTTCTCGCAGGTGGTGGTGCAAACGCAGGGCGCCCGCGATGCGCTCGGCGCGTTCTACCAGCGCCACGAGCGTGTGCCCGAGTCGCTCAAGGAAGCCGCCGTCATCGAGTACCTGCCCGGCGGCGGCGAGCTCGCGCTCGACCAGGACCAGATGATCCTGACGGTGACCACGCCGCGCGGCACGTTGATCTTCACGCCATCACAAACCGACGATGGCATCGAGTGGACGTGCGGCCCCGGCCCCGACGTGCGGCCGGGCCAGATGCCCCCGAGCTGCCAGGGCGAGCCGCTGCCGTCGGGCCGATGAGGCGGCCTGTTCATCCCGCGCCGACGAAGCGCAGCCGCGTGATCTCCGACGGCGCGCCCAGGCGCAACGGCGGGCCCCAGTAGCCGGTGCCGCGGCTGGTGTAGATCCACAACTGGCGCAGGCGGTGCAGGCCCGCGGTGTAGGGCTGCTGCAGCTTGACGAACAGGTTCCAAGGCCAGTACTGGCCGCCGTGCGTGTGGCCCGAGAGCTGCACGTCGAAGCCGGCCCGCGCGGCGGCCTCGGCGCTGCGCGGCTGATGCGCCAGCAGCACGCGCAGGCCGGCGTCGGCGGGCGCCCCTTGCATCGCACGCTGCGGGTCGCTGCGGTGCTGCGGGTCGAAGTGGTGCGCACTGGTGTCGGCCACGCCGGCCATCACCAAGCGCGCGCCATCGTGGCGCAGCACCACGTGCTCGTTGAGCAGCACCTGCACGCCCAGGCGCTTGAGCTCGGCGATCCACTCGTGGGCGCCGCTGTAGTACTCGTGGTTGCCGGTGACGAAGAAGGTGCCGTGGCGCGAGCGCAGCGCGGCCAGCGGCGCCACGTGCGGCGCGAGGTCGTGCACGCGGCCGTCCACCAGGTCGCCGGTGACGGCCACCGCGTCGGCGTCGAGCGCGTTGACCGCGTCGACGATGCGTTGCAGGTAGCCGCCCTTGATCGTGGGGCCGACGTGGATGTCGCTGATCTGCGCGATCGTGAAGCCGTGCAGTGCGCGCGGCAGCCCGGCCACCGGCACCTCGACCTCGCGCACACGCGCCGTGCGGCGCGCGTTGACGAAGCCGATCGTGATGAACAACGCCGCCAGCGCCGGCACCGCGAGCGCCGACCACTGCGGCAGCGCCGCGATGCCAAACGGCCACGCCAGCAACAGCAGCACGTCGCGCAGCAGCGTCAGCACCAGCAGCGTCGAGAACAGGCCGAGCGCCAGCATGCCGGCCCAGCTCAAGTGGTCGGCGCGCGCTCTGTCGCGCGAGCGACGGCCGAAGAACGCCAGCGGGATCAGAATCGCCGAGGCCAGCAGCAGCGCGACGAAGCCCCAGGTCGCCGCCGTGCCGGGCAGCTCGGGTGCGATGCGCCAGCCGATGTACAGGTGCAGCAGCGCACTGAGCCAGAGGGCGAACATCGCCGCCAGATGGTGCCACGGCGCGGCGCTTCAAGCGCCGTTCGTCGGCCGGTGTTAGCGTTGCGCTGCAATCAAACGTCCAGGAGACCGCGTGTCGAGCCGTTTCGAAAGCCTGAAGCCGGCGCTGCCGATCCTGATCGGCGCCTCGCTGATGCTCACCTTCGCGATGGGCCTGCGCCAGAGCCTGGGGCTGTTCATGCCCGACCTGACCAAGGACATCGGCATCTCGGTGTCGGACTTCACCCTTGCCATCGCGGTGCAGAACCTGATGTGGGGCTTCCTGCAGCCGCTGGCCGGCGCACTGGCGGTGCGCTGGGGCATGCGGTCGCTGATGGTGGGCGGCTCAGTGCTCTATCTGCTCGGGCTGATCGTGCTGGCCACCGCGCACAGCACGGTGGGCGTGGTCGTCGGCGCGGGCCTGTTCATCGGCACCTCGATGGCCTGCACGGGCCCGGCGCTGGCGATGGCGGCAGCGTCGCGGCCGGTCAGCGTGGCGATGCGCAGCGCCGTGCTCGGCGCGGTGTCGGCCGCCGGATCGCTGGGCGCACTGCTGTCGGCGCCGATCGGCCAGGCGCTCAACCAGGCGCACGGCTGGCGCATCGCGGTGTTCGGCTTCGCGGTGATCGCGCTGATCATGCTGCCGGCCGCCTGGTATGCCGGCAAGGTCGACCGCGTGCCACTGCCGCCGTCGCCCGGCAACATCGGCAACAGCGCCGGCGCCGCCTTCGGCAGCGCGATGCGGCACGTGCCGTTCCTCGTGCTGGCGACGGCGTACTTCGTGTGCGGCATGCAGCTCATCTTCCTGACCACGCACCTGCCGTCGTACCTGCAGATCTGCGGCATGGACCCGATGCTGAGCGCGCAGGCGCTCGGCGTGATCGGCGGCTTCAACGTGCTGGGCAGCCTCTTCTTCGGCTGGGCCGGCGGGCGCTGGAACAAGCTGGTGCTGCTGGGCGGCATCTACTTCTTCCGCTCGCTGGCGCTGCTGTGGTACTTCGCGGCGCAGCCCACGCCCACCGGTACGCTGGTGTTCGCCGCGGTGATGGGCTTCCTGTGGCTCGGCGTCGGCCCGCTGGTGGCGGGCTGGATCACCGACGTGTTCGGCCTGCGCTGGCAGGCCATGCTCGGCGGCGTGGCGTTCGTCAGCCACCAGATCGGCAGCTTCGTCGGCGCCTTCGGCGGCGGCGTGCTGTACGACCTGATGGGCTCGTACAACACCGCGGTGCACGTGGGCGTGGCCACCGGCCTGGCCGCCGGCATCGTGCAGATCGGCTTCGCGCTGCACCGCTCGAGCAGGGTGCAGCTCGCGCCGTCGTGAGCGTGCAGGCGGCGGTAGAAGGTAGCGCCACAAAGGCCCGATACTTCAGGCCATGAGCCCTTCATCGACCCACACCGCCGACTACCGCAGCCCCACCGTGCGCGAGTTGCGCAGCGATCTCGCGCTCGCGCTGCGCGCCGCCGCCCACCACGGCCTCGGCGAGGGCGTGTGCAACCATTTCAGCGTCGAGCTGCCCGATGGCTCGGGGCGCTTCCTGCTCAATCCGCGCGGCTTTCTGTGGAGCGAGGTGCAGGCCGACGACATCGTGCTGGTCGACGTGCACGGCCAGCGGCTGGCCGGTGCGCAGCAGATCGAGCCCACCGCGATGTTCATCCACGCGGCGATCCACCGCATCGCTGCGAAAGCCTGCGTGCTGCACACCCACATGCCGTTTGCCAC
>DATDJF010000346.1:0-2282 GCA_036520715.1 Burkholderiaceae bacterium | reverse complement strand
CGGCGTGGCGCCGACCGTGATGAGGTCGTTGACGGCCATCGCGATGGTGTCCTGCGCGATGCCGTCGTAGTAGCTCTTGCCGGTGAGCCTGGCCATTTCGTCGGCCACCAGGGCCTTGGAACCCAGGCACTCGACGATGGTGGCGATGTAGAACGCGCCGACATCCACCACGTAGGCCGATTCGCCGCGCGAGGCCAGCACTTCGTTGAAGCCGTGCGCGCCGAGCTGCGACGCGGTGGCGGCGGCGGCACGCTGCGCCTGCACCTTAAGCGGATCGATGAGGTCGTAATGAACACCTGCTTGTTCATAGCTGAGCGAGGCGCCTGCGGCCGCGGGAGCAACGGAATCCATCGCGCGATTATCGGCGACGCGCACGCTGCGTCGGCCTCGCGAGCTGCCGCACGCGACTCGTAGAATGCCTGCATGCAACCCCCACGCTCGCTTCGGTCGCTGCCCCCCGAGGGGGCGTGTCAGCGGCTTCGGACGGCCGGGCGCCGCTGACATGGCATCGATGGTTCTGGCGCGCAAATACCGGCCGCGCCGCTTCAGCGAGATGGTCGGGCAGGAGCACGTCGTGCGTGCGCTGAGCAACGCGCTGGCCAGCGGCAGATTGCACCACGCCTATCTGTTCACCGGCACGCGCGGCATCGGCAAGACGACGGTGTCGCGCATCCTGGCCAAGAGCCTGAACTGCACCGGGCCCGACGGTTCAGGGGGTGTCACCGCCGAGCCTTGCGGCCGGTGCCAGGCCTGCACCGAGATCGATGCCGACCGCTACATGGACTACATCGAACTCGACGCGGCCTCCAATCGCGGCATCGACGAGGCGCGCGAGCTGATCGAACGCGCGGCCTACAAGCCCAGCGCCGGCCGTTTCAAGGTATTCATGATCGACGAGGCGCACCAGCTGACGAAGGACGCCTTCAGCGCCTTGCTCAAGACGCTGGAGGAGCCGCCGGAGTACCTGAAGTTCGTGTTGGCGACCACCGACCCCGACAAGATGCTGCCCACGGTGCTGAGCCGTTGCCTGCAGTTCAACCTGAGGCCGATGGCGCCGCAGACCGTGCACGAGCATCTGGCGCATGTGTTGGCCCTCGAGCAGGTCGCGCACGATGCCGGCTCGTTGCGCCTGCTGGCCCGCGCGGCGCGCGGCTCGATGCGCGATGCGCTGTCGTTGACCGATCAGGCCATCGCCTACGGCGGCGGCCGGCTCGAGGAGGCCGCGGTGCGCGCGATGCTCGGCAGCGTCGAGCGCTCGGTGGCAGCGGCATTCGTGCAGGCGCTGGCGGCGCGCGATGGCGCGGCCGTGCTGGCCGCGGTCGACGACGTGCGGCAGCGTGGCTTGTCGGCCGCCGGCGCGCTCGAAGAACTGGCGATGCTTCTGCAGCAGATGGCGATCGCGCAGGCAGTGCCCGATGCGTTGGATGGCGAGGACCCCGACACGCCGCAGGCCACGCTGCTGAGCCGCCAGTGGGCGACGGACGAATTGCATTTGCTTTACAGCATCGCCGTGCACGGCCGTGACGAGCTGCAGTTGGTGAGCGACGAGTACGCGGCGTTGACGATGGTGTTGCTGCGCTTCCTGGCATTTCCCGCCGCACCGCCCGGTGCAGCGGCGACGCGGCCCGGATCGGCCTCCAACGCCACGGCCGGGGCAATGGCTGCGGAGACCGTGGCCAAGAAAGCCGTTGCGCTGCCTGCCGACGAGCCACCGCCATGGGTGGATGCGGTGCCCGATGAAGAATCGCTGTCGCCCGCGACGCGCCGCGACGCGCCGGACGCACGCGCCGCCGCCGCGGCGCCCGCCGCCTTGCAGCCCACCGAACTCGGCGAGCGCTGGGCGGCCCTGGTTGCCGCGATGGCGCAACGCGGCCTGATCAGCGCCCTGGTGCGCGAGTTGGCGATGCAAAGCGAGTGGGTCGCGTCTTCCGCCGGCACGCAGGGCCCACGCTGGCGGCTGTGCGTGGAACGCGAGTCGCTGCGCGCGCCGGCGTTGCGCGACAAGTTGCAGACCGCGGTGGCGGCCGTGCAGGGCGAGCCGGTCGAGCTGGATCTGGTCGACGGCGTGCCGCACGACAGCCCGGCACTGCGCGAGGCCGCGGCGCGTGCGCGTGCGCAGCAGCAGGCCGAGCAGACCATGACCAGCGACCCGGTGGTGCGCGAGTTGATGACCCAGTTCAAGACGGCGCGCCTCGTGCCCGGCTCGATCAAGCCCGTTCAAAGGAACCCCACACCATGATGAAGAACCAGTTGGCCGGCCTGATGAAGCAGGCTCAGGCGAT
>DATDJF010000345.1:0-6619 GCA_036520715.1 Burkholderiaceae bacterium | reverse complement strand
ACTTCGGTGCTCGCCACGCGGATCGAATCCGAGCTCTCGCTGACTTGCGTGACCATGCCGCGCAGCCGCTCGACCATCATCGCCTGCGCGCGCAGCACGTCGCCGAGCTCGTCGTTGCGGTGGTCGTGCGTCACGCGCTCGAGCACGCCGTCGGCCACACGCGCCGCGGTGCCGGCGACCTGCTGCAGGTCGGCCACCACGCGGTGCTCGATGCGCCACGCCAGGCCGATGGCGGCGCCGGCGGTGAGCAGCGCCAGCAAGCCGAGCGCCAGCGTCATCGTCTGCGCCTTGTTGCGCAGCGCCTGGTCGGCAGCCTGGTGGTGCTCGCGCACCGACAGGTAGACGCTCTCGATGGCGGTGGCGAGCTGCTTGTATTCGGCGTCGGCCGTCTGCAGCGCGGCGACGCCGGTGTTGGCGTCGACGCTGCCCATGTCCAGCGCCATGTCGGCGGCCTTGATGAAGCGGGCGGCGGTCTGCTCGATCGATTGCGCGGCCGCCGCGGCGGCCGGATCACCGGCCTGGGACGCGATCTGCACCACGCGCTTGATCTGCGCCTGCGTCTGCAGCGCCACTTCGCTGCGCTGCTGCTTGATCTTGGGTTCCTTCACCGAATCGATGATCGCCATCGTCCGGTACAGGCCGACCAGCTCGATGCCGAGCTGCTCGGAGGCCTGCTGCAACGTCGACTCGGTGGCGCGCGCCTCGTGCTGCTGCGCGTTGCTGACGCGGCTGTAGTGGCCGAAGACGCCGGCGCAGGCCGCCACCGCGACCAGCAGCATGGCCGCGGTGATCCACGGGCCGAGCATCAGTTTGTGCTTCAGTTTCACGATGCTTCCTGCGGGATTCGCGGTATCGCCCGGTGGCGCGGCTTACTTGTAGATGCCGCCGCACACGGCGACGTCGTCGAGCTTCTCGCAGTACATCTGCTTGGGCTCGATCTTCTTGGTCACCGGATTGGTGAATTTGTAGTCCTGCCAGAACGTGCCCTTGCTCTGCGCCAGCTCGACGCGCTCCTTGACGAAGGCCTTGCCGTCGACGTCCTTGAGCTCGATCAGGTTCTTGCCGATCATCTTTTCGTTGGCACCGTGCGCATGCACCACGCCGTCGAGCCCGTACACCACGAGGTAGAGGTCGCGGTCGCTGAACTTGCCGCCCTTGGTGCTGATCTCGCCGTAGCCCTTGTCCTTGCCGGCCGAGCGGATGTAGGCGATGCCCTTCTTGACCATGGCCACGGCTTCTTCCTTGGTGGCGTTGCCGTCGGCATGGGCGGGGGCGGCGAAGGCCAGCGCGAAGGCCAGTGGTACCGCGACAGTGAATCGGTTCATTTCAGAAAACTCCATCGGAAAAGGGGTGCGTGGCGCCGCCGGTCGGCGCGCGACGCCTTGCTTTCGGCAGTTGCGGCGCCGAACTTGAGGTTCGTGGCGGGCAATGGCCCGCACGCGGTCATGACAGCGTGCGTCACGGCGGATCAGTGGCGCGACAGGCGCACCAGGGCGCCGACATCGAGGATCAGCGCGACCCGGCCGTCGCCCATGATGGTGGCGCCCGAGACGTTGTTGACCTTGCGGTAGTTCGACTCGAGGTTCTTCACCACCACCTGCTGCTGCCCCAGCAGCTCGTCGACCAGCACCGCGACGCGGCCGCCTTCGGCCTCGACGATCACCATGATGCCGTTGCCGTCGTGGCCCTGCGCGCGCGGCACCTCGAACACGCCTTCGAGGTCGATCACCGGCATGTACTCCTCGCGCACCTGCACCACGCGGTTGGCGCCGCCGACGGTGCGGATCATTCCCGGCTCGACCTGGAACGACTCGACCACCGACGACAGCGGCAGGATGTAGCACTCCTGCGCGACCCCGATGCTCATGCCGTCCATGATGGCCAAGGTCAGCGGCAGGCGCACCTTGACGCTCATGCCGTAGCCTTCGGCGGAGTCGATCTCGACGCTGCCGTTGAGCGATGCGATGTTCTGCTTGACCACGTCCATGCCGACGCCGCGGCCTGATACATCGGTCACCACGTCGGCGGTGGAGAAGCCCGGCGCGAAGATCAACGCCCACACCTCGGCATCGCTCATCGTGTCGGGCGCGTCGATGCCGCGCTCGCGCGCCTTGGCGAGCAGCTTGGCGCGCGACAGGCCCTTGCCGTCGTCGCGCACCTCGATCAGGATGCTGCCGCCCTGGTGCGATGCCGCCAGCGTGATGGTGCCGTGCGCCGCCTTGCCCTTGGCCAGCCGCTCTTCGGGCAGCTCGATGCCGTGGTCGCACGAATTGCGCACCAGGTGGGTCAGCGGGTCGGTGATCTTCTCCACCAGGCCCTTGTCGAGCTCGGTCGCCTCGCCCTGCATCACCAGCTCGACCTTCTTGTTGAGCTTGGCCGCCAGGTCGCGCAGCATGCGCGGGTAACGGCTGAACACCACCGACATCGGAATCATGCGGATCGACATCACCGCTTCCTGCAGGTCGCGCGTGTTGCGCTGCAGGTCGGCCAGGCCGGCGGTGAGCTGCTGGTGCTGCGCCGAATCGATGTTCTGGCCGGTCTGCGCCAGCATCGCCTGCGTGATGACGAGCTCGCCCACCAGGTTGATGAGCTGGTCGACCTTGTCCACCGACACGCGCAGCGTCGACGCCTCGGGCGCACCGGCCTTCTCGGCGGCCTTGGACGCCGCCGGCGCGCGCGCCGTGTCGCCGCGTGCTGCCGCCTCGGCGGCAGCGGGCGCTGCCTCGGCACCGACGCCTGCGGCGGGTGCGCCGGGGGCATCGCTGAAGAAGCCGTAGCCCTGGTCGGCCGGCTCTTCGTTCGGAGCGCCGGGGGCGTTGCTGTGGAAGCCGTAGCCGCGCGTCAGCGGCCCGAGCTTGAGCGCCTCGCGCGGCACGTGGAACGTGAACAGGTCGAGCAGGTCGCCGTCGCTGCTCTTGGTGGTGATCTTGAAGCGGCGCATGCCATCGGCGCTTTGGCCCGCATCGAGCCGCTCCATCTGGCCCAGCTCGGCGATTTCCTTGAAGAGGTCGAGCAGGCTGTCGGCCACGCCAGGATCGGGCAGCGGGCCCACCGTCAGCTCGAGCTGGCGCTCGCCGCTGGCTGGCGTGGCGGCTGCAGCAGGCGTTGCGGGCTGCGGCGCGGCCGCGGCGGCGGGCGCCGCTGCCGCCGCAGGGGCAGGCGCGGCGCCGGCAGCGCCCGAGGCGAGCTGCATGATGTCGGCGATCAGCGCGCGGGTGTCGACGGCCTCGCCGCCGGCACCCTGGTGGCGCGCGAGCTGCGCTTTCAGCGCGTCGCCGGCGGCCAGCAGCACGTCGACCATGCGCGTCTGCGGTTCGAGCTCGTGGCGGCGCAGCTTGTCGAGCAGCGTCTCCATCTGATGCGTCAGCTCGGCGACGTCGGCAAAGCCGAAGGTCGCGGCGCCGCCCTTGACCGAGTGGGCGCAGCGGAAGATCGCGTTCAACTCTTCGTCGTCGGCGCGGGTCAGGTCCAGCCCGAGCAGCATCTGCTCCATGGTGGCCAGGTTCTCGCCGGCCTCCTCGAAGAAGACCTGGTAGAACTGGGTGAGGTCGATGCCGGCGGAGCCGGATCCCTGGGCGTGCGTGTCGGCCATCGCGGCGCTCTTCTTCGTGGGTGTCAGCGGAGCACCTTGCCGATCACTTCGATCAGCTTGGCGGGGTCGAAGGGCTTGACGAGCCAGCCGGTGGCGCCGGCGGCGCGGCCTTTCTGCTTCATCTCGTCGCTCGATTCGGTGGTCAGGATCAAGATCGGCGTGGTCTTGAAGCGCGCCGTCTCGCGCAGCTTCCTGGTCAGCGAGATGCCGTCCATGCGCGGCATGTTCTGGTCGGTGAGCACCAGGTGCAGGTCGCGCGCGTTGGCCTTTTCCCAGGCGTCCTGCCCGTCGACCGCCTCGATCACCGTGAAGCCGGCGTTCTTCAGCGTGAAGCTGACCATTTGGCGCATCGAGGCGGAGTCGTCGACGGCGAGGATTGAGTGCATGGCAGGGGCTCCGGGGGAAATGTCTGTGTCGTCGTGGCTAGAACAACTCGATCGAACCGGCGTCGACCTCGTCCTGGGTCACCGGGTTCGGACGCAGCGGCGCGGGCATCGTCAGCCCCTCGCCGTCTTCGTCGTCGTCGGGCAGCGCATCACGCGCCAGGCGGTCGGCGCAGCTGCGCAGCCGGCGGTCGGTGTGCGTGATGAGCTGCGAGGCCATGTCCTGGAACTGCAGCGCGACCACCGCGCCACTGAGCGAGCGCAGCGCGTGCTCGAAGGCCACCGGGTCGACCACCAGGCCACGGTCGAGCTGCTGGCGCAACTGCGCGATCTGCTCCGACAGGCCGTGAAAGTGGCCCAGCAGCGTGGCGGTGGCGTCGGCCAGCAGCCGCTGCAGGCGGTCGAGGTCGTTCGACGCCGTCATCAGGTGATCCTGCAGATCGGCGGCGAGCAACGTCGGCACCGCACCCTCGGGTGAAGCGGCCGCTGAAGTGAGATCAACCATGGGCATCCGTGGTGTGAAAAATTGCCGGTGCACGCCAAAGCGCCCGGCACGACCATTCTTCGGTCGCCGATGCCCCGGCATTGAGGCGAACATGCGTGGAAAGCGGGCGCTATTCCTTCCCGAGGACCACCGCGCGCGCCCGGCGGCGGCGCTGCCACCGCGGTTTGCCATACTCACGCCCCATGAGTCCGGCGTCGGAGCGCAACCCGCGTGGCCCGCACGAGGTGCTGCGCATGCTGCACCTGGAAGACGCCGAGGTCGACCACCAGCTGGCCTGCGCCCAGCTCGGGCGCGCCGGCTTCGAAGTGCATGCGCTGCGGGTGGACACCGAGGACGACTTCCGCCGTGCGCTGGCCGCCGGCCCGTGGGACGTGGTGCTGTCGGACTTCAACGTGCCCGGCTTCACCGGCGCGCAGGCGCTCGACCTGCTCAAGCGCGAGGGGCCGCCGCTGCCGTTCGTGCTGTTGTCGGGCGAGATCGGCGAGGACACCGCGGTCGCCTCGATGCGCGACGGCGCGTCGGACTACCTGCTGAAGCACAACCTGGCGCGGCTGGCGCCGGCGATCCGCAATGCCATCCAGGCCACCCGCGACCACCAGGCGCGTGTGCTCGCCGACTCCGAGCTGGCGGCGTCGCGCCAGCGCCTGGCCGAGCTGGCGCAGCACCTGCAGACCAGCATCGAGATGGAGCGCGCGGCGATCGCGCGCGAGATCCACGACGACGTCGGTGGCTCGCTGACGGCGCTGAAGTTCGACCTCGCGTGGATCGGCCGCCACGCGGAGTCGCCCGAGGTGCAACTTCGTGTGGCCACTGCGCTGGAGACGCTCGATCAGGCGATCGGCGCCAGCCAGCGCGTGATGCACAACCTGCGGCCGGCGATCCTCGAGCAGGGCCTGGTGCCGGCGCTGCAATGGATGACCAGCCGCTTCGAGCGGCGCAACAACGTGGTGTGCCAGTTCCGCACCACGCACGAATCGATCAGCCTGCCGGTGGGCGTGCCGCTGGTGGCCTACCGCTTCGCGCAAGAGGCGCTCACCAACATCAGCAAGCATGCGCAGGCCGGCCGGGTGGTGGTCGACCTGTCGCTGTCGGCCGGCGTGTTGTCGCTCGAGGTCAGCGACAACGGCCGCGGCCTGACGCCGGAGGACCTGACCAAGGCGCGCAGCTTCGGCCTGCGCGGGCTGCACCAGCGCGCCAGCACGGCCGGCGGCTGGGTCGACATCTCCAGCAGCCCCGAGGGCACGACGCTGATGCTGTCGGTGCCGCTGCGCGAGGCCAAGGCGCACGCGCCCGAGCTGATGCCCGAGGTCGACCGCGAGCACGATCCGTCCGGCTGGGGTGTGCTGTGACTCTCTTGCGTTGCGGCATGACGCCTACTCGGTGCAGCTCGCCTGCCGGGCGAGACCGGCGGGCTGCGCAAGCAGAACGAAAGCACGGCGAAGGGCGGATCCCGCTGCGGAACTTCCAGGCGGCGCGGCGCGCGCGCGCCGCGCGTCGGAGCCGCTTGACATGATTCGAGTGATCCTCTGCGACGACCACGCGCTGATCCGGCGTGGCATTCGCGACACGCTGTCGGACGCGCCCGACATCGAGGTGGTCGGCGAGGCCGGCGACTATGGCGAGCTGCGCGCGCTGATGCGCACGCTGGCCGGTGCCGGCCGCGACGATGGCGGGGTGCCGGCCGACGTGCTGCTGCTGGACATCCACCTGCCGGGGCGCAGCGGCCTGGACGTGATGCACACGCTGAAGGACGAGGGCAACCCGATCAAGGTGCTGGTGGTCAGCATGTACCCGGAAGACCAGTACGCAATGCGCGCGCTGCGCGCCGGCGCGCACGGCTACGTCAACAAGGGTGGTGATCCGCAGTTGCTGGTGCAGGCGGTGCGCACGGTGGCGCAGGGACGCAAGTACGTGACGCCGGAGATCGCGCAGATGCTGGTCGAGAGCCTCACCGCGCCGGCCAACGAGAGCCCGCACGAACGGCTGAGCGACCGCGAACTGCAGACGCTGACGATGATCGCCTCGGGCAAGCGGCTGTCCGACATCGCCGAGGAGCTGAAGCTGTCGCCCAAGACGGTGTCGGTGTACCGCGCGCGTGTGCTCGAGAAGCTCAGCCTGAGCAACAACTCCGAGCTCACC
>DATDJF010000344.1:0-2931 GCA_036520715.1 Burkholderiaceae bacterium | reverse complement strand
CCGCTGCCGCCCTGGATGACGTGGAAGTTGGTGACGACGTGGCCGGCGTCGTCCCAGATGAAGCCCGAGCCGGTGCCGCGTGGCACCTGCTGCGCATTGAGCGAAAACATCTCGCGCTGCGTGGCCAGCGTGGTGATGTGCACCACCGACGGCCCGATGCGCTTGAAGACGTCGATGTGCGCCACCTCGTCGGCCGCCAGTGCCCCACGCGGCGCCACCGCGCGCGGCGCGGCGTCGGTGCGGCCGTTCGAGCTGTGAAACGGCCACAGCAAGGCTGCCGTGACGGCGAGCGCGGCCACCACGGTGGCCGCACGCCAGGTGGAGCGCGGGAGGCGATTCATCGTCGGACCCTCCGATGATTCAGGTCGTTGCCGCGACCGGGGCACGAAGCGTGCCCGCGCGTCGCGCGTTCAAGGCTTGAACGCCGCCTTCAGCCGCGCGGCGTAGTGGTCGGCGCGGGCGGGGTCGCCGCGGGCGCGGTAGATCTTTTCGAGCTCCTCGAACACATAGGGGTCGGGCTCGTTGTCGGCATCCCACTCGCGCTCCAGCCGCTGCTGGATCTCCAGTGCCGCGTACAGGCGGCCCATGTGGCGCAACGTCATCGCGATCATCCAGTGCGCGATGCGGATGCTGCGCACGTCGCCCTGGCGCTCGCGCGCGGCCAGCGCACGCTTGAACTCGGCCAGTGCCTCGTCGTTGCGGCCGAGCTGGTGCAGCGCGTAGCCGCGGTTGTTGCGCAGCGACGCCTCCCATTGTTTGGCATCGGCCTGCTTCGATGCCTCGACGACGGCCAGCGCACGGTCGACCCACTGCAGCTCGTTCTCGGGCGTGCGGTCGACGAAGGCGTACATGTGCATCGTGTCGATCGCCAGGTAGTCGAGCTTGTTCGTCGTGGCCACGGCCAGCGCGTTGTCGTACGCGGTGCGCGCACGCGCCTTGGTGTCTTCGGTCTGCGAGGCGGGGTCGTGCGTGGCCGACGAGTGGGTGCGGCCGAGCTCGAGCCAGTAGTGCGCCTCCACCGCAGTACCGGCCGTGTTGAGCTGCGGCTCGATCTCGGCCAGCAGCGCGCGCGCCTTCTCGAAGTCGCGCCGGATGCCCCAGCTGCGCGCGATCTGCGTGCGCAGGATCAGCGCGTCGTCGCCCGTGGCGGTGGCCAGGGCCGCGCGAAAGCGCTCTTCGCTCAGCGCGGGCTTGCCGTGATCCCACAGTGCATTGATGTCGATGGCCATGACGGAGGTTGTTGCCGACAGCCCGAGTGTCAGCAACACGCGCACCGCGCGCAAGGGGCACTCCCTAGTGCATGCCCTTGGGCATCGTGCCTTCGAGCTTGCAGATGATGCCGAGCATCACCTCGTCGGCGCCGCCGCCGATCGAGCCCAGCCGCCCGTCGCGAAATGCCTGCGACACCGGGTTGTCCCAGGTGAAGCCCATGCCGCCCCAGTACTGCAGGCAGGCGTCGTTGACTTCGCGCGCGAGCCGCCCGCACTTGAGCTTGGCCATCGACGCCAGCTTGGTGACGTCCTTGCCGCCGGTGTAGAGCTCGACTGCCCGATAGGTGAGGGCGCGCAGCGCCTCGACCTCGGTGCGCAGCTCGGCGAGGCGAAAGTGCACCACCTGGTTGTCGAGGATGCTCTTGCCGAAGGCCTGGCGCTGGCGGGTGTACTCGATGGTCTGGTCGATCGTCAGGTCCAGCCCGGTGATGCCCGACGCCGCGGCCCAGAGGCGCTCCTCCTGGAACTGCATCATCTGGTAGATGAAGCCGTGGCCCTCCTGGCCCACCAGGTTGCGCCGCGGCACGCGAACGTTGTCGAAGAAGAGCTGTGCGGTGTCGCTCGACCACATGCCGATCTTGTGGATCTTCTGCTTGGTGATGCCCGAGCTATCCATCGGCACGATGATCAGGCTCTTGTTCTTGTGCGGGCCACCCTCCTGGCTGGTGTTGGCCAGCAGGCAGCACCAGTCGGCCTGCAGGCCGTTGGTGATCCACATCTTGCTGCCGTTGATCACGTAGTCGTCGCCGTCCTTGCGCGCGGTGGTCTTCAGCGCCGCCACGTCGGAGCCGCCACCGGCCTCGCTGACGCCGATGCAGCTCACCATGTCGCCGGCGATCGCAGGCGCCAGGTACTGCTTGCGCAGCTCGTCGCTGCCGAAGCGGGCCAGCGCCGGCGTGGCCATGTCGGTCTGCACGCCGATCGACATCGGCACGCCGCCGCAATCGCAATAACCCAGCGCCTCGGCCATCACCATCGAATAGCTGAAGTCGAGGGCGGCGCCGCCATCGGCCTCGGGGTACTTGAGGCCCAGAAGGCCGAGCTCGCCGAGCCGCTTCATCACCTGGTGCGCAGGGTACTGCTGCGCCTTCTCCCACTCGGGCACCTGCGGGTTGATCTCGTTGATCACGAAGCGCTTCACGGTGTCGCGGATCTGCTCGTGCTCGGTGGTGAACTTCATCGGCGGCTCTCGGCGGGGGCGGTGGGGTTGACAGGATTAGGCAAGAGGTTTACGTTAACGTCAACCGAGTCACGCATTGGTGAATACGCGGGTGCGCCAGGCGAGGGCGCTCGCTAGCATCGCAGCGCACGTCAAAACCGGGGAGCCGCCAATGGATCTGCAGACCGCCACCACCGCCTTGCGCAGCAAGGTGGGCACCAGCAGCGAGCTGGGCGCCACCCTCAAGTTCGACTGCGGCGGCGACGGTGTCATCGTCATCGACGGCGCGTCGAGCCCCAGCAGCGTGGACAACACCGACCGCGACACCGACTGCACGATCGCGCTGTCGGTCGACACGCTGGGCGAGCTGATGAGCGGCGAGCTCAACCCGACCACCGCGTTCATGACCGGCCGCATCAAGGTCAGCGGCGACATGGGCGTGGCGCTCAAGCTGCAAAGCGTGTTCTGAGCAGGGATCGGGAGTGACTGAAACCCTGGTCC
>DATDJF010000343.1:0-9560 GCA_036520715.1 Burkholderiaceae bacterium | reverse complement strand
CGCGCTGCCGCTCGAGCAGCGTGAGCCCTGGTTGCGCACGCTGCCGCCCGAGCAGCAGGACGTGGTGCCGCGCTTGCGCCAACTGCTCGAGCGAGCTGCGGTCGAATCCGACGACTTCATGCAGCGGCCGGTGCAGTTCGCGGGCGACGACAGCGAGGCATCGGACGAGGCCACCGACGTGGCTGGCGATCTCGTCGGTCCCTACCGGTTGCTCCGCGAGCTCGGCGCGGGCGGCATGGCCACGGTGTGGCTGGCCGAGCGCAGCGACGGCACGCTGCAGCGCCAGGTGGCGCTGAAATTGCCGCGCGCCGGCTGGGCGCACGGCCTGGCGCGCCGCATGGTGCGCGAGCGCGACATCCTGGCCGCCCTCGAGCACCCGCACATCGCGCGCCTGTACGACGCCGGCGTCACCGAGGCCGGCCGGCCCTGGCTGGCGATGGAGCTGGTGAGCGGCACGCCGATCGACGAGCATTGCCGCGAGCACCGCCTCGGCGTGGTCCAGCGGCTGCGCCTGTTCCTGCAGGTGGCCGATGCGGTGGCGCATGCCCATGCACGGCTGATCGTGCACCGCGACCTCAAGCCCACCAACATCCTCGTCACGGCCGACGGCGAGGTCAGGTTGCTCGACTTCGGCATCGCCAAGCTGCTCGCAGAAGAAGCGGCATCCGACGCCAACCTGACGCAGCTGCTGGGCCGCGCGGTGACGCCCGACTACGCGTCGCCCGAGCAGGTGAGCGGCCGGCCGGTGGGTGTGGCCACCGATGTCTATTCGCTGGGCATCGTGCTGCACGAGCTGCTCACCGGGCAGCGGCCCTACAAGATCGGCAAGCGCTCGGTGGCCGCGCTCGAGCAGGCGATCACCGAGGCCGACGTGCCGCAGGCCAGCTCGACGGCGGGCCTGGACAGCGGCCAACGGCGCGCGCTGCGCGGCGACATCGACACCATCCTCGCCAAGGCGGTGAAGAAGGATCCGCGCGAGCGTTATGCGAGCGTGGAAGCCTTCGCCGCCGACCTGCGCCGCCACCTGGCGGGCCAGCCGGTGCTCGCGCGGCCCGACGCGCTGGGCTACCGGCTCGCGAAGTTCGTGCGGCGCAATCGAGGTGCCGTGGTGGCCGTCGTGCTGGTGTTCGGCGCCGTGATCGCCGGGCTCGTCGGCACGCTATCGCAGGCCATTCGCGCCGAGCGGCTGGCCGAGCAGGCCGCGCGCGAGCGCGACACGGCGCTCAACGAGCTCAAGTTCGCCGAAGCGTCCGAGGGCTTCATGCGCTTCATCCTCAAGGAGACGTCGGACAAGCCGTTCACCACCGCCGAGCTGCTGGCGCGTGCCGACGCGCTCGTCGATGCGCAGTACGCTGCCGACGCCGCGCTGCGCGCCCGCATGCAGCTCGTGCTGACCGACCTGTTCGCCGAGCAGCGCGACTTCACGCGCGCCCAGGCCGTGCTCGATCGTGCGCGCACCTCCGCCGAGGCCGCCGGCGACGCAGCGCTGATCGCGCAGGTCGACTGCTATCAGGGCGCCCAGCTCAACGCCAAGGGCCAGTCGGAAGCGGCCGAGCCGCTGTTCACGCGCGCGATCGCGCGCCTGCTCGCGCACAAGCCGGTGGACAAGGCCGCGCTGGTGGAGTGCTACGAGCAGCGCACGAGCCTGCAGATGCGCATGGAGCGCCCGCAAGCGATGATCGACGACGCCAGCGAGGCGCTGCGCCTGATCGGCACGCCGCGGCCCGCGCAGGTGGCGGTGGTTCGTGGCCTGCGCGTGATGCAGGCCAACGCCTACGATGCGCTCGGCCAGACGCCGCGCGCCGTCGAGATCTACGAGCAGGAGATCGCGGCCGCGTTGCGCCTGGGCAGCGGCGGCGCGACGCTCGACACCGCGCTGCCCAACAACCTGGCCGTCATGCTCGGGCGCACCGGGCAGGTGCTGCGGGCGCTGCGCGCGTACGAAATCGGCCTGGCGACGACCACCGTCGACGGCGAGCCCACCGACCATGCGCTGGCGATCAACCACGCGCGCTTGCTTGTGGAAGTCGGGCGCGCCGGCGAGGCCGTGCCGCGGCTCGAGCGCGGCATCGCGGCGAGCCAGCGCGCCGGCGATCCGCTGTTCGTCGGCCTCGGCCGCTTCGGCCTCGCCGCGGCGCACTGCGAGCTGCGCGACTGGGCGCGCTGCGATGCGCTGATGAACGACGCGCGCGCCACCCTCAAGCCGGTGTTGCCGCCGGACCGCGCCATCTGGGGCACCATCGACGTGGCCGAGGCACGCAGTGCACTGGCGCGCGACGACCTGCCGCGGGCGCGCGCACTGCTGCGCGGCGCGATGGCCAAGTACGACGCGGCGCCCGATCGCAGCCCCGGGCGCACGCGTGCGCTGACGTTGCTGGCGCGGGTCGAGGCGCGCCAGGGCGAGTTGCCGGCGGCGCAGGGGCACGCAGGCGATGCCCTGCAGGCGGCGCGGCAGATTGCCGCCGGCTTCACCAGCAGCGAGTGGATCGGCAGTGCGCTGCTCGCGCAGGCCATCGTGGCGCTGGCGCAAGGCGACAGCGCAGCGGCCACCACGATGCTGCGCGACGCCCTCGAGCAGCTGCGCGACAGCGCGGGCGACAGCGCCCCTGCGACGCGCGAGGCGCAGGCGCTGCTGGCGCGCCTGCGCTGACGCGGCCGGGCCGGATCTCCCGGTGCTCGCGCGCTTGTGGGCGACCGCCGACACCCCCTGCAGCCGACACAGGCGCTGCGCGTCGTCGAGCTGCATCAGCCGGCGCAGCACCGCGCGCCGGCACTCGGCTCGTTGCGCGGGCGGGAGGCACTCGAGCCGGCGCGCCGCGAGCCCGCAGTTCGCATGGATCGCGAGCAGCCTGCGCGCGCTCCAGCGAAACTCGAAGTCCTCACTCAGCGCCGGCTGGCAGTGAAACCCGGCCTCGTCGAGCAGCGCCGCCAGCTTGTCGGGCGTGTTCATCCGCGCGTGCTGGGCCACGCTTGCATCGGGAGGGTTGGCCGCGGCGCCGAGGGCGTCGAGCTCCTCGGTCCAGATCGCCGTGCCCGCCACGGCGTTCACCGCGCCCCAGGTGACGACGCCGATGGTGCCGCCGTCGCGCAGCACGCGGTGCACCTCGCGCAGCGCGGCGATCGGATCGGGCAAGTGGAAGAGCACGTAGGCCAGCAGTGCCACGTCGAACGACGCTGATCGCAGCGCCAGGCGCTGCGCGTCCATCGACGCGCACGTCACCACGCGGCGCGACAACAGCAGCATGCCGTCGGCACGATCGACACCGAGCAGCCACGCAGCGGGCGCGGCAGCGCGCAGCGCCGGGATCAGGATGCCGCTGCCGGTGCCGACGTCGAGCACGCGTGCCGCCTGCGCCAGCGGCAAGCGGCGCAGCAGCGGCGTCGCCATCGACGCCAGCACGGGCGCCGAGACGCGGTGGTAGACCCGCGCCTTGGCTGAATAGTCGGCGCTCAGCCGCTCGACCGCGGCATCGTCGGATGTCATGGCGACAGCACGATCTCGCGCTGGTGAACCCCGCTAGCTTGCCGTGGCGTCGGGCGCGGCCACGTCCACCGGCGCGTAGTACGGCCGCGCACCCAGTGCGTCGACGCGGGCCCAGAACTCGGGGCCGGACGCCAGGCCGCGTGCGTCCTTGGCCGCCGCCTGCCGCCACATCGCCCACGAGTCGGGGTGCAGGCGGATCGCCTGCGCCATCTGCGCCTGCGCCTCGTCGAGCTGGCCCGTGCGCAGCAGATGCTGCCCCAGGCGAAAGCGCGCGTGCGCCTCGGCGACGGCTGCATCGGGCACCTTCAGCCTGGCGGCGGCGCCGGCCTCGTCGAGCGCGTTCACGCTCGATGCGCCACGTTGCACCCAATCGCGCACCGCGCCGATGTACAGCGCCTTCACGCGGCTGCGCTCGGCGGCCGCGGCATCGGGCATCACGAAGGTCTTGCGGTCCATCGCGCGAAAGCCGTCGGTCGAGCCGGCGGTCTCGGGCGGGCGCACGATGCGGCCGCGCTCGTCGATCCACACCGCCTGCGGCACGTTGACCAGGTTGTAGAGGTCGGCCAGGTGGTGATCGCTGTCGATCAGGCACGGATAGGCCGGCCTGGCGGCTTCGATCCACGGCCGCGCGGCGTCGGCACGATCGAGCGCGACCGCCAGGATCGTGAACGCGTGGTCCTTCAGTTCGTCGAACAGCGACTGCCACACGGGCAAGTCAAGCCGACACCCTCACCAGCTCGCCCAGGTGGCGAGGAAGACCTTGCGCCCGCGGTACAACGACAGATGGTGTTGGCGCCCCTCGAGGTCGGGCAGCGCGAAGTCCGGCGCCTGCAGCGTCTCGAGCGCCGCGCCGCGCTGTGCGGCACCGGTGCCCAGCACCCAGGTGCGCGACGCGCCGTCGTGCACCACCGGCTGCCCGCTGTGGCGCCACATGGCCGCCAGGTTCAGCGCGCCGGCGCGCACGAAGGTGCCGGCGGCTGCGCGCGGCGGCAACGGCACGCAGGTGTCGCCGTGGCACAGGCCCTCGGGCTTCCAGCTCCAGCCGGTGGCCTGTGCGACCGCGGGGCCATCGAGCCAGAGGTCGTCACCGTCGGCGGCCGCATCGGGCCACGAGGTCTCGCGCTGTTCATGCAGGACTGTGATCATGGCAAGGCTCCGGTCGGTGGGTGCGGGCAGAGCACACGAGGCTCGTCAGAGCGGCTTCACGTCGATGTAGTACAGGCCCCATGGGCACAAGCCGAAGCGCTCTTTCACCGGCTTGTCCTTGAACGCCGGCAGCCGGTCGGCGTCGTACACCGCCCACAGCGGGCCCAGCCCGCCGATGCTCATCGGCATGCCGTCGAGCGTGTGCGCGACGATCATGCGATAGCTGCGCGCATCGGCCAGGCTGAGTGCGACGGTGTAGCCATCGAGTGCGCGCAAGCCCAGCATCACCGGCGCGCCGGCCGCCACGCCTGCGGCCTCGACCACCGTGCCGAGCAGCGGGCCGCTCAGCTTGTGGACCTTGGCGTCGTACTCGAGGGTGGGCTCGATGGTCAGCGCCGGCAGCCGGGCCAGCATCGCCGCATCGAACTGCCAGGCCTTGTCGAAGGCGGCGCCGTGTTTGACCATCAGCTGGTCCAACGCCGGATTCAGCGGACCACGATTGCCGCGAGGGATCGCGCCGGCGACCGTCAACAGCCCGGGCCCGCCGCGCGAGCGTGCCGGCGCGGCGCCCGCCTGCAACGGCAACGCGGCGCCGAGTGCGCTCGCGGCGAGAAAGCCACGCTTGTTCATTCGTTCACCTGCGGTCGCTCGGCCACGGTTGGTGGTTGAACGTGTAGCGCCCGAGCTCGCGCGTGCCGCCGGGCTCCACGGCCAGCAGCGTGAGCTGCATCGTGTGGGCGGGCAACTGCCGCACTTGCTCGACCTTGGGCAGGTAATGCACCTCGCCGCGCTGCGCGTCGAACGGAATGTCGCGCAGCCGGTGTTGCACGCCGGGCTCGGTCGACAGCTGCATCACCGCGTCGAGTTGCTGCACGCCTTGCAGTGGCGCCTCGATGCGCGACACCAGCACGTCGTCGTCGGGCGCCACGGTGCAATTCACGCTGCCGTTGTGCGGCAGGCGGTACTCGCGCACCTGCAGCCCTTGCGCGGCCAGCCGCTGCACAAAGGCGCCACTGGCCATGGCGGCCACCGCGCCGGCGCGAAACGCCTCGCGCACGCCATCGCCGAGCGCGATCAACTCGTCGAGCGCCGTGCCGCAGGCGTCGCAGTGCATCAGGTGCTCGTCCACCGCGTCGCTGGCGGCGGCGTCGCTGTCGTGCAGCCAGTAGTCGAGCAGCGCCTCGAGCGGCGGGTGGTTCGTCGTGGCGGTCATGAGGTCCTCCTGCCCGCGTCGACGCAACGCCTGAGGTTGTGAATGCCGCGGTGGCGGATCACACGCACGTTGCCGGCCGACAGGCCCAGCTGCTGCCCCACCGCTTCGGACGGCTGGTCGTCGTAGAAGCTCATCACCAGCACCGTGCGCTCGCGTTCGGGCAGCCGCTCCAGGCAGTCGGCCACCCGCAGATGATCCAGGCGCGGCGCGATGTGCGCGTGGCCAACGGGCACGGCGTCGGCATGGCGCTGCAGCAGGTCTTCGCGGCGGCGCTCGCCGCGCCGCTGGTCCATCACCGTGAGCCGGCATGCGCCGAGCACGAACGACAGCACACGCTCGGGCTCGCGCAAGCGGCCGCTGCGCAGCTGCTCGATGGTGAGGGCCAGCACGTGTTGCATCAGATCGGCCGCGGCGTGCGCGTCGCGCAGGTGGCGCAGGCCATAGCGCCGTGCCCGCGGCGCCAGCAGCCGGTAGAGCTCGGACTCGGCCTCCTGCGCCGCGCCGGGTGCTGCCGCGGCGATGCGCAAGGCCGCCTGAGCTTCCGGGCTGTCGGCGGCGGCTGCGTCCAGGGCTTCCATGGGCGGCAGCATAGCCAAGACAGAGCGCAAAAAGAATCGTGTAACGCCTGCCGCCGTGGCGCCACATCCTGCGCTCATCCACTTTCCACCCCGAAGGCACACCGATGATCACCAACCCGCACGCCGGCACCAATGTCCACGAGATTGCCGATGGCATCTACCGCATCAACACGCCGATCCATCTGCCCGACGGGCAGGGCTTCAGCTTCAACCAGTACCTGGTGCTCGATGACGAGCCGTTGCTGTTCCACACCGGCCCGCGCCAAATGTTTGCGTTGGTGAGCGAGGCCATCGCCGCGGTGATGCCGATCGAACGGCTGCGTTACCTGGGCCTGTCGCACTTCGAGGCCGACGAGTGCGGCTCGCTCAATCCGCTGCTGGCGCTGGCACCGGCAGCGGTGCCGCTGTGCGGCCAGATCGCCGCCATGGTGTCGATCGGCGACCAGGCTGACCGGCCGCCGCGTGCGCTGGCCGACGGCGAGCAACTGGCACTCGGCCGTCACACCGTGCAGTGGTTCGACACGCCGCACGTGCCGCACGGCTGGGAGTGTGGCCTGTTGACGGAGTCGCTGACCGGCACCTTCTTCTGCGGCGACCTGTTCACCCAGCCGGGCCACGGCGAGCAGGCGGTCACCGAGGCCGACATCCTCGGGCCGAGCGAGGCGTTCCGCCAAGCGATGGACTACTACGCGCATGCGCCGCACACGGCGGCCACGCTGGCACGCCTGGCACAGCACCAGCCCCGCACCCTGGCCTGCATGCACGGCAGCGCCTGGCGTGGCGACGGCGGCGCGCTGCTGCGTCACCTGGCCGAGGCGGTGACCGCATCGCGCTGAGTTGCCGCAGGGCGCCAAGCTGGTGCGCTGCCAGCCCCGCCCGAGCAGCGTGCCGCAAAGCTGCCGCTCGTCAGTAGCGGCAGTCGGCCAGAAGCGGTCAGTCGCGTTCGCAGGTTCGATGACCGCTTCGGAACGGCTCCCGCTGTTCGAGTTCAGCATGCCCATCACCGAGTGCCTCTGATACCTTCAATTCTTCCTGCCGCCCTCCTGCAATGCCTGCAGTGCCTTCTCCACGCCGAGTGAACCGGAGACCTGGCTGGGCGGGTAGTCCTTAAACGTGGAGAGGAACTGACCCATGATCACGGTGGCGGGCATCATGACCCACAGTTTCTTGCCCCACCATTCACCGTAAGACGTTGAATCGGTCTGGTATCGCTCCCACGGATCGACGCGCAGGTTCGTCACGAGCGGCACGTTGGTCGAATCCTCCTTGCCGCTGAACAGGTTGCCAACGATGGTCTTGAAGGTGATCTTCCACTCGTTGTACCGCACGGCCATGAGGTTGGCGTTGTCGCTGAAATAGAAAAACTCGCGGCGCGGCGCTTCGCTGACCTTGCCCTCGAAGAACGGTTTGAAGTTGTAGCCGTCGAGATGGTTCTTGAAGGTCTTCGCGCCCGCTTGGTAGCCGGTGAGCAGCTTCTCTTTCAGGTCCGGCTCGCCAGCGGCGGCAACGAGCGTCGGCATCCAGTCTTCGGCTGACATGACGTCGTTGATGATGATGCCCGGCTTGATGACGCCGGGCCACCTGACCACCATGGGCACCCGAAAGCCGCCCTCGTACACCGTGCCTTTCTCGCCGCGGAACGGATGGTTGCCGCCATCGGGCCAGCTGAAGATTTCCGCGCCGTTGTCGCTGGTGAACATCACGATCGTGTTGTCGGCGATGCCGAGTGCGTCCAGCTTGGCGAGCAACTCGCCCACGATCCAGTCCAGCTCGGCCATCGCATCGGCGAACAGGCCAAAGCCGGTCTTGCCATCCCACTTCTTGGACAAATGCGTGAACGAGTGGCAGCGCGTGGAGTTGTGCCAGAGGAAAAACGGTTGTCCCGCCTTCACCGAACGGTCGATGAAGTCGCATGAGCGCTTTACCAAGTCCGCATCGATGTCTTCCATGCTGACCTTGGCAGCCGGGTCCATGCCCGGATGCGGCGGCAGTGGACCGGCGTCAGTGATCTTCTGCTTGCCGACGCGGCCCCAGCGCGGATCCTCGGTCGAGTCGTCGACGTCGGTCGCCACGCTGTGGACGATGTTGCGCGGGCCGAACCTCGCCAGGAATTTCTCCCCCTTCGGGTACTGCGGGTCGTAGGGCTCTTCCAGCGCATTGAGGTGGTAGAGGATGCCGTGGAATTCGTCGAAGCCGTGCACGGTGGGCAGGTATTCGTTGCGGTCGCCCAAGTGGTTCTTGCCGATCTGCGCCGTGGCGTAGCCGAGGGGCTTGAGGATGTCGGCGATCGTTGGATCGGAATCCTGCAGTCCTTGCTTGGCTGCGGGCAGGCCGACTTTCAGCAACCCGGTGCGGAACGGCGTCTGCCCTGTGATGAACGCCGCGCGTCCCGCAGTGCACGACTGTTGTCCGTAGTAATCCGTGAACAGCGCGCCCTCGCGTGCGAGTCGGTCGATGTTCGGCGTACTGCCACCCATCATGCCGCGGTGGTAGGCACTGACGTTCCAGATGCCGACGTCGTCGGCCATGATCATGATGATGTTGGGTTTGCTTGCAGTAGCCATCGGACACTCCGGTTGATCGCGGCGAGCGGCCCGCATGTGCGGACGGCGGAAGATTACAACGCCGGCCGCTGATGCGAGACCGAGAGGCTAAGGTGTTGGCACAGCCGACAGCAGCCGCTGCAGAGCGGCCCCTCAGCATGACGACGCGAAGAACCGCAATGGGTCGATAGCGCCTAGCCAACAGCCCGATGGAGTCGACGGAAAACAGTCGCCAGCCAAAACGACTGCTTGGGCTCGGCTCGCCCTGTGTCGCTGCGGCGCGGATGAGGCTGTCCGGCGGGGGACGGGCCCAGGTGCGCTAAGGCGCGGCGCGCGGGTGCCCGATCCGAAAATCGTTGCGACCGCTGCGATCGACACCCTTGAGCAGCCACAGCGGGCGCTGCGCGAAGTTGACGGACACACCCGACTGCCCGTCGGCCGGCCGCAGGCTGCGATCGAACACCGAGGTCGACGGCATGTAGCGCAGCGCCACGCCGGTGCGGCGTTGCGTGGAGGTGTTGGGCCGCGCGCCGTGGATCATGTACACGTCGTGCAGCGACATCTGGCCCGGCTGCAGCTCGATGTCCACCGCCTGC
>DATDJF010000342.1:0-2640 GCA_036520715.1 Burkholderiaceae bacterium | reverse complement strand
TCGCGCGCAGCGCACCGCTCTTGATGTGCTGCTGCACCGACGGCAGGGCCAGCGTGCCGAAATCGATCTGGCCGCCGATCAAATCGGTCACGAACGGACCGACCCCCTTGTACGGAATGTGCCGCGCCTTGCCGCCGATCTCGCCGACGTACTGCTCGCCGGTCAGATGCAGGATCGTGCCGTTGCCCCCCGAACCATAGGTGAGCTCGTCGGGCTTGCTCTTCAGCAGTGCAGCGAATTCCTTGTGGTCCTTGGCCGGCACCTTGTTCGGGTTGACCACGATCACGATCGGGGTCGCACCGACGACCGCGATCGGCGTGAAGTCGCCCGGCATGTCGAACGGAATCGTCTTGTAGACGCTCGGGAAGATCACCACGTTGTTCGACACCACGCTGAGCGTCATGCCGTCAGGCGCGGAACGCGCGAGCGTTTGCAGGCCGACGATACCGCCGGCACCGGGCTGGTTGTCGACGATCACCTGATGTCCCAGCGCCTTGGCCAGTGCCGGCTGCGCCGCGCGCGTGATCGCGTCGACGCCCGAGCCGGTGGCGTTGGGCAGCACGAACTTCACCGTCTTGTCGCCGGCCTGCTGCGCGAATGCGCTGCCGCAGGCGCCAGCCACGCCGAGGGCCAGCAGGTCGCGGCGGTTGAATCGTGTCGTCATCGGTTTGTCTCCATCGGTGTGAAAAGCGCTCGTGGGTCAAGCCACGGCGCGGGATTCGATCAGGGCGTCGATCTCGGATTCGGCCACGCCGATCGCGGCCAGCACGTCGCGCGTGTGTTCGCCGCGCTTGGGCGGGTTCATTCTGACCCCGGGGCGCTCGCCCGCCAGCGTGAACGGGAACAGCGTCGTCTTCACGGGCTGCCCGGCGCGCTCGCCGTCGGTCAGCGTGATGTCGGCCAGGCCACCGGTGGCGGTGAGGTGCGGGTCGTCGAGCAGTTGTTCGGGCTTCATGATCGGCGCGAACGGCAGGCCCGCGGCCTCGAAGCGGCGCGACAGCTCCGCGGCGCTGTGCTGTTGCAGCCGCCGGCCGAGCTCGGCCAGCAGCGTCGGCCGCGCGCGCACACGATCGTTGTTGAGCTTGAGCGAGGGGTCGGCCTTCAAGTCGTCGAAGCCCATCGCGTCACAGAAGGTGATCCATTGCGCGTCGCTCACCGCGGCGAGAAAGATCTGCTCGCCGTCCTTCACCGTGAACACGTCGTAGATCGCCCACGGGCTGATGCGCGCCGGCATCGGCGCCGCCGGCTTGCCGGTGATCGCGTACTGCAGCATGTGCTGGCCGACCAGGAACACGTTGTTCTCGAAGAGGGCGCTCTGCACTTCCATGCCGCGCCCGCTGATGCCGCGCTGGATCAGCGCGCCGAGCACGGCGATGGCGCCGAACATTCCGCCCATGATGTCGTTGACCGACGAGCCGGCGCGCAGCGGGTCGCCGGGGCGGCCGGTCATGTAGGCGAGGCCGCCCATCATCTGCACGACTTCATCGAGCGCGGTGCGGTGGTCGTAGGGGCCGGGCAGGAAGCCCTTCAGGCTCGCGTAGATCAACCGCGGGTTGGCCTTGGCGAGCGCGGCGTAGTCGAGGCCGTACTTCACCATCGTGCCGGGCTTGAAGTTTTCGGCCACTACATCGGCGCTGGCGGCGAGCTGGCGCGCCACCGCGGCGCCGGCGGGCTCGTGCAGGTCGATCTGGATGCTCTTCTTGTTGCGGTTGAACATCGGGAAGAAGCCGATGCCGGCGCCGAGCAGCGTGCGCGTGCGGTCGCCGTCGATCGGCTCGACCTTGATCACTTCGGCGCCGAGGTCGGCCAGCACCATGCCGCAGGTGGGGCCCATCACCATGTGGGTGAACTCGACGACCTTCAGCCCTTGCAGCGGCTGCGGCAGCGCGCGGGGGGTGTTCATGCGGCGACTGTCTTCGGCAAGCCGGCGCGCCAGATCGCGCCGTGCAGCGGTTCGCCTTCGAGCCACTGTGCGATGCGCGCACGCAGCACGATCAGCGCGTTGAAGTCGAGGCCGGTGGGCACGCCCATGCTGGCGAACAGGTAAGCCAGGTCTTCGGTGGCCACGTTGCCGCTAGCCCCCGGTGCGTGCGGGCAGCCGCCGAGCCCGCCGGTGCAGGCGTCGAAGCGGCGCATGCCCGCCTGCCAGGCGGCGAACACATTGGCCGAACCGAGCCCGCGGGTGTCGTGGAAGTGGCCGCAGCTCAACTTGTGGCCTGCCACCTCGAGGCCCTGCTCGAACAAGGTCTTCACCTGCAGCGGATCGGCGTATCCCACCGTGTCCGCCAGGCCGACACGGTCGACACCGGCGTCGATGGCGGCGCGCAGCAGGCGCAGCACTTCGGCGGGTTCGACGCGGCCCTGGATCGTGCAGCCGAACGCAGTGGAGATGCCGATCTCGACCTGGCAACTCGAGCCCTTGGCGTCGCGCAGGTCGACGATGCGTCGCACGTCTTCCAATACTTCATCGGGCGTGCGCTTCAGGTTCGCCAGGCTGTGCGCGTGGCTGGCCGACAGTGGCAGCAGCATCGCGTGCGCGCCCGACTCGATGGCCCGTTCGGCGCCTTTCAGGTTGGGCACCAGCACCGACACCGTGAGCCCGGGCAACGTGAGGCCGTGCGCCACCAGCTCGGCGGTGTC
>DATDJF010000341.1:0-10283 GCA_036520715.1 Burkholderiaceae bacterium | reverse complement strand
CACGGTGCCCGACAGCTCGCTGCCGATGTTGATGGTGCGTGTCGGCTGCAAGGTGCCGTTGGCGATCACCGACACGCGCAGGTCGCCGCGGGTGACTTGCGCGGTGACGTAGGTCGGCACGGCCTGTGCATTACGCTGCGTCCACCACCATCCGATGCCGCCGATCACGCCGGCGATGGCCAGCAACCCGAGCCACGCGGCGGGGCGCCGCCACCAGGCCGGCGCGGGTGCGCCGAGCAGCGAGGTGACGTCGTCGTCGGTGTCGCTCGCCTCGGCGGTGCGGATCTCGGCGTTCGGGCTCATGGCAGGCGCGCCGTCTGCACGGCGATTTGTTCGGGGTTCCAGCCGCCGCCGAGCGCCTTGTACAAGCGCACCTGCGCGGTGGCGACGTCGGTGCGCGCAGCGGCCAGGCTGTCTTGCGTGTTGAGCTGGGTGCGCTGCGTGTCGAGCACGGTCTGGAAATCGATCACGCCACCCTGGTAGCGCAACCGTGCGATCAGCGATGCGTTGCCCGCGGCCTCGGCCGCGCGCTGCAGGGTGTCGCGGCGCTGTTGCGCGCTGCTCAGCGCGACCAACGAGTCCTCGACGTCCTTCAGCGCAACGAGCACGCTGCCCTGGTAGGCGGCGCCGGCGGCCTGCAGCGCGGCATCCTGCGCCTCGACGCGGGCCGTCAGCGCGCCGCCGTTGAAGATCGGCACCGACACGCCGGCAAGCAACGCCGCGACACCCGCGCCCGACGCGCCGAGGGCCCCCAGCGTCAGCGCGCTCAGGCCGATGTTGCCGCTCAGCGTGAAGCTCGGAAATCGTTGCGCGTCGGCTTGCGTGGCGCGCGCGGCAGCGGCACGCACCTGCTCTTCCGCGTGGCGGATGTCGGCGCGCTGGCGCAGCGTGTCGGCCGGAATCGACAGCGCGATCGCATCGGGCGCCACTGGCGCGTCGCCCGCGCCGGCGCTGGCCAACTCGGGCAGCGTGCCCGGCGCGCGGCCGGTCAACACCGCGATGCTGCTGGCTGTCTGCGCCAGGGTGCTCTCCAGAGCCGGGATCTGCGCGCTGGTCTGCTCGGCAGCGGCGCGCGCCTGCTCGACCTCGAGCGAGCTGCCCAGGCCGGCTTGCGCACGCCATTGCGCGATCTGCAGCGTCTCCTGTTGCAGCGCCAGGTTCGCGCGTGCCACGTCCAGGCGCACGCGGGTGCCGCGCCATTGCATGTACGCCAGCGCCACCTCGGCGGCGATCGACACCTGCACGTCGCCGAGCGACGCCGCGCTGGCCGACGCATCGGCCTCGGCGGCGTTCAGCCCCGCGCGGTTGGCACCGAAGAGATCCGGCTCCCAGCTGGCGTCGAAGCCGGCCCGGAACAGGCTGCTGCCCGATGTGACTGCGGTCTTGCTGCGCTGCGCCGAAGCGCTGGCGTCGACCCGTGGCAGCAGGTTGGCGTTCTCGACGGTGACCAAAGCGCGCGCCTGCCGCAACGCGGCGAGCGCCCCTTGCACGTCGGTGTTGGCGGCCAGCGCCTGCTCGACCAACGCGGCGAGTGGCGGATCGTCGAACTGGCGCCACCAGTCGGGTCGCTTGGCGGCGTCGCTGCGCGTGCCGTCGGCAGCCGCAGACCAGGCGGCGGGGATGGCCATCGCCGGCGGCTCGCCGGAGTGCTGTGGCACCAGCCCGGCGCAGCCGCCGAGCAGCGCCATCGCGCCGGCTGCGAGCAGGCTCGGGCCGGCGCGCCGGAGGTTCAGGGCGCGACGTGTCTGGCCGATGTCAAGAGCGGGCATGCCGCAAGCATCGGGCCGCCGCCTTGCGGGCGTGGTTCTGCCATGTGAACCACGGTAAAGACAAACGGTCCCGGCCGCCGTCGGCCCGGCCGTCAGCCGGCCAGGTCGCGCAGGTTGAGCACCGGCCAGCCGCGCTCGGCGGCCTCGGCGGCCAGCCGCATGTCGGGGTTCACCACCACCGGCTTGCGCACCGTCAGCAACAGCGGCAGGTCGTTGATCGAGTCGCTGTAGAACGTGATCTCGCAATCTCGGGCATCGATGCGCTGTGCGGCCAGCCACTCGTGCAGCCGCGCCACCTTGCCTTCGCGCATGTTCAACGTGCCCGCGATGCGGCCGGTGAAGCAGCCGTCGGCGCCGAGCTCGCATTCGGTGGCGATCAGGTGCGGCAGCCCCAGGTGCGCCGCCGTGAGCTCGGTGATGTAGCGGTTGGTCGCGGTGGTCATCACCACCAGCTCGCCGGCGCCGCGGTGGCGCTCGACCAGGCGGTGCGCCGCGTCGTTGATGCGCGGCGCGATCACCTGATCGAGAAACTCGCGCCGCAGCGGCTCCCACTGTTCGCGCGAGCGGCCGGCCAGCGTGCCGACATAGAACTGGCAGAACGTGTGCGGGCTCACGGTGCCCGCCGTGTACTCACGCTCCATGCGACGGTTCTGCGGCTCGAACGACGCGCGGTCGAGAACGCCCCGCTGCATCAGGAAGTCGCACCACAACACGTCGCTGTCGCCGTCGAGCAGCGTGTGGTCGAGATCGAACAGCGTCAGAGGAAGAGGGCGCGGCATGAGCCCACGCTAGGGCTGGCGCAGGTGCCAGGCCTTGGGGCGCGTGAACGTCTGGATGCCGTGCGTCGACAGCGTCAGTCCGATCCCCGAGTCGCCGACGCCCGACCACGGCAGCCGCGGGCTCACGCGGTCGCAGCAGTTCCAGTAGACGCTGCCGGCGTTGACGCGTGCCAGTAGTTCGTGCGCCTTGTTTTCGCTCTTCGTGTAGATGCCGGCGGTGAGGCCATAACGCGTGTCGTTCATCAGCTCGACGGCCTCGTCGTCGCTGCGCACCTTCTGGATGCCGATGATCGGGCCGAAGCTCTCTTCGCGCATCAGCTCCATCGTGTGGTTGACGTGGCTGAAGACGGTGGGCGTGTACCAGTTGCCTGGGCCCGGCAGGCGGTGGCCGCCGCACAGCAGCGTGGCGCCCTTGGCCTTGGCGTCGGCGACCTGGCGGTCGAGCACGTCGAGTTGCGGCGAACGCGTGATCGCACCGACGTAGGTGTCGGCGGCCATCGGGTCGCCCGCCTTGAAGCCCTTGACCGTGGCCAGGAAGTGCTCGACGAAGGCATCGTGCAGCGACTCGTGCACGTAGATGCGCTCCACCGAGCAGCAGCTCTGGCCGGTGTTGTACATCGCGCCGTCGGCCAGGCTCTCGGCGGCACCCCTGGCGTCGGCATCGGCGCGCACGTAGGTCGGGTCCTTGCCGCCGAGCTCGAGCTGCAGCTTCACCAGCCTGGAGGCGAGCGCCTGGGCGATCTTCACGCCGGTGGCGTGGCTGCCGGTGAAGAACAGGCCGTCGATGCGCTGCTGCAGCAGCGCGGCGCCGACCTCGCCGCCGCCCACCACGGTTTGCATCACACCGCCCGGCACGCCGGCCGCATGCAGCAGGCGGGTGATGTGCAGGCCTGTGAGCGTGGCGAACTCCGAGGGCTTGTAGAGCACCGCGTTGCCGGTGAGCAGCGCCGGCACGATGACGTTGCAGCCGACGAAGTACGGGTAATTCCAGGCCGAGATGTTGGCCACCACGCCGAGCGGCACGTGGCCGATGCGCTCGCGCATCCCGGCGTCGTTGAAGACCAGGTCGTCGGCGATGGCGGCCTCGGTCTGCGCGAGGAAGAAGTCGATGCGCGGCAGCAGGCCGTTGAGCTCGTTGCGCGACTGGCTGATCGGCTTGCCGACCTCGAGCGTGAGCGTGCGCGCGAGCGCATCCATTTCGGCCACCAGCGCAGCACGAAAACGCTGCACGGCGGCCAGCCGTTCGCGCAGCGGCGTCGCCGCCCAGGCCGGCTGCGCCGCGCGAGCGGCGGCTGCCTTGGCCGCCACCGACGCGGCATCGTCGCAGGCCCGTTCGTCGAGCACCTGGCCGGTCGCGGGGTTGTGGATCGTCAGTGTCGGCATCAGGCTTCCTGGGCGTGAAGGGCTCGTGTCTCGCGTGCGGCCTTCAGGAAGTCGCGCAGCAACGGGGCGTCGTTGAAGTTGTCGGGGTCGCCGGGAATGTGGAACTCCGGATGCCACTGCACGGCAGCGACGTACGACGGGCCGGTGCGGCGCACCGCCTCGATCATGCCGTCGTCGGGGCAGCAGGCCTCCACGACGAATCCGGGCGCCAGCTCCTTGATGGCCTGGTGGTGGATCGAGTTGACGATGCCGTGGCGCACGCCCGGATACAGCTTGGCCAGCCGCGTGCCGCGCACCAGCTCGATGCCGTGGAAGTGGCGCTCGAAGGTCGAGCCATCGCGGTGCGCGCGCGAGCTCGGCCGTTGCGTGGCGATGTCTTGCAGCAGCGTGCCGCCGAACATCACGTTGAGCAGTTGCAGGCCGCGGCAAATGCCGAACACCGGCTTGCCGGCGCGCACGAAGGCATCGATCAGCTCGATCTCGTAGCGGTCGCGCACGCGGTCGCCGGCCCAGTCGGGATGCAACGGCGTCTCGCCGTAGGTCTCGGGTGCAACATCGTTGCCGCCTTGCAGCACCAGGCCGTCGAGCATGTCGGCATAGTCGTCGAGATCGAGATCGCTGCGCGTGACGATGCTGTCTTTGGTGACCGCCGGGATCATCACCGCCATCGCGTGGCCCGACAGCACCCAGTGTGCGACCGACTGCTCCAGGTAGTGCAGGTTCTTGGCCCAGATGCCGCTGATCTGGATGCCGACGGTGCCCGGTGTGTAGATGCGCGCCGACACGCCGATCAGCAGCGGGCGCTCGCCGAAGCTCATATCGCGCGCGCGGCCGTCGCCGCGCCCAGGAAGTCATCGAGGATCGGCGCGTCGTCGATCACGCCTTGCTCTGCCGGGCGGTGGAACTCGGGATGCCATTGCACCGCGGCCACGAAGCTTTCACCGCGCCAACGCACCGCCTCGATCACTCCGTCGTCCGGACACCGGGCCTCGACGATGAAATCGGGTGCCAGCTTGTTGATGGCCTGGTGATGCACGCTGTTCACGGTGAAGCGTATGGTTCCTGGGTACAACTGTGCAAGCCGCGTGCCCGCAACGAGCTCCACGGGGTGGAAATGTTGGTCGTACAGGTCCGCGTTGCGGTGCAACAGCGACTCCGGCTTGAGCGTGCCGATGTCCTGCAGCAGGGTGCCGCCGAACGCCACATTGAGCACCTGCAGGCCGCGGCACACGCCGAACACCGGCTTGCCGCGCGCGATGAAGGCGCGTGCGAGTGCGGTTTCGTATTCGTCGCGCACGCGGTCGCCATGCCACTGCGGCTTCAGCGGCTCTTCGCCGTAGTGACCCGGCCACATGTCGGAGCCGCCCATCAGCACCAGGCCGTCGAGCCACGCTGCATAGTCGTCGAAGCCCACCTTGCCGCGCGAGGTGTCGCCCAGAGGCGAGGGCACCATCACCGGGAGCGCCTCGCCGCTGGCGGCCACCCAGTGCGGCACCGACTGCTCCACGTACTGCAGCGTCTTGCCGGTGAAGATCGGCCGCGTCGCATCGGCGTGGAAGAAGCACGCCGAGACGCCGATCTTGAGCTTCGCTCCCATCTCTACATTGCAGCGAGGAAGAACCGTTCGTAGTCTGCCTCGACCGTGGGACGCGGGTTGGTCTGTGCGGTGAAATCCTTCGCGGCCAGAGGCACAAGCTGCGGCAGGTGGGCATGCGTCACGCCACGCGCAGCCAACCCCCCGGTGATGCCGATCTGCGCCTTGAGCGCACGCAGCCAAGCGATGAACGCTGCACCGTTGCCATCCTGTTTGACATTGGCGGCGTGCGAGAGTTCAGCGAACTTCCCGGGCACGGCCTCGCGGTTCCAGTCGAGCACGGTGTCGATCATCAGCGCATTGGCCAGGCCATGGTGCAGGTCGCACACCGCGCCCAGCGCGTGGGCGCAGGCGTGCACCGAGCCGAGGTCTTTCTGGAACGCGATGGCGCCCATCATCGAGCACATCATCATGTCGGCGCGGGCGTTCAGGTGGCCCGGCTCGCGCACCGCGATCGCCAGCGCGCGCGCGCCGATGCGCAGGCCTTCGAGCGCGATGCCGTCGCACAGCGGGTGATAGGCCGGCGACAGGTAGCTCTCGATGTTGTGCGTCAGCGCGTCCATGCCCGTCGCGGCGGTGATCGGGCCGGGCAACCCCAGCGTGAGCTCGGGGTCGGCGAACACGGCCTTGGCCAGAATCTTCGCGTTGAACACCGTGCGCTTGTGGTGGCTGTCGTTCTCGGACACCACCGCCGAGCGGCCGACCTCGGAGCCGGTGCCCGCGGTGGTGGGCAGCGCGACGAGGTAGGGCAGTTCATTGACGATCGGCCGCACCTGCGGGTGGTCCCACACGTACTCGAGCACGTCGCCGGCGTGCGTGGCCATCACGCCGATCACCTTGGCCACGTCGAGCGCGGCGCCGCCGCCGAAGCCGATCACGCAATCGGCACCGTGCGCCTGGAAGGCCTGGCTGCCCGCCATCACCATCGCGCAGGTCGGGTTGCCGTGGATGCCGTCGAACACTGCCACGTTCAAGCCGGGCAGGTGCGACTTGAACTCGGCCAGCACCGGCAGCGCGGCCAGTGCACGATCGGTGACGATCAGCGGGCGCTTCAGGCCAAGCTCGAGCAGGTGTGGCCCGACCAGCTTGCGCGCACCGGCGCCGAAGTGGATGGCGGTGGGGAAGGCGAAGCGGGTGATGGCCATGTGTGCAGGCTCAGATGATCTCGAAGTAACGCTTCAACTCCCAATCGGTCACCGCGTCCTGCCACTGCCGGTGCTCCCAGTAGCGGGTGGCCGCGAAGTGGTCGACGAAGGTGTCGCCGAACCAGTCGCGCGCGATCGCCGACTCCTTGAAGGTGTGGGTGGTTCGCAGCAGCGAGCGCGGTGCGCGCGGGATGTCCTCAGCGCCTTCGTTGGTGCCGCTGATCGGCGGGGTGGTGAGCTTCAGGCCCTTCTCGACGCCGTGCATGCCGGCGGCGATGACCGCCGCCATCGCGATGTACGGGTTGACGTCGGCGCCCGGGCAGCGCGTTTCGAGCCGCGTGCTCTTCGGGCTGCCGGCGATGACGCGAAAGCTCGCGGTGCGGTTGTCGAGTCCCCAGGTCGGCTTGACCGGCGCCCAGAAGCCGTCGACCAGCCGCTTGTAGCTGTTGACGGTGGGCCAGAACATCGGCGCGAACTCCATCAGGCACGCCACCTGGCCGGCGAGGTAGCTCTCGAACAGCTTGCTCATCGAGCGCTTGCTCTTGGCGTCGTAAAACAAGTTGCTCTTGCCGTCGCTCAGGCTCTGGTGGATGTGGCCCGAGCAGCCCGGGAACTTCTGGCTCCACTTGGCCATGAAGCTGGGCATCACGCCGTGGCGCTTGCCGATCTCCTTGGCGCCGGTCTTGAACAGGATCGCCCGGTCGGCCTGCTCGAGCGCGCTGCTGAAGGCGATGGCCGCCTCGTACACGCCGGGGCCGGTCTCGGTGTGCAGGCCTTCGATCGGCACTCTGAACGCCGCCATGTCGTCCATCAGCGCATTGAAGAAGTCGCGGTTGTCGGCCATGCGCAGCAGCGAGTAGCCGAACATGCCCGGCGTCAGCGTGGTCGGATTCACGCCTTGCTTGGCAGCCCAGCTCTGCGGCGTCTCGGCGAAGTTGAACCACTCGAACTCCATGCCGGCCATGACGTCGAAGCCGAGCTTGGCGGCGCGCTTCAACACGCGCTTCAGCGTCTGGCGCGGGCATACCGGATACGGCGAGCCGTCGGCATTGACGAACTCGCCGAGGAAGAACGGCACGTCGTTGTCCCACGGCACGGTGCGCGCGGTGTCGAGATCCAGCCGTGCCAGCGCGTCGGGAAAGCCGTGCTGCCAGCCGGTGACCTGCGTGTTGTCGTAGCACTGGTCGCCCGAGTCCCAGCCGAACACCACGTCGCAGAAGCCGAAGCCGCCCTTGGGATGCGGCTCGGCAGCGCCGAGGAACTTGTCGATGTGCAGGTACTTGCCGCGCAGGATGCCGTCGATGTCGCTGCAGGCGACCTTGACCTTCTGTGCGCCCGACTTGCGCACCGCTTCGAGGGCGGGGTGGTTCTTCTTCATATCCATCACATTGTCCTAGCTTCTCCGGAACTCGCCATGTCAAGCGGCCACCGTGGATCCGGCTCCGCCGGTCCGCTGGTTGCGCCCCCTTGAGGGGGAGGCGGCCGCCAGGCCGCTACGGGGGTGGGTCATGACGCGGGCTTGCCGTCGGGAATGCCCATCTCGTGCAGCGTGTCCGCCACAGCGGCCACGGCCTGGCGCATCTCGTTGCGGCCGATCGCGCCGATGCAGCCGACGCGGAAGGTCTCGAGCTGCGTCAGCTTGCCTGGGTAGAGGATGAAGCCGCGCTGCTTGGTGGCCTCGTAGAAGCGCTTGAACTCGTAGGCCTTGTGTGCCGGCGCATGGAAGGTGACGATGATCGGCGCCTGGATCTCGGGCCTGAGGAACGGCTTGAAGCCGAGCGCCTGCATGCCGTCGACCAGCGTCTTGCAGTTGTCGGCGTAACGCGCCAGGCGTGCCGGCTGGCCGCCTTCTTCGACGAACTGCGTCACCGCCTCGGCCAGCGCCACCACCACGTGGGTGGGCGGCGTGAAGCGCCACTGGCCGGTCTTCTCCATGTACAGGTGCTGGTCGTGCAGATCCATCGCCAGGCTCTGGCTGTTGCCGGCGCAGGCATCGAGCACGGCCTTGCGCACGAACACGAAGCCCATGCCGGGCACGCCTTCGAGGCATTTGCCGCTGGCAGCGATCAGCGCATCGAAGCGCAACGTGCGCGCATCGATCGGCAGCGCTCCGAAGCTCGACATCGCATCGACGATCAGCCCTTTGCCGTGGCGCGCGCAGACGGCGGCGATGTCGGCCAGCGGGTTCTCGACACCGGTGCCGGTTTCGCAGTGCACCAGCACGACGTGGCTCACCGACGGGTCGCTCTGCAGCCGCTCGTCGACGGCCGCCGCCGACACCGGCGCGTCCTCCGCGAACGGCATCACCGTGGATCGGCGACCCATCATCTGCGTCAGCTTGGCAGCGCGCTTGCAGTACGCGCCGTTGTCGGGCACCAGCACGTGGCCACTCTTGGGCACCAGCGTCGCCACCGCCGCCTCGACGCTGAAGGTGCCGCTGCCTTGCAATGGCACCAGCACGTGCGTGTCGGCGCCATGCACGGTGTCGAGCAGCCGGGTGCGCAGGCCGGCGGTCACCGCGTTGAAGTCGGCGTCCCACGAGCCCCAGTCCTTCAGCATCGCGAGCTTGGTGCGCAGCGTCGTGGTCAACGGGCCGGGAGTCAGCAGGATGCGGTCGCGGTCCATGGCAGCAGTCTTTCGAGGGTCGACGCTTTCAGCGCCCGAGTACGGCGCGATACACCTCGCGCTTGAGGTCGGCGACGAAGGGGTCGCCGTAGCCGAGCCAGCGCTGGGTCATCAGCACGCCGGCGAAGCCGTGGCGTGGTGCGATCCACCATTGGGTGCCGGCCATGCCGCCCCAGTACAACTCGCCGGTCGCTTCCGGGTGCTCCGTTGACGGTGGGGTCACCACGATGCCACCGGCCAGGCCGAAGCCCTTGCCGGCGTGCACGCCCACGCCTGGAAAGCGGATGAAGCTTCCCACCGGCAACTGGTTGACCATCAAACGATCGATCGTCGCGGGTTTGAGCAGCGTCGGGCCGCCAGGCAGCAACGCGCGCACCAGCACGATCATGTCGCCCAGGCTGGACACCAACCCGCCGCCGCCCGACAGCCGCGGCACGCTGCGCAGATGCGACTGCGGTGCGAGCAAGTGCTCGGCGCGGCGCAGCCCGGGCTTCAAGGGGTTCGCCAGGTCGCTGCCGATGTACAGCGCCGCCAGCCGGTCGTGCTGATCGGCGGGCACGACGAATCCGGTGTCCACCATCTGCAGCGGCCGCAGGATGTGCTCGTCGATGAAGTGGTCGAAGCGCTGTCCGCTGCAGACCTCGACCACGCGCGCCAGCACGTCGGTGGCGACCGAGTATTCCCAGCCGTCGCCGGGCTCGAAGGCGAGCGGCAGCGGCGCCAGCGCATCCACCATCTGCTCGAGCGTGGTGTCCGCGGCCAGCACGCGGCGTTCGGCATAGGCCTTGAACAGCGGTGTGCCCGGATCGAACAATCCGTAGCTCAAGCCCGACGTGTGGCTGAGCAGGTGGCGGATCGTGATCGATCCACGCGCCGGCTGCACGTCGTCGATCGAGCGCGCGCCGGGCCGCAGCACGCGGCGGTCGGCCAGCGGCGGCACAAAGCGTTCGACCGGGTCGTCGAGGTCGAGACGGCCCTGCTCCAGCAA
>DATDJF010000340.1:0-19043 GCA_036520715.1 Burkholderiaceae bacterium | reverse complement strand
CGCGCGGCGAGGGCGCTGCACGCGGCGAGGGCGACGCCGCGCCGGAACCTGTCGCACCAGGAGCCACCGCCGGGCCGGCCCAAGGTGGCTTGCTCCCCCTCGGGGGGAGGCGAGCATAGCGAGCAAGAGGGTCCGATGAGCGCGGTCGCATCGGTGCGCGCCTTCGTCGGCGTCGGTGCCAACCTGGGCGACGCGCGGGTGCAGGTGCTGGCCGGCATCGCCGCGCTGCGCGAGCTGTCGGGCACACGGGTGATGGCCTCGTCGAGCCTGTATGCATCGACGCCGGTGGACGCGCCGGGGCCGGACTACGTCAATGCCGTGGTCGAGCTCGACACCGCGCTGCCGGCCGATGCGCTGCTGAGTGCGCTGCAAACGATCGAATCACGGCACGGGCGCCAGCGATCGACGCTCAACGCACCGCGCACGCTCGACCTCGACCTGCTGCTGTACGGCACACAACGCAGCGACGACCCGCAGCTCACGCTGCCGCACCCTCGGCTGCACCAGCGCGCCTTCGTGCTGAAGCCGCTGCTGGAAATCGCGCCGGCCCTCGAGGCGCCGGGGCTGGGGCCGCTGGCGCCGTGGCTGCAGCGTGTGCACGGGCAGCGCACCGTGCTGCTCGACGCGAAGGAGATCCCGTGGTGAATCCGCCCGTTGCCACCGCAGCTTTGCTGCTGCTGGCGTCCAACGTGTTCATGACCTACGCCTGGTACGGTCACCTGAAGTACTTGAACCACCGCAGCTGGCTCGTCGCCGCGCTGGTGAGCTGGGGCATTGCGCTGTTCGAGTACCTGCTGCAGGTGCCGGCCAACCGCATGGGATTCGCGGCCGGCCTGAGCCTGGCGCAACTGAAGATCATGCAGGAGGTGATCACGCTGTCGGTGTTCGTGCCGTTCGCCGTGCTGCACATGCACCAGCCGCTGAAGCTCGACTACCTGTGGGCCGGACTGTGCCTGGTGGGTGCCGTGTACTTCATATTCCGCTCGTGAGATGAAGCGCCTGCGCCACATCGCGATCGAAGGCCCGATCGGAGCCGGCAAGAGCACCTTGGCGTCGCTGCTGGCGCCGCCGCTGGGGGCCGAGCTGCTGCTCGAGCGGCCGCACGACAACCCGTTCCTGAAAGACTTCTACGCCGACGGCGGGCGTTACGCGTTCCAGACGCAACTCTTCTTCCTGTTCCAGCGGGTCGAGCTGACGCGCTCGCTGGCGCAGCCGGGCATGTTCGCGCCGTTGATCGTCAGCGACTTCACGCTCGAGAAGGACCGCCTGTTCGCCCGTCTCACGTTGTCGGACGAGGAGTACCGCCTGTACTCGATGGTCCACGAGCAGGTGGCGCCCAAGCTGCCGACACCCGATCTCGTGATCTGGCTCGACGGACCGATGGTGGTGCTGCGCGATCGCATCCGCCGGCGCGGCCGGCCGATGGAGCGCGGCATCGAGGGCGAGTATCTGCGTGCGGTGGCCGATGCCTATGGCGCCTTTTTCGATGCGCACCCCGGGCTGCCCGTGCTGATGGTGGACATCGACCGCTTCGATCCGCTGCGCAAGCCCGCCGACTTGCAGTACCTGATCGAGCGCATCGCGGCGTTCGAAGGGCCACGCGAGTCGTTGCGCGCGCCCCCTACAATCGCCGGCTGAGGGGCTGGGTCGCCTGCAAGGTGCGCCTGCATGCACCGCCGGCAACGCCATAGGGGATCACACGATGTTGTTCGGCAAGCTGCTGCCGCGCGAAGGCAACTTCTTCGAGATGTTCAACGAGCACGGCAACCTGATCGCCAGCGGCGCCCGCTCGTTCATGGAACTGATCCGCAACTATGCCGATGCGACGCTGCGCGAGAAGTACGCCGCCGAGGTCGACGCCGCCGAGCGCGCAGCCGACAAGATCACCGCCGAGGTCAACCGGGCCTTGCACAAGACCTTCATCACGCCGATCGACCGCGAGCAGATCCACGGCCTGATCAACGCGCTCGACGACGTGCTCGACCTGCTGCAAGACTCGTCGGAGACGCTGTCGCTGTACGACGTCAAGCAGATGAACGACGACGTGGTGCGCCTGGGCGAGCTGTCGGTCAAGTGCTGCGAGCGTGTGCAGCATGCGGTGAGCCTGCTGCCCAAGATCAGCGAGGCGTCGGTGGCCGAGGCGGCACTCAAGACCTGCGAGGAGATCGATCGCCTGGAGTCCGACGCCGACCGCGTGATGCGATCGGCCATCTCGCGGCTGTTTCGCGACGAAAAGGTCGACACCCGCGAGCTGATCAAGCTCAAGGCCGTGTACGAGCACCTGGAATCGATCACCGACCGCTGCGAAGACGTGGCCAACCTGATCGAGGGCGTGGTCCTCGAGAACTCCTGATCCCGGCCTGACCGGCTTCCGATGCAGGCCGTCGAGATCGGTTTCTGGGTGATCGCGCTGCTGGTGGCGCTGGCGCTCGCATTCGATTTCATGAACGGCTTCCACGACGCGGCCAACTCGATCGCCACCGTCGTCTCCACCGGCGTGTTGAAGCCGCACCACGCCGTGGTGTTCGCGTCGCTGTTCAACTTCATCGCCATCTTCGTGTTTCAGCTCAGCGTTGCCGCCACAGTCGGCAAAGGCATCGTCGAGCCCGGCATCGTCGACCACCACGTGGTGTTCGGCGCACTGGTGGGCGCCATCGTGTGGAACGTGCTGACCTGGTGGTACGGCATCCCGTCGAGCTCGTCGCACGCGCTGATCGGCGGCATCGTCGGTGCGGTGATGGCCAAGGCGGGCGCCGGCTACCTGATCGGTGGCGGCATCTTCAAGACGGTGGCCTTCATCTTCGTGTCGCCGCTGCTCGGTTTTCTGTTCGCCTCGCTGATGATGGTGGCGGTGTCGTGGATCTGCCGGCGCTCGTCGCCGCTGCGAGTGGACAACTGGTTTCGCCGGCTGCAGCTCGTCTCGGCGGGCCTGTATTCGCTCGGCCACGGCGGCAACGACGCGCAAAAGACGATCGGCATCATCTGGATGCTGCTGGTGGCTGCCGGCACGGTGGCGGCGAGCGACGCCTATCCACCGGCCTGGGTGATCTGGAGCTGCTATCTCGCGATCGGCCTGGGCACGCTGTTCGGCGGCTGGCGCATCGTCAAGACGATGGGCCAGCGCATCACCAAGCTCAAGCCGGTCGGCGGCTTCTGCGCCGAGACCGGCGGCGCGCTGACGCTGTTCATCGCGACCGGGTTCGGCATTCCGGTGTCGACCACGCACACCATCACCGGCGCCATCGTCGGCGTCGGCTCGGTGCGCCACCCGTCGGCGGTGCGCTGGGGAGTGGCGGGCAACATCGTGTGGGCCTGGATCTTCACGATCCCGGCGTCGGCGTTCGTCGCCGCGGTGGCCTACTGGGCCAGCCTCAACCTGTTCTGACAGCGGCCGGTACTGCGGCCTGCATCTGCCACTCGAAGAAGCGCTGACCGGCAAAGGCGATCGTGCCAATCATGACGATGCCGCCGATCATCAACGCCAGCACCGCTCCCAACACCGGCCCCCAGCGCGTCTGGCGCGGCGGCTGCCCCGGGTTGTAGCGGGCGTCCCAGCGGGCATCGGGCGTCAGGGCGCTGATGATGGCCGCCAGCATGCTGATGCTCAGCATCACGCCCAACACCGGAGTCAACAGCCACGACACCTGGTCGTCCTGCCCCAGCGCATGCATGCGCCATGCGCCCCACAGGCCGACCACGGTGGGCGGCAGGTGCAGCCAGGCCAGCGCGTCGCGGGCGCCGTGCAGGTAGAAGCGCTGCGCGCCCAGCGCGCCGGCGAGCACACCGAGCCAGGTGGCGATCGTCTTTGACCGGTATCGCATGGCCGCCGCGGCCGTTCAGTCGGCGGCGGCCGATCCGCCGGGGCCCAGCGGGCGCTGCATGAACACGACGTCGAGCCAGCGGCCGAATTTCCAGCCGACGTGATCCACCTGGCCGGCATGGCGAAACCCCAGCCTCGCATGCAGGTTGATCGACGGCTTGTTGTCCGAGTCCCCGATCACCGCCACCATCTGGCGCGCGCCCCACGCTTCGCAGCGGGCCACCAGCTCGGCCAACAGCCACGCCCCGATGCCCTGGCCGCGGGCCTGCGCATCGACGTAGATCGAGTTTTCCAGGCAAAAGCGGTAGGCCGGCCGCGGCCTGAAGGGCCCGGCGTAGGCGTAGCCCAGCACCCGGCCGTCACGCTCTGCGGTCAGCCAGGGCAGGCCCGCCTGCACCACGGCTTGGCGGCGGCGCGTGATCTCGGGCTGGTCGGGCGGCTCCAGTTCGAAGCTCGCGGTGCCGGTGCGCACCGCCTGGGCGTAGATCTCGGTGATGGCGGCCAGGTCGGCGTCGATGCTCGGCCGGATCAGCAGGGCGGCAGGTTCCATTGGGCGGGCTGAGGGCGGCCAAATCCGGCCGCGCCTTATAATGCCCGGTTTTCGGCGCAGGCCGCCCCTTGACGGGTCGTGGCCGATGCCAGGCGCCGACACGCAAGCGACGGTTCAACCCGACCGCCGGTGGCGAACAAACCTTCGCCGAGCCAGCAGTCAAGACTCACTGGGATTCAAGCATCATGGTCGTCATTCGACTGGCGCGCGGCGGTGCCAACAAGCGCCCGTTCTACAACATCGTGGTCACCGATTCGCGCATGCGCCGCGACGGCCGCTTCATCGAGCGGCTGGGTTTCTACAACCCGATGGCCGCCGGCGGCGAACAGCCGCTGCGCCTGGCGCTCGATCGCATCACTTACTGGTCTGGTGTCGGCGCGCAGCTGTCGCCCACCGTCAAGCGCCTGGTCGGCCAGGCGCAGAAGCAGACCGCGCCCGCGGCTGCTGCCTGAACGCGACGTCCGCGCCGGGCACGCTCCCGCTCGAGGCGTCGCGCGCCCGATTGGTGATGCACCCGCAGCCAGCAGCCGACGAAGTCGCCGCCGGCTGGCCGGCCGATGCGGTGGAAGTGGCCCGCATCATCGACGCCTGGGGCGTCAAGGGCTGGATCAAGCTGCAGCCGTTCGCTGCCGACCCCAAGGCGCTGTTCTCGTCGCGGTGCTGGCACCTGAGAGCGCCAGCCTATGCGGCGACGGCGGCTGCGATTCCGGCACTGCTGCACATCACGCAAGCCAAGATGCACGGCGACTCCGTGGTCGCCAGCGCCCGTGAACTGACCGACCGCGACGCGGCCCACGCGCTGCGCGGCGCCAGCGTATTCGTGGCGCGCGGCAGCTTCCCCACCGCCGGGGAGGACGAGTACTACTGGGTCGACCTGATCGGTGCGCAGGTGTTCAACCGCCAGGGCGAGGTGTTGGGCCAGGTGAGCGCACTGATCGACACCGGCCCGCACAGTGTGCTGTGCGTGCGCCGGCCCGATGCAGGCCCCGAGGTACGTGACACGCAGGCCGAGCGGCTGATTCCGTTCGTCGCGGCCTACGTCGATGCGGTCGACATGGCCGCGCGGCGAATCCAGGTCGATTGGGCGCTGGACTACTAGTGCGCTTCGACGTCATCACGTTGTTCCCGGAGTTGTTCGCAGCGCATCAGGCGAGCGGCGTGACGCGGCGGGCCTACGACAGCGGCGCCATCGAGCTCAAGCTGTGGCCGCTGCGCGAGCATGCCGACGACGCGTATCGACGGGTCGACGACAGGCCGTTCGGCGGCGGGCCGGGCATGGTGATGCTGGCCGAGCCGCTGCAGCGCGCGCTCGCGGCCGTGCGTGCCGACCGCGGCGACAAGGCGCCGCTGGTGCACTTCACGCCCACCGGCCGGCCGCTCACGCAGGCGCAGGTGCAGGCATTCGCGCAAGGCGAAGGCGCGACGCTGCTGTGCGCACGCTACGAAGGCGTCGACCAGCGCTTCATCGACTGCAACGTGGATGTCGAAGTGAGCCTGGGCGACTACGTGTTGTCGGGCGGCGAGTTGCCGGCGCTGGTGCTGCTCGACGCGGTGGCGCGGCTGTTGCCGGGCGTGCTCAGCGAGCCGTCGCACCAGGCCGACAGCTTCTCCGATGGGCTGCTCGAGGGCCCGCACTACAGCCGGCCCGAGGTGCTCGACACGCCCGAAGGCCCGCTGGCGGTGCCCAAGGTGCTGCTGTCGGGCCACCATGCCGAGATCGCACGCTGGCGCCGCGAGCAGGCTTTGCGCACCACTGCACAGCGCCGGCCCGATCTGATCGCCAAGGCGCGCGCCGCAGGCCTGCTCGACGCCGCCGACGAGGCGTTGCTGCGCACCCTCGGCTTATAATCCGCAGCTTTTCGATCCTCTGCGGCCGCACAAATCAACACCAGCGGGCCGGCACGATCGCCAGGAGAACCCAGTGGACCTGATCCGCACCCTCGAGCAGGAAGAAATCACCCGGCTCGGCAAGAAGATCCCCGACTTCGCCGCCGGTGACACGGTGATCGTCAACGTCAACGTCGTCGAAGGCACCCGCAAGCGCGTGCAGGCCTACGAAGGCGTGGTGATCGCCAAGCGCAACCGCGGGCTCAACTCGAGCTTCATCGTGCGCAAGATCTCCAGCGGTGAAGGCGTGGAGCGCACGTTCCAGACCTACAGCCCGTTGCTCGCGTCGATCGAGGTCAAGCGTCACGGCGACGTGCGCCGCGCCAAGCTCTACTACTTGCGCGAGCGCTCGGGCAAGTCGGCGCGCATCAAAGAGAAGCTGGCCTGACCGGCGCGCGGCGCCTGCGCGCTCGCTCGCGCATCGGCGCCGTGGCTGCGGCCGCCGCCATGGGCGTCAGACCGCCTCGCATCCGCGATCCCAAACAGTACCCGGTGGTCGGCATCGACGACCATCTGCCGGCGCTGCCTGCCGCCGCGCTGACGCCCGAAGCGTTGCGGCGCCGCTTTGGCGAGACGCGCACGTGGACGCCTGAGTTCCACGGTGACGCGCGGCTGTTCGAACTCGAGCGCGAGCCGACCGCGGCGTCGGTGCTGGTGCCGCTGGTCGAGCGCGCCGACGGCCTGCACGTTCTGCTGACGCGCCGCACCGATCACCTGCACGACCACGCAGGGCAGGTCAGCTTCCCCGGCGGCCGGGTGGACCCCGGCGACATCGATCTGGTCGACACCGCGCTGCGCGAAACCGAAGAAGAGGTCGGCCTGCCGCGCGACCGTGTGCACGTGCTGGGGCCGCTCAACACCTACTCGACCGTCACCAGCTACGTCGTGACGCCGATCGTCGCGCTGGTGCGGCCGCCGTTCGAGCTGGCGCTCGATGCGTTCGAGGTGGCCGAGGCATTCGAGGTGCCATTGCAGTACCTGATGACGCCGGCGCACCACCACCGCCATGCGGCCGAGTTCGGCGGCGTGCAGCGGCAGTTTCTATCGATGCCATGGCAGGGCGCCGACGCGCAGGGCCAGCCGCGCGAATACTTCATCTGGGGCGCCACCGCGGCGATGCTGCGCAACCTGTACGGCTTCCTGCGCTGAAAGCGACCGCGAGGTCGCTTCGGCGAAGGCTCACGTCGCGCAGCGACGTGAAGGCGCGCAAGCGCCGGCCGAAGCCAAGGCGGGTTCGACGCCCGTCGTTATCATCGGCGGCCGATGAGCTTCTTCGCCGTCCTGTTCGCGCTGATGTTCGAGCAGTTGCGCCCGCTGCCGCGCGACAACTGGGTGCACGACGGCCTCATCTCGTGGGTCGGCTGGACCGGGCGCCATTTCGATGCCGGCCGCGATCGCCATGCCTGGGTGGTGTGGTTCGTCTCCGTGGTGGCGCCGGCCGTGGCCGCCGCGGTGGTGCATGTCTGGCTCGCCTGGATCCACGTGCTGGCGGCGCTTGTCTTCGACGTGGTGGTGCTCTATCTGACGTTGGGCTTTCGCCAGTTCAGCCACTACTTCACCGACATCCGCAAGGCGTTCGATCAGGGTGACGAAGACCAGGCGCGCCGCCAGCTCGCGCAGTGGTGTCACCTCGACGCCAGCGAGTTGCCGCGCACCGAGCTGTTGCGCCACGTGATCGAACATTCGTTGCTGGCCGCGCACCGCCATGTGTTCGGCGTCTTCTTCTGGTTCGTCGTGCTGGCGGCCATCGGCCTGGGCCCCGCCGGCGCGGTGCTGTACCGGATGGCCGAGTTCGCCGGACGCTACTGGACCTTCAAGAGCAAGGCACTCGGCGCGCCCGCCAACGACAAGTCGATGGACCTGTCGCAACGGCTGTTCGCGGCGATCGATCATCTGCCGGCGCGGCTGACCGCGTTCGGCTTCGCGGTGGTGGGCAACTTCGAAGAGGCCGTCAACGGCTGGCGGCGCGACGCGGGCCTGTGGCTGCATGCCAACGAGGGCGTCATCCTGTCGGCCGCCGCTGGGGCGGTGGGCGTCAGCCTGGGCGGCGCGGCCGCGCCGGGGGTGACGCCCGACCGCTCCAAGACCTTCGAGAGCGGCACTCCTCCGGGCATGGCCAGCGCTGCCGGATCAACCCCCGGCGCCGACCCGCAGATCGGTCACCTCGACAGCGTGGTCGGCCTGGTGTGGCGATCGGTCGTGCTGTGGATGTTGTTGCTGGCGCTGCTGACACTCGCCAACCTCATTGGCTGAGGACTTGTCGCATCGACGCGGTCAATAGCGCGGCGTCGACAGCTCTTCGTACAACTGCTCGTACAGCCGCAACCGGCTGGCCGCCACTTCGCCGCGCTCGGCGGCAGCGCGCACCGCGCAATCGGGCTCGCTGCGATGCGTGCAGTTGGTGAAGCGGCAAGACGCCGCATGCGCGGCGACATCGGGCAGCCAGCGGGCGAGATCGGCTGCTTCGATCTGCTGCAGGCCGAAGTCCTGGAAGCCCGGCGAATCCAACACCGCGGCGTCGTGGCTGTCGCCCAGCCAGTACCACGACGTCGTGGTGGTGGTGTGGCGCCCGGCGTTCAGCGCCTGCGAGATGTCGCCCACCTGCGCCGCGGCGTCGGGAACGATCATGTTGATCAGCGTGCTCTTGCCGACGCCGCTGGCGCCCAACAGCAAGGTCACCTGGCCGGCCAGCAGCGGCGCGAGCGACTTGCGAGCCGCCGCGGCGTCGTGCTTGAACGACGCCTCGAGCACGGGCACGCCCATGCGGCGATAGGGCTGCAGCCGCTCGCGCGCCGCGTCCGCCTCGGGCAGGTCGGCCTTGTTGAGCAACACCTGGGCCTCAATGCCCGCGTGCGCGGCGGCGATCAGCGCGCGCGCCAGCAGCGACTCGGCCATCGGCGGCGACGCGGCGACGATGACCAGCAGCCGGTCGATGTTGGCGGCGAACGACTTGCTGCGCCAGCGGTCTTGCCGCCACAGCAGGCTGCGGCGCGGCAACACGGTTTCGATCACGCCGCCGTCGCCGGTGATGCTCCACTGCACCCGATCGCCGACGACGCAGTCGACCTTCTTGCCGCGGCGGTGGCACAGCACACGCCGCCGCTCGGCGGTTTCGACCACGAAGTGCCGGCCGTGCGCACCCACCACCAGGCCGGTGTTCAGCTCCAATTGATCTCAGCCCGCATCGCGGCGCCGCGGGCGTTGCGAGCTTGGCGTCTGTGTCACGCCGGATTCACCGACAACGCCGCCAGGCGCTCGCCGGCCGGCGGGTGCGAGTAGTAGAAGCGCACGTACACCGGGTCGGGCGTCAAGGTCGAGGCGTTGTCCTGGTGCAGCTTGATCAGCGCGCTGGCCAGGTCGGCGCCGCTGGCTTGCACACAGGCGTAGGCGTCGGCCTCGAACTCATGGCGGCGCGACAGCAGCGCGGCCAGCGGCGAGACGAAAAAGCCGAACACCGGCAACGCCAGAGTGAAGAGCAGCAGCGCGAGCGCATCGTTGGGCGCGGCCAGGTTCGGCGACACGCCCAGCGCGGTGTAGAACCAGCTGCGCGAGGCCAGCCAGCCGAGCAGCGCCAGGCCGGCCAGGCTGAGCGCGAACATCGCCACCATGCGCTTGAGCACGTGGCGGCGCTTGAAGTGCCCGAGTTCGTGCGCCAGCACGGCCTCCACCTCACCCGGCGTGAGGGCAGCCAGCAAGGTGTCGAAGAACACCACCCGCTTGGCGGCACCCAGGCCGGTGAAGTAGGCGTTGCCGTGCGCCGAGCGGCGGCTGCCGTCCATCACGAACAAGCCCTTGGCGGCGAAGCCGCAGCGCTGCATCAGCGTCTGCACGCGTGCGGCGAGCGTCTCGTCGCGCAGCGGCTCGAATTTGTTGAACAGCGGTGCGATCAGCGTCGGATAGATCACCAGGATCAGCAGGTTGAACGCCGTCCAGGCGGCCCACACCCACAGCCACCACCAGCCACCGGTGCTGGCCATCAGCCACAGCACCAGCGCCGCCAGCGGCAGCCCGAGCACGGCGGCCACCAGGGTGCTCTTGAGCAGGTCGGCGACAAACAGCCGCCAGGAGCTGCGATTGAAGCCGAAGCGTTGTTCGATGCGGAACGTGCGCCACCACTCGAACGGCAGATCGATCACGGCGCCGATCAGCACGAAGGCGGCGAGCAGCGCCAGCTCATAGGGCAACGCGCCCCAGCGCGGCAGCACCGCGTCGCGCACCCACTCGTTGAGCACGTCGAGGCCGCCGAGCAGCGTCCAGCCGAGCAGCAGCGCGCTGCCGAACGCGGTGGTCAGCAGGCCGAAGCGTGTCTTGGCCACGGTGTAGTCGGCCGCACGCTGATGCGCCTGCAGCGAGACGCGTGACGCGAACGCCGGCGGCACGGCGTTGCGATGCGCCGACACATGGCGCATCTGGCGCGAGGCCAGCCACAGACGGGTGGCCAGCGCCGCCAGCAGCGCGATGGCAAACAGCCAAGTCAACGGGTGCAGTGACATGGCCGAAGTGTAGGCTGAGCCACAATGCCGCCATGAACGCCGCTGCCCAAGACCCCGCCGACACGATCGTATCGAACGACCAGAACCTGATCTGGATCGACCTCGAGATGACCGGGCTGTCGCCCGAGCGCGACCGCATCATCGAGCTGGCGGTCGTGGTCACCGATGCGCAGGTGACGCGGCGTGTCGAGGGCCCGGTGCTGGCGGTCCATCAGAGCGACGCCACGCTCGACGCGATGGACGCCTGGAACAAGAGCACGCACGGCAAGAGCGGGCTCATCGACCGGGTGCGCGCCTCCACCATCGACGAGACCGCGGCGCAAGACACGGTGATCGCGTGGCTGCGCCGCTTCGTGGCCGCCGGCAAGAGTCCGATGTGCGGCAACACCATCTGCCAGGATCGCCGCTTCCTGGCCAACCACATGCCGCGGCTCGAGGCCTTCTTTCACTACCGCAACCTCGACGTCAGCACGCTCAAGGAGCTGGCGCGGCGCTGGCGGCCGGCATTGCTCGACAACGTGAAGAAGAACCAGGCGCACACGGCGCTGGCCGACGTGCACGAGTCGATCGACGAGTTGCTGTACTACCGCGCGCACTGGCTCGACGCGTGACGGTCCACGCGCAGTGCGGGCGCGGCGAGCGGGCTCAGGCCACCCAGCGGGTGGCCCACGAGCGTGTGGCCGCGGTCAGCCACTCCGACACCGACAGCGCCTCGATGCGCGGCAGTTCCAGCACACGAGCGGCGCTCTGCAGCGCAGCCACCGGGTCGCTGACGTCCAGCGGCGCGGCGCCGTTCTGCTTGGACAGCTTGTGGCCGTCGATGCCCATCACCAGCGGCGTGTGCAGGTACAGCGGTTCGGGCAGCCCCATCAGCCGCTGCAGGTGAATCTGCCGCGAGGTGTTGTCGGCCAGGTCTTCGCCGCGCACGATGTGCGTGATGCCCTGGTACGCATCGTCGACCACCACCGCGAGCTGGTAGGCGAACAGGCCATCGGCGCGCTTGACGACGAAGTCGCCCACCTCGCGCGTGAGGTTCTGGCGCTGCCGTCCGATCCGGCGGTCCATCCAGCGGATCGTGATGTCTTCGCCGCCGAGCGTGGTCAGCACGCGCATCGCGCGCGCCGGCTTGCCGCGCAGGCCGCCGCGGCAGGTGCCCGGATACACCCGCTCCTCGTCGCGCTCCTGCAGGTAGCCCAGCGTGATCAGCACCTGCTCCACTTCGCGGCGGCTGCAGCCGCATGGATACACCTGCCCGGCATCCGCGAGCTGCAGCAGGGCCTCGTCATAGGCCGCGATGCGCCGCGACTGGAGCAACGGCTCCTCGTCGCCCACCAGGCCGCAGATCGCCAGTTGGCCGAGGATGATCTGGTCGGCGCCTTCCTCGTTGCGCGGCGTGTCGATGTCCTCGATGCGCACCAGCCAGCGCCCGCCGTGCGCGCGTGCGTCAAGCCAGCTCGCGAGCGCAGCCACCAGCGAGCCCTCGTGCAGCGGGCCCGACGGCGTGGGGGCGAAGCGGCCGATGTAGGTCGCCATGTCAGTGGCGCCCGGCCGCCCGAAGCCACTGACGCGTCCCCTCGGGGGGCAGCCAGCGAAGCGAGTGTGGGGGCTGTTTCATCCTAGTCGACGTCGGCCATCACGTGGTGATGGCTTTCGAGCAACGCCTGGCGCGTGGTGCTGCTGTCGAGCTGGCGCAGCCACCACTGCAGGGCCAGGCCCTGGGGTGCCTTCTGCGGCTGCCCCACGGCGTCGGCGCGCCAGGCGTAGCTCATGCGCGCCAACGGATTGCCGCGCTGCACGCGCTTGACCACCAGCACGCCATTGCGGATGTGCGTGCGCGCCAGCGGCTCGGGAATGAAGCCACAGCCCAGGCACCGCACCTGTGCCTCGATCTTGGCCTGCATCGAGGAGACGGTGAAGACGTCCTGTCCGCCGAGCAGGTTGTGGGTGGCCGGGGCCAAGCGCTGCGCCGAATCGGCCACCGCGACCGCGCGGTGGCGCTGGATCTCGTCGTCGGCCAGCGGTTCGGGCCGCCCCGCCAGCGGGTGATGCGGTGCGACCGCAAAGACGAACGACATCTCGCCCAACGCTCGCACCTCGATGCCGACATGGCCTCCGGTGTCGCCGCTGAGGCCGATCGCGAGGTCGGCATGGCCGCTGACCAGCGCCTCCCACACGCCGGTGAGCACCTCGGTGCGCAGGCGCAGCTGCGTGCTGGCGCCGGCGCCGCGCTCGGCGTAGAAGCTCTCGACCAGCTCGAACAGCGTCAGGCGCGAGACCACGCCGTCGGCGGCGATCGTCAGGCTGGCTTCCCAGCCGGTGGCCACGCGTTGCACGCGATTGGCCAGCGCATCGACGGCGCCGAGCACGCGCCGGCCGTGCTCGAGCAATTCCACGCCGGCAGCAGTGAGCCTGGCCTGGCGCGAGCTGCGGTCGAACAGCAGCACGTCGAGCGCGTCTTCGAGCTGGCGCACGCTATAGGTGAGCGCAGACGGCACCTTGCCCAGCTCACGCGCCGCGGCGGCAAAGCTGCCGCTGCGCGCAATGGCATCGACCATGGCGAGCGCCTCGGGCGTCAACGCGTTGCGGCGGGCGTTGTTCATGACAGTGCCGGGTGCCGCATCATCAGCGCTGTCCCTGAGAAGGCCGTGACGCAGCGTGACGGCGGCCCGGCCAACCGGGTGACTCGAGCCTGACGGACGCTGCGTGGTCGGACGGCGCGGGTCGAGTGAGGGTCGCACATTCGGGGGTTCATCATATTTGAATGGCGGCTGCGAACGGCACTCGCTTCGCCTCTGGTAACCACTTCTACAGTTACGACATGCACTTCGGGGGCTTCAGATGATCACGTTGCGCAAGTCGGCCGACCGTGGCGTTGCCGATCACGGCTGGCTGAAGAGCCGGCACAGCTTTTCGTTCGCCGAGTACCACGACCCGGCCCACATGGGCTTCGGCAACCTGCGCGTCATCAACGAAGACCGCATCGCGCCGGGCACCGGCTTCGGCACCCACGGCCACCGCGACATGGAGATCCTGAGCTACGTGCTCGAAGGCGCGCTGGCCCACCGCGACAGCATGGGCACCGGCGCCACCATCGTGCCGGGCGAATTGCAGCGCATGAGCGCCGGACGCGGCGTGATGCACAGCGAGTTCAACGCCGCTGCCAAGGCCGAGACGCACTTCCTGCAGATCTGGATCCTGCCGTCGCGGCAGGGCATCGATCCGGGCTACGAGCAAAAGGCATTCGCCGTCGCCGAAAAACGCGGACGCCTGCGGCTGGTGGCCTCGCCCGACGGGCGTGACGGCGCGCTGACCGTGTTTGCCGACGCCAGCCTGCATGCGGGGCTGTTCGACGGCGACGAGCAGGCCGCGCTGCCGTTGGCGCCGGGGCGCCTGGGCTACGTGCACGTGGCGCGCGGTGCGCTGCAGGTCAACGGGCAGGCACTGGCCGCGGGTGACGCGCTGCTGCTGCGCGGCGAACCGCAGGTCGCGCTGGCAGGCGGCCGCGACGCCGAGGTGCTGGTGTTCGACCTGGCGCCGTGAGCCGTGCCGCGCTGCGCGGGAGGCGCAGCGCGGCCCGCTACAGTGCGGCATGGACGCCTTGATGCGCATGCCGGGGGTGCTGCCGCCGATCGACTGGCTGGCCCTGTTGTTCTTCTTCACCGCCTGGGTCGGCTATACCCAGTTCGCCAAGCGGCGCGCCGACGTGCAGCCTTCGGTGCTGGCCAGCACCAACCACTGGCGCCGTCAGTGGATGCTGCAGGCCACCGTGCGCGAGAACCGCATCGTCGATGCGGCGGTGCTGCAGACGTTGTCGAGCAGCCCGTCGTTCTTCGCGTCGACCACCATCCTGATCATCGGCGGCCTGCTGGCGGCGCTGGGCACCACCGGCAAGGCGAGCGAGCTGGTGAGCGAGCTGCCCTTCGCGGCGCAGACGTCGGTGCTGGTGTTCGATCTGAAGGTGGCGCTGCTCACCGCCGTCTTCGTGTTCGCCTTCTTTCGCTTCACCTGGAGCCTGCGGCAATACACCTTCGGCGCCATCCTGGTGGGCGCGGCGCCCGATTTCAGGGATTTGGCGGACGTGGCGCAGCGTGAAGCCTTTGCCGACCGCGCCGGCCGCGTGCTCGGCCTGGCGGCCGAGGCCTTCACCGACGGCTTGCGCGCCTACTACTTGGCCTTTGCGGTGGTGGCCTGGTTTCTGTCGGCCTGGATATTCATCGCTGCCACCGCGCTGGTGGTGTGGGTGCTGTACCGGCGCGAGTTCCACTCCGAGGTGCTGGAGGCCTTGCGCCAGGGCCAGTGATCTGCGGCGGCGATCAGGGCGCCTCCTTCCAGAAGCGCTGCACAGCGGCTGCCGTCGCCACCGGATCCTCCTCCTGCGGCACGTGGCCCAAGGTGTCGAACACCACCAGCTGGCTGCCGGCGATGTCGGCGTGGAAACGCTGCGCCAGCGTCGGCGGGATCAGGCGATCGCGGCCGCCCCACATCACCAGTGTCGGCAGCTTGAGCGCGCGGATGCGCGCCGCGCTGGCCTCGACGTCGCGCTGATCCAGTGCCTGCGCCTGGAAACGTTGCACCAGCGCCGCCCGGTTGCCGGTGCGCAACGTGATCTCGAAGTAACGGTCGACCAGTTGCGGCGTCACCCTGGCCGGGTCGCCGTACACGTTGCGCACGCTGGCCTCGACCACGCCGCGCGGTAGCAGCCATTCGAAGACATGGTTCACCCCCGGCAGCGCGGCCAGTCGAAAGCCGATCGGCATCGACTCGGGCTTCAGCTCGTAGCCGGCGGCATCGACCAGCACCAGGCGCTGCACGCGCTCGGGGGTCAGCGAGGCCACGCGCCACGCCACCTCGCCGCCCAACGAATTGCCGGCGATCGCGAAGCGCCGCACCTGCAAGTGGTCGAGCAGCTCGATCACGAAGCGCGCGAGATCGTCGCCCCGGTACGACCACGACGCGTAGCGGCCGCTCCATGGCCCGGTGAGGCCGAAGCCGGGCAGATCGAAGCTGATGACGCGGTGCTGCCCTTGCAGCGCACGGCTCCAGCCTTCCCAGGTGTGCAGGCTGGCCGACGTGCCGTGCAGCAGCACCAGCGGCAGCGCGTCGCCGCGCGGGCCGACGTCGCGCAGGTGCACGAGCTGGCCGTTCAAGTCGATGAACTCCGACGGTGGCGGCGCCCAGCGCGCGACCAGCGATTGCACCGGCAGGTCGGGCGCACGCGACAGCGCGAGCGCCAATGCGCTGGCCATCAACAGCAGACCGACGATCCGCGGCAGCCAGCGGCCCATCAGGGCAACTTGCGCGCGAACGCAGCGCCGTGTCGCGACCCGGACATGAAGTGATTGTAGAAGCTGCGACCGCGGCAGCGCTGCCTACAATTCACCGCATGGCTTTCGTCCACCTGCGCACACACACCGAGTACTCGGTGGTCGACAGCACGTTGCGGGTGGCCGATGCCGTGCGTGTGGCGCGCGACGATGCGCAGGTGGCGCTGGCGATCACCGACCTCGGCAATCTGTTCGGCGCCGTCAAGTTCTACAAGGCCTGCCGTGCCGAAGGCATCAAGCCGATCATCGGCGTCGATCTGTGGATCGAGCCTGCTGCGGGCAGCGGCGACAAGCAGGCCTCGCGGCTGCTGCTGCTGGTGTGCAACGCCGCGGGTTATCACAACCTGTGCCACCTGCTGTCGCGCGCCTGGACCAGCAACGTGCAGCGCGCGCAGGCGTGGGTCAAGTGGGAGTGGCTCGCCGAGTGCGCCGAAGGCCTGATCGCACTGTCGGGCGCCGACGCCGGCGCGGTGGGTGCCGCGCTGCTGGCGGGCGACCGCGAGCGCGCGGTCACCATGGCGCAGCGGCTGGCGGCGCTGTATCCGGGGCGTTTCTACATCGAGCTGCAGCGCGCCGGGCTGCCCACGCACGAGGCCCACGTGCGCGCCGCAGTGGCGCTGGCTGCCGAGCTGAAGTTGCCGGTGGTGGCCACGCAGCCGGTGCAGTTTGTTACGCCCGAGGAGTTCGACGCGCACGAGGCGCGGGTGTGCGTGGCCGAAGGCGAGACGCTCGCCAATCCGCGGCGCATCAAGCGCTTCTCGCGCGAGCAGTACTTCAAGACCCAGGCCCAGATGCGCGAGTTGTTTGCCGACGTGCCGTCGGCGCTGGCCAACAGCGTGGCGATCGCGCAGCGCTGCAACCTGCAGCTCACGCTCGGCGTGGCACGCCTGCCCGACTTTCCGATCCCCGAAGGCGTTTCGCTCGAGCAGTACTTCCATCGCGCCAGCCACGACGGCTTGGAGCGGCGGCTGTGCGCGCTGTACCCGGACCCCGCCAAACGCGACGCGCAACGCCCGCGCTACGCCGAACGGCTCGACTACGAGATCGCCACCATCCGCACGATGGGCTTCGCGGGCTACTTCCTGATCGTCGCCGACTTCATCAATTGGGCACGCAGCCATGGCTGCCCGGTGGGCCCGGGGCGTGGCTCGGGCGCCGGTTCGCTGGTGGCGTATTCGCTGAACATCACCGACCTCGACCCGCTGCACTACCAGTTGCTGTTCGAGCGCTTCCTCAATCCCGAGCGGGTGTCGATGCCCGACTTCGACATCGACTTCTGCCAGGCCAACCGCGAGCGCGTGATCGACTACGTCAAGCAGCGTTACGGCCGCGACGCGGTGAGCCAGATCGCCACCTTCGGCACCATGGCCGCCAAGGCCGCGCTGCGCGACGTCGGCCGCGTGCTCGGCATGGGCTACGGCCACGTCGACTCGATCGCCAAGCTGATTCCGGCGCCGCCCGGCAAGACGGTCACGCTCGCCAAGCTGCCCGACAAGCCCGACCCCGGGCTGATCTACGCGCGCAAGGAGGCGCCGGAGCTCAACCAGCGCGAGGCCGCCGAAGAAGAGGTGGCCGAGCTGCTGGCGCTGGCCACGCAGGTGGAAGGCCTGGTGCGCAACATCGGCATGCACGCTGGCGGCGTGCTGATCGCGCCGGGCCGCATCACCGACTTCTGCCCGCTGTACCAGCAGCCGGGCAGCGACGCCGCGGTGAGCCAGTTCGACAAGGACGACGTCGAGGCGATCGGCCTGGTGAAGTTCGACTTCCTGGGCCTGGCCACGCTGACGATCCTCGAGCTCGCCAAGGATCTGATCGTCGCGCGGTACCCGCAGCGTGCCGACTTCAGCTTCGAACGCATCCCGCTCGACGACCCCGCGGTGTACCGCCTGTTCGCTCAGGGGCAGACCGAAGCGGTGTTCCAGTTCGAATCGCGCGGCATGCAGGGCATGTTGCGCGATGCCAAGCCCAATCGGCTGGAGGACCTGACCGCTCTGAACGCGATGTTCCGTCCCGGGCCGATGGACAACATCCCGAGCTTCTGCGCTCGCAAGCACGGCCGCGAACCGGTGACCTATCCGCACCCGCTGCTCGAGCCGGTGCTGGCCGAGACCTACGGCATCTTCGTCTACCAGGAGCAGGTGATGATCGCCGCGCAGGTGCTGGCGGGCTATTCGCTGGGCTCGGCCGACATCCTGCGCAAGGCCATGGGCAAGAAGAAGCCCGAGGAGATGGCCAAGCAGCGCACCATCTTCCGCGAGGGCGCCGCGGCCAAGGGCATTCAAGGCGAGCAGGCCGACGAGATCTTCGACCTGATGGAGAAGTTCGCCGGCTACGGCTTCAACAAGAGCCACGCCGCGGCGTATGCACTGCTCGCGTATCACACCGGCTGGCTGAAGGTGCACTTCCCGGCCGAGTTCTACGCCGCCAACATGAGCGTCGAAATCGACAACACCGACAAGCTGAAAGTGTTGATCGACGACGCCAAGCAGTTCGACGTCGCCTTCGAGCCGCCCGATGTCAACCGCGGCAGCTACCGCTTCGAGCCGATCGACGCCAAGCGCGTGCGCTACGGCCTCGGGGCCGTCAAGGGCACGGGGCAGGGCGCGATCGAGGCCATCGTCGCGGCGCGCGAGGGCGACGGCGGCCCGTTTCGCAGCCTGTTCGACTTCAGCGCACGCGTCGACCGCCAGCGCGTCAACAAGCGCGCCGTCGAGGCGCTGATCAAGGCCGGCGCCTTCGACACACTGCATGACGACCGGGCGTCCTTGCTGGCCAGCGTGTCGCTCGCCTTCGACTGGGCCGACACGCAGGATGTCAATCAGTCGCAAGGCGGCCTGTTCGACTTCGGCGGCTCGCATGCGGCATCGACGCACGAGCCGGCCCTGGTGGCGGCCGGGCCGATGGACGTGCGCGAGCGGCTGTCGTGCGAGAAGGCGGCGCTCGGCTTCTACTACTCGGGCCACCTGTTC
>DATDJF010000339.1:0-4102 GCA_036520715.1 Burkholderiaceae bacterium | reverse complement strand
GATCTTCACGCGGCACTCGGCGAGCAATCTCACCAACACGCTCGTCTACGAGGTGCAGAGCGGCGCGAGCCAGCTCGTCAACTCGGTCGTCGGCCTGATCAAGGACACCTTCTCGCTGATCGCGCTGCTCGGCTACCTACTGTGGCTGAACTGGCAGCTCACGGCTTTCGTCGGCGTGCTGCTGCCGACCGTGGCAATCGTGCTGCGAACGATCGGCAAGCGCCTGCACCGACTCACGGTGGAGGGGCAGAAGTCGACCGACGAGCTCGCCTACGTGGTCGAGGAGAACGTCCTGGCCTGGAAGATCGTGCGCCTGCATGGCGCCGAGCACGCCGAGGGCCAGCGCTTTGCGCAGAGCAGCGACCGCCTGCGCCGCATCACGCTCAAGACCGTCGCCGCGGGCGCTACGATGACGCCGCTGACGCAGGTGCTCGCGGCCTGCGCGCTGTCGGCCGTGCTGACGGTCGCGCTGTGGCAGAGCGAGACCTCGGGCGGCACCGTCGGCAGCTTCGCCGCCTTCATCACCGCGATGCTGATGGTCATCTCGCCGATCAAGGGCCTCTCGGCGGTGGCCGGGCCGATCACGCGCGGCATCGCCGCGCTCGAGCGCGGCGTGACGCTGATCGACACCGCCGAGATGTACCCGGTGCCGGCGCGCCGCGAGACCTTCACCACCACCGAGACGATCATCGGCCACTGGTTCGACGCGCGGCCGGGCGTGCGCCAGCGTGTGGTGCTCGCCACCAAGGTGGCGGGGCCGGCGCGCGGCATGGACTGGGTGCGCAACGGCGGCCTCGACCTGGCGCCCGCCGACATCGAAGCGGCGTGCCACGCCAGTCTGCGCCGGCTGCGCACCGAGGTGATCGACCTCTACCAGATCCACTGGCCCAACCGCAACGCGCCGTCGTTCGGTGCCATGTACTTCGATCCCGCCAAGGATCGCGACTTCACGTCGATCCACGATCAGTTGCAGGCGCTGACGGCCCTGGTCAAGGCCGGCAAGGTGCGGCACATCGGGCTGTCGAACGAAACGCCGTGGGGCCTGGGCGAATTCGTGCGTGTGGCGCAGGCCCACGGGCTGGCGCGTGTGGTCAGCGTGCAGAACCCGTACACGCTGGTCAACCGCGTGGTCGACAACGGCCTCGACGAGACGATGCACCGCTGCGGCGTGTCGCTGCTGGCGTACTCGCCGCTCGGCTTCGGCACGCTGACCGGCAAGTACGACGAAGCCGGCATGGACGCCGACCGGCCGCAGCTCGGCCGCCTGGCGCGTTTTGCCAGCATGCGCGCGCAGCGCTGGGGCCGCGCCGAATCGCTGACTGCGGCGCGCCGCTACAACGCACTGGCGCGCGAGGCGGGCCTCACGCCGACGCGCCTGGCTCTCGCCTTCTGCTACGGCAACTGGCGCGTGGCCAGCACGCTGATCGGCGTCACCACGGTGGCGCAACTCGATGAATGCCTCGACGCCTGGGGCACCACGTTGTCGGCGGACCTGCTGGCACGCATCGATGCCATCCGCCGGGAGATTCGCGACCCCGCACAGTGATGGCGAAGAAGGACAAGCACGTCAGTGCCACGCCGGCCACCGAGTGGCTGCGTGAACACGGCGTGCCGTTCACCGAGCATGTGTACGACTACGTCGAGCGTGGCGGCACCGCCGAATCGGCACGCCAGCTCGGCGTCGACGAGCACACCGTGGTCAAGACGCTGGTGATGCGCGACGAGCGCCTCGAGCCGCTGATCGTGCTGATGCACGGCGACCGCGAGGTGAGCACCAAGAACCTGGCACGCGAGATCGGCGTCAAGAGCATCGAGCCTTGCAAGCCCGACGAGGCCCAGCGCGCCAGCGGCTACCAGCTCGGTGGCACCTCGCCGTTCGGCACCCGCAAGGCGCTGCGCGTGTTCGTCGAGGCGAGCGTGCTCGAGCTGCCGCGCATCCTGATCAACGGCGGCCGGCGCGGCTACCTGGTCGGCCTCGAGCCGGGGGTGCTGAGCGGTCCGCTCGGCGCGAAGCCGGTGCGCTGCGCGTCGTGAGGAACGTTTGCCCCGGCAGCGCACATCGATGACGCTCGCACGCTGGTTGCGGCATCTCGCCATCGGCCTGTGGCCGGCGTTGGCAAGCGTTGCCGTGCAAGCCCAGGCGCTGGCGGTGCGTCCGGTCGCCAGCGGTCTGGTGGCTCCGATCCAGCTCGAGGAGTTGCCCGACGGCAGCGGGCGCATGCTGGTCGTCCAGCAGAACGGGCTGGTGCGCGTGTTGCTGCCCGGCGGCGGCGTGGCCGACGAGCCGTTTCTCGATCTGCGGCCGCAGATGCTGGCGCTGGTAAACGATTTCGAGGAGCGCGGCCTGCTCGGCCTTGCCCTGCACCCGCAGTTCGCCCGCAACGGCCGCTTCGTGGTCACCTACAGCGCGCCGCTGCGCGCCGGCGCGCCGAGATCCTGGAACCACACGCGCCGCGTCTCGGAGTTCAACGCGAAGCCGGGCACGCTGGGCCCGGTGGAGCTGGCGGGCGAGCGTGTCCTGCTCGAGCAGGACTGGCCGAGCCGCAAGCACAACGGCGGCGCGCTCGCATTCGGCCCCGACGGCATGCTGTACATCGGGTTGGGCGACAGCGGTGCGTCGCACGGCATCGGCCCGAAGGTGCTGCACGAAGCGTTCGACGTGCCGGCCGAACTGCTGATCTGGGATCAGCTCGCGCAGGACCTGCATTCGTTGTACGGCAAGGTGCTGCGCATCGACGTCGACCGCGGCTTCCCCGGCTACGCGATCCCGCCGGGCAATCCGCTGGTCGGCAAGGCCGGACGGCCCGAGGTGTTTGCGTGGGGCTTTCGTAATCCCTATCGCATTGCCTTCGACAGCAACGGCAGCGGCGACTTCTACATCACCGCCACCGCCGAGACGTTGTGGGAGGCTGCGTACCGCGTGCGCAGGCCGGGCAACTTCGGCTGGCCGCTGATCGAGGGCGCGCACTGCGTCGATCGGCTGAAGCCGCGCGAACCGCCTGCGAGCTGCCCGCGCGTCGACGCCAGCGGCCAGGCGCTCGAGCTGCCGGTGGTGGAGTATCCGAACATGCAGGTGCAGCATCCGGCCTCCAAGCTCGGCATCGCCGGCGTCGGCACCGCGATCACCGGTGCACGGATCTACCGTGGCCAATTGATCCCGCAGTTGCGAGGCCAGCTGATCTTCAGCGACTGGAGTGCGGCGTTCCGCCAACCGTCCGGACAGCTGTTCGTGGCCAGGCCGGGTGAGCAGGCGGGTGCGCTGTGGCCGTTCCAACGGGTGCTGCAGATCGACAGCCGCATCGTCGGCCTGGCCGAGGACCGCGCTGGCGAGGTCTACGTGCTGACGCACGAAGGGCTCGGACCCTTCGGCGACACAGGCAAGGTGTTCAAGCTCGTCGCCGGGCCCTGACAAGCGAGGGGCGCCGACACGAGCTCAGTGCTTGGACGCGGCCGCGTCGAGCGCGCGCACCGGCGCCTGCAACTGCACCGTCTCGCGCTTGCCGTCCTTGCCTTCGACCACCAGGCTGAGCGGCACCGTGTCGCCGGCCTTGAGCTGCTGCTTCAGGTCCATCAGCATCACGTGGTAGCCGCCGGGCTTGAGCTCGACCGCCTTGCCGGCCGGCAGCTCCAGCGAGCCGACCGCGCGCATGCGCATCGTCGTGCCCTCCATCGCCATCTCGTGCACCTCGGTGACGCCGGCCACCGGTGAGCTCACCGAGACCAGCTTGCCGCCCTTGGCCGACGTGATGTGCATGAAGGCGCCGCTGGCCTTCTGCTCGGCGACGGTGCCGCGCACCCAGGCGTCCTTGACCGTGGTTTGCGCGCATGCGGCGGCGCCGAGCAGCGACAGCGCGGCGGCGAGGCAGGTGCGGTGGACAAGCTTCATCTGGATCTCCATGGGGCTGTTCAGTGGGTATGGCCGCTGGCCGCGGCGGGGGTGACTTCGAGCAGCACGGCGGGCGACTTGAGCCCGCGCGTCGAGACACCCGACGCCGGCACCTCGGCCCAGTTGAGTTCGCCGCGCTCGCACACCTGCTGCACCTTGAACCACAACGCGCCGGGCTTGTCGGGCAGTTGACCGCGCAGCGTGAATTCGTCGTAG
>DATDJF010000338.1:0-17454 GCA_036520715.1 Burkholderiaceae bacterium | reverse complement strand
GCTGTGGTGGTGGGTGCAGGGGCTTCAGCTCAGCTACTTCGCGGCCGGATGGCTGCTGCTGATCTGGTCGTATCGATTGACGCCGCACCCGATGGCCATCGTGATGCGGCGCCTGAGCCTGGCGGTGCTCGCGATCCTGCTGCTGCTGACGCTGACGGTGGCGCTGTCGCAGGGCAATGCCGACGTGCAGCGCTTCGCCGCCGGCCCCGGCTCGCTGATCTGGTACGTGTTCCAGGCCTCGGCGCTGATGCTGGTGCCGTTCCTGTCGCGCTCGCAGCAGGTGATGCGCGAGTTCACGCTGCTGGCCGGCATCAGCGCGGTGGCCACCTCGCTCGACTTGCTGTTCGTCGCCGTGATGCCGATGAGCCAGTTCACGTCGCACACGCTGGCGCTGTTCCTGGCGCTCGGGCTGTATGCCGGCGCACGCCAGTGGATGCTCAACCTGCTGATGGGCAGCAACATGCTGACCACCGAGCGCATGTTCGAGGGGCTGTACCGCACCGCGCGCGAGATCGAGACCACGGGAGGCGACCACACCGAGCACTTCGCGCGGCTGCTCGGCGACCTCTTCGAGCCGCTCGAGATGGGCCACACCACCCGCTCGGCCAATGGCGCGCGCGTGGTCGGCGACGGCTCGACGATGCTGGTGCCGCTGCCGCGCCTGTCGGGCGTGCCCGACGAGCTGCAGCCGCGCGGCTCGCTGGTGTTGCGCTTCGCGCGTCGCGGCCGGCGCTTGTTCACCCGCGAGGACGCCCGCCTCACCGACCGTGTGCTCGAGCAGATGGTGCGTGCGGTGGCGTTCGACCGCGCGGTGGAGCAAGGACGCAACGAGGAGCGCGCGCGCATCGCGCAGGACCTGCACGACGACATCGGCGCGCGCCTGCTGACGCTGATGTACAAGGCGCAGAGCCCCGAGATGGAGGACTATGTCCGCCACACGCTGCAGGACTTGAAGACCCTGACGCGTGGCCTGGCCGCGTCGTCGCACCTGCTGTCGCACGCCGGCGCCGAGTGGAAGGCCGACATCACGCAGCGCCTGGACGCCGCGCACTGCGAGCTCGACTGGTCGTTCGAGTTCGACCGCGACATCAACCTGAGCGTCGTGCAGTGGTCGGCGCTGACGCGCATGCTGCGCGAGCTGATCAACAACGTCATCGTGCATGCGCACGCCACGCGGGCGTCGGTGTCGGCGCACTACCAGCGCGGCCGCTTCACGCTGATGGTGAGCGACGACGGCGCCGGCCGCCGGCCCGAGACCTGGGCCCATGGCCTGGGACTGGGCGGCATCCGCAAGCGCGTCAAGCTGCTCGGCGGCGAGGTGCATTGGCGCGAAAACGGCACACGCGGCATCAGCTGCGAGATCCGCGTGCCCGAGCTGGGCGAGCGCGCCTGAAGGCGCCGAGCCGGCGCCTCAGCGGGCAGGCAACAGCGCCCTCACCTCGTCGGCGAAGGTGTCGACGTCGATCGGCTTGCTGATGTAGGCGTCGCAACCGCCGGCCAGGAACTTCTCGCGGTCGCCCTTCATCGCGTAGGCCGTGAAGGCCACGATCACCAGAGCGCGCGTCGACGCCTGGCTGCGCAACTGCTGGGTCAGCGTCAGGCCGTCGAGCCCCGGGAGCTGGATGTCCATCAGCACGATGTCGGGTGCGAACGCGGCCACTTGCGCCAGCACGCCGCTGCCGTCGAGCGCGGTGGCCACCTGCATGCCCGCCTCGGTGAGCAGGTGGGTCGCGATCTCGATGTTGAGCAGGCCATCGTCGACCACCAGCACACGGGGCGGGCTGAGCGGCGGGCTGCTCACGCCGCCTCCTTCTGTGCCTGCTGCGCCTGCCAGGCGCGCAGCTGCTGTGCCAGCTTTGGCAGGCCGCCGTCGAGCTTGTCCACGACGGCCCGTGCCGAGCGCGACAGCGTGGCCAGTTCGTCGGCGCTCAGCCGCATCTGGGTCCACACGAACACCGGCAGCGACTCCAGATGCGGCCGCTGCCGCAGCTCGTGCAGCAGATCGAATCCGTTCATGCCCTGCATCAGCAGGTCGAGCACCATCGCGTCGGGGGCCTGGCGGTCGAGCGCCTCGAGCGCCAGGGCGCCGCTGGGCGCCAGCAGCGCCGTCATGCCGAGCGTCTGCAGGGTGGCCGCCATCTGCTCGAGCGCCACCGGGTCATCGTCGACCACCAGCACGCGCAGCGCGCGCCCATCGCTGCGGCGCAGGCGGCGCAGCGCCGCATTCACCTCATGCTGGCGAATCGGCTTGGTCAGCACGTCGCTGACCACGATGCCGGCCAGTGCCGAGGCCTGCGTGACCATCGTGATCACCACCACCGGCACCTCGGAATTGAATCCGCCGGCACGCACCTCGTTCAACACCTCCAACCCGCTGCGATCGGGCAGCAGCAGGTCCAGCGTGATGGCGTCGTAGCGCCGCGTGGCGGCCATCTGCAGCGCCTGCTGCGCGGTGCCGGCCACTTCGACCTGGTAGCCGGCCGCACGCAGGATGCGCGCCAACTCGGTCTGATCGGCCCGATCGTCCTCGATCACCAGCACAGTCGGCGCATCCGGTGCCGGCGGCTCGCCGGCCGCATCGGCTCGCGCCGCCGCCGCCCGCAGGCGACGTGGCAGCACCAGGTGGAACACGCTGCCCACCCCCGGCGTGCTGCGCACACCGACGCTGCCGCCGTGCAGCTCGGCCAGGTGGCGCGTCAGCGCCAGCCCCAGGCCGGTGCCGGGATGCGTCTTGGCCAGTCCGCTGTGCACCTGCTGGAACTGCCGAAACAGCTTGGGCTGGTCGGCGTGGGCAATGCCGATGCCGTTGTCCTCGACTTCGATGCGCAGCTCGCGCTCGCCCTGCGGCATCGCGCGCATCACCACGCGCCCGCCGGCGCCGGTGAACTTGATCGCGTTGGACAGCAGGTTGTAGATCATCTGCCGCAGCCGCGCGGGATCGAGCACGAGATCGGTCAGCGCCGGATCGATCTGCATCTGCAGCTGCACGTCCTTGCGCGCCGCCTCGGCGCGCAGCACGCCGGCCACCTCGTCGGCCACCTGTTGCAGCAGCACGGGCTCGGGCAGCAGGTCGAACCTGCCCGACTCGACCTTGGACAGGTCGAGCACGTCGTTGATCAGGCGCAGCAGGTGGCGCCCGCTGGAGGCGATGTGGCCCAGGTAGTCGCCGCGCTTTTCTTCGGGCAGGTGGGCGCCGCTGGCGCGCAGGATGTCGGCGAAACCGATCACCGCGTTCAGCGGCGTGCGCAGCTCGTGCGACATGTTGGCGAGGAACTCGTTCTTCAGCCGGTTGGCCTCCTGGATCTGGCGGTTCTCGGCCTCCAGGCGAGCGCTGTGCAGCCGCAGCTCCTCGGCCTGCCTTCGCGCGGTGGTTTCGATCACCACGCCGACGACGAAGCCGGGCTCGCCGGCGCTCGAAAGGAAGGTGCCGCGCGTCGTCAGCCAATGCACGCTGCCATCGGGCCAGACGACGCGGTACTCGTCCAGCCACGACGTGCGCTCCTGCAGCGTCTGCTTGATGTGGCGCCGGATGCGCTCGCGGTCGTCGGGGTGGACGCATTGGAAGAAGCGCTCGGCGCTCCAGTCGGTGGCGGCTTCGGTGTAGCCGTAACAACGATCGTGCTGCAGCGAGTGGCGGATCGCGCCGCTGCGCAAGTCGATGTCCCAATCGCCGATCTGGGCGGAGTCGAGGGCCATCTGCAGCCGCGACTGGCTCGCGTGCACCGATGCCTCGGCCTGCTGGCGTGCCTGTTCACGCAGCAGCAGCAGCTTCTGCGCCTGCTGCAGCGCCCGGCCGAGCTCGCTGGCCTCGTGCAACGACGATGGCGCCACCGCCGCCGCTTCGCCGCGCCCGATGGCCAATGCAGGCTGTACCAGCGCCTGGATCGGGCTGGCGATGCCGCGGCCGATCGCGCGGGCCAGCAACAAGCCGGCCACCAGCAGCAGCGCGGTGCCGGCGCCGGCCTGCCACAACGAGCGCTGCAACTGTGCAGTCAACTCGCTCACCGGCACGCCGATGGCCACCGCCCAGCCATGGGCGCTGGCGCGGCTGAAGGTGGCAACCACGTAGCTGCCATCGGCGGTGTAGCCCTCGAAGCTGCCTTCCTGTGCACTCTTGAGCTGGTTCAGCAGCACCGGCGGGACCGTCTTGCCGACGAAGGCCTGCGGATCGCGGCTGCGCGCGACGATCACGCTCTGGCTGTCGAGCACCGCGGCCGTCCACTGCGGCGCGAAGTTCTGCCGCGCCAGCAAGTCGGCGAAGCGCCGCAGGTCGAACACCATCTCCAGGCGCGCGACCACGCGGTCGTCGCGCACGACCGGCACCGCCACCGCGGCCTGCAGCTTTCCGGACACCTGGCCGACAAAGACGTCCGACACCGCCGGCTTGCCGCTGGACAGCACGTGCGGAAAACGATCCTGACGCACCTTGGGCAGCGGCGCGCCCCAGTCGTGGACCGCGCTGGCCAGGCCGTTGAGCTCGGTGTCGAGCAGCACGATGTTGTCGGCCCCCACGTAGCGCAGCGTGAGGCGCGCCCGCTCGTGGAAGCGGCGGTAGTCACCCTCGTCGATGCTGGCCGCCGTGCTCAGCGCATGCAGCACCTGGATCGCGGCATCGATCTCGCGATCGACCGCCTGCACCACGTTGCGCGCGGCCTGCAGGTTGGTGTGCAGCAGCGCCTCGCGGCCGCGCTGGTACGACAGCACCAGCCACAGCACGGCCAGCAGGAACATCGGCACCGTGCAGGCCACAACCAGCCACTGGATGCGCGCACGGATCGTCGATGCAAACCCCGGGCCGAGAAGCCGACTTGCCGGCATGACTGCTCACCTCTCGCCGGCTGATTACACACCATCGGCAGCAATCGTGTCGGACGAGTCCTACAACGCCTGACGTGTTCACCCGACGCCGCCGGCGCGCAGTCTGCGGCACACTGCCGACCACTCAATGCCGGATTCGGCCACGCCACGCCGGGCCCGGAACCCAGTTCGGCGGTACCGGGGCATGGCTTCGCTCAAGGCATTCATCGTCGAGGACAGTGCAGTGATCCGGGACAACCTGGTGGCTGCGCTCGAAGAAATGGTGCCGCTGAAGGTGGTGGGCACCGCCGAGGACGAGGCCGCCGCGTTGTCGTGGCTGGCCGACCCCGGACACGATTGCGACATCGCCATCGTCGACATCTACTTGCGGCGAGGCACCGGGCTCAACGTGCTGCGCGCGCTGCAGCGTGGCGGCCGCACCACTGATCGTGTGGTGCTCACCAACTACGCCACCGACGAGATCAGGCGCCACGCACTGGCGCTCGGCGCGAGCCGCGTGTTCGACAAGTCCGGCGAGATCGACGCCCTGGTCGACCACTGCATCGCGTTGTCAGATGCTGCCGCCAACGGGCATGAGCGCCCGGGCGCGGCATGACGCCGCGCCCCCGGCGGCCGCGCAGCTCACTGAATCAGGCCGTTCTTCAGCGCGTAGTAGGTGAGGTCGCTGTTGGTGTGCAGCTTCAGCTTCTCGAGCACCCGCGTGCGGTAGGTGCTGACGGTCTTGACGCTCAGGTTCATCGACTCGGCCATCTGCCCCACCGTCTGACCCTGGGCCAGGCGCAGGAAGACCTGCAACTCGCGCTCCGACAGGCCCTCGTGCAGCGGGCGGTCCCCGGTGCTGGTCATCTGGTCGACCAGCAGGTCGGCCACCGCGGGCGTCATGTAGCGACGGCCCAGCGCAACGGTGCGGATGGCCTTGGCGATCTCCTCGGGATCACATTCCTTGTTGAGGTAGCCGCTGGCGCCTTGCCGCAGCAGCGTGGTCGCGTAGTGCGTCTCGGGGTAGCCGCTGAGGATCAGCACCGGCAGATCCGGAAAGCGCGCCTTGATCGCCGCCAGCGCGTCGACGCCGCTCTGGTCGGGCATCGCCAGGTCCATCAGCAACACGTCGACATCGCCGCGCCGCGCCAATTGCAGGGCACCGGCGCCGTCGGCCGCCTCGCCCGTGACGCGCAGGTCGACCTGCTCGCCGAGGAACTGCTTCAAGCCGCTGCGCACGATCGCGTGATCGTCGACGATGCCAACTCTGATCATTGCGGGTCCCCCGTACCGTCGCAGCCGCGCCGGCATCGATCCAGTGTACGAAAGCTAGTATGGCCCTGAAGGTCACCGTATCTTTGGACAAGCTGAAATGGGCCGCACCGGTGGTGGTGGCGGTGGCGGTGGCGTTTCTGGTGGTCAACGAGGTCGGCTACCGGCGCGCGCTGGCCGACATCCGCGGCGGCGAAGTGATCTACAGCCAGCGTGCCGAAGTGCGGCGCTTGCAGCTCCTGCTGCAAGCCGCCGAGGCTGGGCAACGAGGCTACCTGCTGACCGGCCAACGCGAGTATCGGGCGCCGTTCGAGCAGGCGCAGTCGCTGCTGGAGACGCAGTTGGCTCGCATCCGCAACGACTTTGCCGACGATGCCGCCAGCCAGGGCGGCGTGCGCAAGATCGACGACCTGGCGCGGCGCAAGATGTCGGAGTTGCGCACCACGGTGGACATGTTCGAATCGCGCAACGTCGAAGGCGCGCTCGAGGTGGTGAAGACCGGCATCGGCCGCGACGCCATGCGCGAGCTCGACGCGCTGGTGGCCGACCTGGTGGCCCAGGAGGACACCAAGCTGGCGCTCGCGCGCAGCAACCTGCACAACACGCTGCTGGCCAACCGCGCCGGCATCGCCGCGCTGGTGTTGATCGGACTGCTGATGCTCGCGCTCACGGTGCGCCAGATGAGGTCGCTCGACGCCGCGCGCGACGACCAGCGGGCACAACTGCAGCACGAGCGCGACCGCCTGGAGCACGAGGTCGAACGGCGCACTCGCGACCTCACCGACCTGGCGCGCCACCTGCAGTCGGTGCGCGAAGACGAGCGCAGCCGGCTGGCCCGCGAGTTGCACGACGAACTCGGCGGCCTGCTCACCGCCGCCAAGCTCGACGTGGCGCGCGTCAAGTCACGCTTGAAGGGTGCGGCGCCTGAGATCTTCGAGCGCATCGGGCACCTGTCGAGTTCGCTCGATGCCGGCATTGCGTTGAAGCGCCGCATCATCGAAGACCTGCAGCCGTCGACCCTGACCAACCTCGGGCTCACAGCGGCACTCGAAGTGCTGTGCAGCGAATTCTCCAAGCGCCTCGAAGTCAAGGTCAGCACGTCGTTCGACGAGGTGGATCTCACCGACGACGTGCGCCTCACCGCCTACCGCGTGGTGCAGGAAGGGCTGACCAACGTCGCCAAGTACGCGCGGGCCACCCAGGTGAGTGTGCGCCTGGCTGCCCGCGAATCGATGGCGTTGATCGAGATCCAGGACGACGGTGCCGGCTTCGACGTGGCCCAGGTGCCGCTGGTGGCCCGTGGCCTGGCCGGCATGCGCTTTCGTGTGGTCTCGCACGGCGGCCGCTTCGATGTGACGTCGCGCTCCGGTGGCGGCACCACCATCGGGGTGCAGTTGCCTCAGCGGGCCGCCGCCGGCGACGACGCCATCGACGCCACGAGCTGACAGCCCGCGTGTCGGCGCCGTCCGACACGAGAACTAGCACTGCGCCGATCGCCTGCGCACGGCACCCCGCCTATCGTGCCCCTATCCGCCCCTTCGGGCGGCATGACGAAGGAGCCGACATGCACAACGTGATCCACACCCCCTCTCGAATGCGCCCCGTCGCGGCGTTGGCCGCGCTGCTGGCCGTCGCCGCTCTGGCGGCGTGCGACAGGCCCAATTCTCCGCAGACCGCGGGCGAGAAGGTCGACAACGCCATGGCCCGCGCCGAACAAAAGACGGAGCAGGCCAAGGAACAGGCCAAGTCCACCGCCAACGACATGAAGGAAGGCGCCGAGCGCATGGCCGGCGACGCAGCGAACTCGGTCAAGGACGCGGCGATCACGACCGCCGTCAACGCCAAGATCGCTGGTGACCCGAGCCTGAGCGTGCTGCGAATCAATGTCGACACCGTCAACGGCCGCGTGGTGCTGCGCGGCAGCGCGCCCGACGCCGCGGCGAAGGACCGTGCCCAGCAGCTCGCTTCCAACGTCGAAGGCGTGCTCGGCGTGGATAACCAATTGGTCGTCGGCGGCAAGGGCTGACCGTGCTCTGACCCCGACATCACTTCACACAATCGACCTTCAAGCGAAAGGTACACATCATGCTAACCCGCCACATCCTGGCCGCCGCCGTTACCGCAGTGGCCCTCATCGCAACCGCCGGCTGCACCGTCACGCGCGACCAGCAAAGCGTCGGCAGCTACGTCGACGACACGTCGATCACCACGCAGGTGAAGGCCAAGTTCGCCGCCGACCAAACCGTCAGCGCGATGGCCATCAGCGTCGAGACGTTGAAGGGCACGGTGCAGTTGTCTGGCTTTGCCAAGTCGATGGACGAAAAGATGGCGGCCGAACGCATCGCCCGCAGCGTCACCGGCGTGCACGCCGTCAAGAACGACATCGTGGTACGCGCCTGACGCAGCTTGGCTGAAGGCTGGCCCCGCGCCAGCCGTCTCGCCAGCAACACACGGCCCGCAACCGCGGGCCGTGTTCGCTGGAGTTCAGGACCGGTTCTTCGCCAGCCGATCGACGTCGAGCCCTTCGAGCGGCAGCTCGAGCAGCTCGGAGTCCTGCGTCAGCATCGGCACCGAGAAGCGCAGCAGCCGCGTGCCGTCGATCTGGCCCTGCGGTATGTCGACGAAGCAGGTGTTGCCCTTCATCGCGTGGATCGTGCGCACGTCGCCGTCGCGGCTGCCGTCGTTGCGGACGTACACATAACGCGGCCGCCGGTTCTCGCAGTCCGGGGCGCCCGCGACGACCAGCGCCACGCGCACGGCGCCCGCCGGTCCGTTGTTCTGCCAGCTGATGGCGCAGGCCGAGCGTTGCGCGTTGCACCAGATGGGCGGGCGCTTGTCGAAGCTCAGCGGATCGCTGATCTGCACCCACTGCTGCGCCTGCGCCGCGCCCGCGAACAGGGCGGCAAGCGATACCGTCAGGTAACGAATCATGGTCGTGGGCCTTTCACCGCGGCGAGGACACGCCAGCTGGTGTGGCGCGTCATCCAGGACCTTGTCGGTGGGGTGGCTGATGGGACTCGAACCCACGACAACCAGAATCACAATCTGGGACTCTACCAACTGAGCTACAGCCACCGCCGAGCCGCAAATTATAGCGATCGGCCCCTGCTGGACCGCCGCGCGGCGCGTTCAGCGCGTGGCGTCGGCCGCTGCGGGGTCGGCGGCGGCGGCCCGAATCTCGGCCTTGTAGCGCTGCTTCAGCGAGTCGAGGTAGGCGCGCGTCTCGGCCGCCGACCAGGCTTGGCCGTATTGCTCGCGCGCGGGTTTCTCATCGAGCGACTCGCGCGGCAGCACGGCATCGATGCGCGCCACGATGTAGCCGCCCTCGCCGAGATCCACGCCCAGCGGCACCGGCAGCTTGGCGGCATCGGCGCGCAGCACCGCATCGACCAGCTCGGGAGGCAGGTTCTGCCGCTGCTGGCGCGACAGCGTGGTCTTGCCAGGCAGTTCGATGGGGCCGCCTGCCTTGACCTGCGCCAACTTGGCCTCGCCGTCCTTGCGCGCGAGCTCCGCGGCTCGCGTGGCGACGACGCGGGCGCGCACCCGCTCGCGCACCTCGGCCAGCGGCAGCGTGCGTGTCGGCTGGTACTGCGTGACGTGCGCCGCCGCAAGCTGGTTGGGTCCGACCTCGATGGCGTCGGTGTTGTTGCGCTTGTTGCGCACGTTCTCGTTGCCGAACACGGCATCGAGCAGCTTGGCCGACGCCAGGGCCCCGCTGGCCGCGGCAGCCGGGCGGCGCAGCACCGTGGCGCTGCGCTTTTCGAGCTTGAGCTTGTCGATCGCCGGCTGCAGGCTCTCGGGTTGTTCGTACACGGTGTTGGTGAACTGTTCGGCCGCCTCGGCCCACTTCTTGGTCGCCTGCTGGCGGCTCACTTCATCGACCAGCGAGGCGCGCACCGCCTCGAACGCCTTGACCTCGCCGCCTCGCACGGCCTCCAGCTTGACCACGTGAAAGCCGAATTCGCTTTCCACCAGCGGCGCGATCTCGCCCGGCTTCAACGCAAACACCGCGTCCTCCAGCGCCTTGGACACCATGCCACCGCGCGCCGACCAGTCGAGGTCGCCGCCCTGCGCGGCCGAGCCGGTGTCGGCCGAGTTCTTCTTGGCCAGCTCGGCAAAGTTTGCGGGTGACTTGCGCGCCTCGGCCAGCAGCGCTTCGGCGCGCGCCCGGGCCTTGCTCTTGGCGTCGGCCGGCGCGTCCTTGTCGGCAGCGATCAGGATGTGCCGCGCGCGCCGCTCCTCGGCCACCGTGAAGCGTGCCTTGTTCTGCTCGTAGTAGTCGTGTAGATCCTTGTCCGACAGCGTGATGCCCTTCTTCAGCGACTCGAGGTCGAGCACCACGTAGTCGACGCTGGCCTGCTCGGGCGCGCTGAACTGCGCCTCGTGTGCCTTGTAGTAGGCCTCGATCTCGGCGTCGCTCGGCGTGATCTTTGACGCGTAGGCCGCGGTGTCGAAGCGCTGAAATCCGATCGTGCGGCGCTGGAACAGCGCATCGAGAGCGCTGCCGGCCACCGCCGCCGGTGCGATGCCCGACTGCGTGACGCCGCGCAGCACCTGCTGCATGCCGAGTTCCCGGCGCAACTGCTCGACGAACATCTCGCTGCTCATGCCTTGCGCCTGCACCATCGCCTGGTTCAGGCTGCCGTCGGGATTACGAAACGCCGCGAACTGCGGGTCCTCGAGGAAGATGCGGCGCAGTCGCTCGTCGCCGACGGTCAGCCGCTCCTTGAAGGCGGCCGTCAGCAGCAGCCGCTCGTTGACCAGCGCCTCGAGCGTTTCGCGCCGCGTGTTGGGGTTGTCGAACAGCTTGACGTCGACGTTGGGCAGTTGCGCGCGCAAGCGTTCCACCTGGCGCTGATGCGCCTGGTCCCACTCGGCGCGCGTGATCGCCTGGCCGTCGACCTTGGCCACCGTGGAGGCACCCCCTTCGGTGAAGCCCGAGTAACCCTGGATGCCGAAGAAGACGAACGACGGAAAGATCAGCAGCACCAGCAGGAGTTGCAGGAGCTTGGTGTGCGTGCGGACGAACTCGAACATGGTGGTCCCGGTAGGGCGTGGGGCAGCCTGCGCCGCAGGCAAGACAGACGAGCCGCGGTTCGCTTCGATGGCGGCGCCGAGGGCCGCATCGCCGTGGCCATGCACGCGGCGTCGCGGATTCTAGAGCCTCTCGCGGGGTTGCCGACGGCCGGCACAGGAGGTTGGCAGGCCGCTCAACGGCGGCAGTTGGCGGCGCGTCGGTCCGCCTTCTCCTTGCAGCTGGCCCAGGCCTTGGCGTGCTTGTCCATGGCCTTTTGCTCTTGCGCGGTGGGATTGCTCGGGTCCGCCGGCCGCACCAGCGGACCGATGCGCTTCTGGCAGGTTTCGCGCAGGTCCTGAGCGGCACGATTGCAGGTCAGATCCTCGGCGTTCTGGGCCAGGGCCAGCGAGCTGGCCGCGAGCAGTGCGCCAATGAGCGCGGGGGTCAGGATTCGCATCACGGCGCGATGATAGGGGCCGTGCCGCGTCGAACGCACTTCGCGGCGCGCTGTGGCGCGCCCGCGCTGATCAATCGTTCACGCCTTTGTGCACTCCGGCACTTGCGCTCGCGCTGCCTGGGTGGTGGGTGCTGACGGGTTCGAACCGCCGACCTACGCCTTGTAAGGGCGCCGCTCTGCCAGCTGAGCTAAGCACCCGCGTCAGTTGACGGCATCTTTCAGGGCTTTGCCGGGGCGGAACTTCGGCACCTTGGCAGCCTTGATCTTGATGGCGGCGCCGGTGCGTGGATTGCGGCCGCTGCGTGCCGCGCGTTTGCTGACCGCGAAGGTACCGAAGCCGACGATCGACACGTTGCCGCTTTTCTTCAAAGTCGACTTCACGCCGCCGATCAAGGCCTCCAATGCACGCGTGGCCGCTGCCTTGGAGATGTCGGCTTGTTTGGCGATGTGTTCGATCAGCTCGGACTTGTTCACGAAGGTACCCCCTCTCGAAGAGTTGTCTCGAAAATTTGGTTTGGTCAGGCGCGCCGGGAGGACCGATTACAGCGACGGCCCCACGTGGTGTCAAGCGTGGCTCGGGGAATTCTAGGCGCATCGTTTGCACGGGTGTTCGAGATCATGAACATGGTGTCACCCCGCTTGACAACGGACTGTCACAACCCTACCCACGTCGCACCAGGAACACGGCGGTCGCGCACAGCGCCATGCCCAGCAGCATGCTCGGCGTGACGGCCTCGCCGAAGCCGAGCCATGCCATCAGCGCGGTGCACGGCGGCACCAGGTACAGCAGGCTCGTCACCTCGGTGGCCGCGCCGCGCTGGATCAGCAGGTAGAGCAGCGAACTGCCGCCCAGCGTGAGCGCAAGCACCGACCATGCCATCGCCGACCAGAGCTGGGCATTCCAGTGCATCGCCTCGTGCTCCAGCAGCGCCAGCGGCAGGGTCACCACGAGCGCGGCGATCAACTGCACCAGGTTGGCCGAGCGCACGTCCACCGGCGCGACAAATCGTTTCTGGTACAGCGTGCCCACGGTGATCGACAACAGCGCGCCGATCGCCAGCGCCAGCGACGCCGCATCGATCTCCCCGCCTTGCATGCGGCGCCACAGCACCAGCGTGAGGCCACCCAGGCCGAGCCACAGGCCGAGCCACTGCCGGTGCGTGACACGATGCGCGCTGCCGTGCCACGACAGCCAGGCCGCCGTGAGCACCGGTTGCAGGCAGACGATCAGCGCCGCCAGCCCGGCGGGCATGCCCAACTTGACCGCTGCCCACACGCCGCCGAGGTAACCGGCGTGCTGCAGCGAGCCGAGCACCGCCAGATGCAGCCACTGGGCGCGCCCGCGCGGCCAGGGCACACCACGCGCCAGCATGATCCAGGCGCCGATGGCCACGATCGACAACGCGTAGCGCCACGCCAGAAAGCTCATCGGCGGGGCATGCGGCATGCCCAAGCGCGCGACCACGAAGCCGGTGCTCCAGATCAGCACGAACACCACCGGCATGGCGCGCAGCCATGCGCCCTGTTGAAGCGGCGTCATTTCGCGCGTGCGCGAATCTCGGGCAGTGCCTTGCGCAGGTAGTACACCATCGACCAGATGGTCAGTATCGCGGCCACGTAGATCAGCACGGTGCCCCACACGCGAGTGTCGATGAAGCGCAGCAGCCGCCCGTCGTACAGCAGAAACGGGATCGCCACCATCTGCGTCACGGTCTTGATCTTGCCGAGCATGTGTACCGCCACGCTGCGCGACGCGCCGATCTGCGCCATCCACTCGCGCAGCGCCGAAATGGCGATCTCGCGACCGATGATGACCAGCGCCACCAGCGTGTCGACGCGATGCAGCCACACCAGGATCAGCAGCGACGCGCAGACCAGGAACTTGTCGGCCACCGGATCGAGGAACGCGCCGAACGACGACACCTGGTTGAGCTTGCGCGCCAGCCAGCCGTCGAGCCAGTCGGTCAGCGCGAAGACGATGAACATCGCGGTGGCGACGATGTTGCGCGTCGGCTCGTCGAACGGCAGGTGAAAAACACCGGCGATCAGCGGAATCGCCGCGATGCGCGCCCAGGTGAGGATCGTCGGCAGCGTGAAGAACATGTGCCGATTGTGCCCGCGTCCGTGGCAACGCATGGCTGGCACACAACCCACCACGCGCCGATCAATGCAGGGCGCGATAGATCTCCTGTGCCAACTCGCGCGAAATGCCGTCGACGCCCGCCAGGTCGTCGACGCTCGCCGCGGTCACGCCGCGTACGCCGCCGAAGCGCTGCAGCAGCCGGGCGCGCTTCTTCGGGCCGACGCCGGCGATGTCTTCGAGCCGGCTGCCGCCGGTGCGCACCTTGGCACGCCGCGCCCGCATGCCGGTGATGGCGAAGCGGTGCGCCTCGTCGCGGATCTGCGCCACCAGCATCAGCGCTGCCGAGTCGTGCGGCAACTGCAGCTTGGGCCGGCCGTCGGCGAACACCAGTTCCTCGAGCCCCACCTTGCGGCCTTCGCCCTTCTCGACGCCGACGATCAGCGACAGGTCGAGACCGAGCTCCTCGAACACCTCGCGCGCCACGGCCACCTGGCCGCGGCCGCCGTCGACCAGCACCAGGCCCGGCAACCTGGCGCGCCCGGGGTCGTCGCCATCGGAGTGCTCGGCCAGCTTGGCGTAGCGGCGCGTCAGCACCTGGCGCATCGCGGCGTAGTCGTCACCCGCGGTGACGCCTTCGACGTTGAAGCGGCGGTAGTCGGCGCTGCGCATCGCGTGGTTCTGGTACACCACGCACGAGGCCTGCGTGGCCTCGCCGGCCGTGTGGCTGACGTCGAAGCACTCGATGCGAAAAGCATCGAGGTCATCGGCGGCCAGGTCGAGCGCTTCCACCAGTGCGCGGGTGCGTTCGCGCTGCGAGCCCTCCTCGGCGAGCAGCCGCGCGAGCGCGATCTCGGCGCCCTTGACCGCCATCTCGAGCCAGATGCGGCGCTGCTCGCGTGGCTGGTGCTGCGCGGCGATCCTGACGCCGCACTGCTCCGACAGCGCCTGCAACAAGCCGGCATCCAGTGCGTGGCTGGTCACCAGCGACGGCGGCGGCGGGCTCGCCAGGTAGTGCTGGGCGACGAACGCCTCCAGCACGGCCTGCTCGGCGCTGCGCGGCGCCTCGTCGTCATCGTCGACGCCGATCGCGCCATCCGTGCCGTGCGCCGGGAAGTACGCACGATCGCCGAGGTGGCGGCCACCGCGCACCATCGCCAGGTTGACGCACGCGCGCCCGCCCTGCAGCTTGACCGCCAGGATGTCGACATCGCGCTCGCGCGCCGACAGGCTGCTCTCGTCCATCGACTGCTGGTGCAGCACGCGCGACAGCGCTCCGATCTGGTCGCGCACGACCGCGGCGCGCTCGAAGTCCAGTCGCTGCGACATCGCCATCATGCGGCCCTGCAGCGTCTGCAGCACGGCGTCGGTGTCGCCGAGCAGAAAGGCCTCGGCGTCGGCGACGTCGCGCGCGTAGTCGGCCTCGTTGATGAAGCCCACGCACGGCGCCGTGCAGCGCTGGATCTGGTACAGCAGGCACGGCCGCGAACGGTGCGCGAACACGGTGTCTTCGCAGGTGCGCAGGCGAAACACCTTCTGCAGCAACTGGATCGTCTCCTTCACGGCCCAGGCGCCCGGGTACGGCCCGAAATACTTGTGCCGGCGGTCGACGCTGCCACGGTAATACGCCATGCGCGGGAAGGCGTGCGACACCAGCTTGAGGTACGGGTAGCTCTTGTCGTCGCGAAACAGAATGTTGAAGCGCGGCGCCAGCGTCTTGATCAGGTTGTTCTCGAGCAGCAGCGCCTCGGCCTCGCTGCGCACCACCGTGGTTTGCAGCCGCACGATGCGGCCCACCATCACGCCGATGCGCGTGCCCTGGTGATCCTTGTGGAAGTAGCTCGAGACGCGCTTCTTCAGGTTGCGCGCCTTGCCGACGTACAGCACCTGGTCGGCAGCATCGAAGAACCGGTACACGCCCGGCAGCGACGGCAGGGCGGCCACTTCGGCGAGCAGTGGTTCGCGCGCGGAGTCAGCCAGGTTCTCGCCCATCGTTTCGCCGATTATCGGTGCCGCCCCGCGACAATGCGGCTCGTGCGCTGGGACCTCTTCTGCCGCGTGATCGACAACCTCGGCGATGCCGGCGTGTGCTGGCGGCTGGCTGCCGACCTCGCGGCGCGCGGCGAAGCGGTGCGTCTGGTGATCGACGACCCACAGCCGCTGGCCCGCATTGCACCCGCTGGCCAATCAGGGGTCGAGGTCCTGGCATGGCACGACGACCTCGCGCCGGCTGACGGCACCGACGTCACGATCGAGGCCTTCGGCTGCGACCCGCCGCCACGCTACGTGGCGCAGATGGCGCGGCGCGACCGGCCGCCGTGCTGGCTCAACCTCGAATACCTGAGCGCCGAGCCGCATGCGGCGCGGTCGCATGGCCTGCCGTCGCCGCAGTTGCACGGGCCGGGCCAGGGGTTGGTGAAGTGGTTTTTTCAACCGGGCTTCACGCCCGACACCGGTGGCCTGTTGCGCGAGCCCGGCCTGCTCGACGCACGCGACGCGTTCGAGCGTGACGCGTGGCTGCAGTCGATGGGCTGGCCGCGCAGCCGTGATGAACGGGTGGTCGTGCTGTTCTGCTATCCGCATCCCGGCATCGGCGCCTGGCTGCAGGCCCTGTCGGCGCAGCCGACCCTGCTGCTGGTGCCGCAAGGGCCTGCGCAAGGCCTCGTGCAGCTGTGCCTCGGCAGCGCCCTGCGCTCGAACGCGCTGCGAGCGGTGCTGCTCGACTGGCTGCCGCAGGCGCAGTTCGATCGGCTGCTGTGGAGCGCCGACCTCAACATCGTGCGCGGCGAAGACTCTCTGGTGCGTGCACTGTGGGCCGGCGCACCATTCATCTGGCAGCTGTACCCGCAGCACGACGGCGCGCATCGGGTCAAGTTGCAGGCATTTCTGGAGCGCTGGGGCGCCGACGGCACCGTCGCCCCGCCGCGCGCCGCGGTGGCCGCGTTCGAGTGGTGGAACGCCGGCGCCGACGCAGCCGCCACCGTGCCGCCTTGGGCACCGCTGGAGCCGTGGCGGTCGGCGGTCGGCGGCTGGCGTGAACAACTCGCAAGGCACGACGACCTGACGAGCCGATTGATCGGCTTCGTGACCGGCAAAAGGTAGAATCTCGGGCTCTGCGCGGCGCTGGCCTTTTCGAAGCCGCCCCGCAACCGTTGAATCCCGCGCCGGCCGCGACAAGCCGGCCCCAAGGCCTCGCAGCAGGCCAACCTCGAAGGTGTGCCATGAAACTCGCTCAGGAAATCCGCGCCGGCAACGTGATCATGCAGGGCAAGGATCCGATGGTCGTGCTGAAGACCGAATACAGCCGCGGTGGCCGCAACGCCGCCACCGTGCGCATGAAGATGAAGAACCTGCTCAACGGCGGCGGTGCCGAAGTGGTCTTCAAGGCCGACGACAAGATGGATCCCATCGTGCTCGACAAGAAGGAGTGCACCTACACCTACTTCGCCGATCCGATGTACGTCTTCATGGACCCCGACTACAACCAGTTCGAGGTCGAGGCCGAGAACATGGGCGATGCCATCAGCTACCTCGAAGACAACATGCCCGTCGACGTGGTGTTCTACGACGGCAAGGCGATTTCGGTGGAACTGCCCACCACGGTCGTGCGCCAGATCCAGACCGAGCCCGCCGTCAAGGGCGACACCTCGGGCAAGGTGATGAAGCCGGCACGCCTGGTCGGCACCGGTTTCGAGATCTCCGTGCCCCTGTTCGTCGGCGACGGCGACAAGGTCGAGATCGACACGAGAACGCACGAATACCGTAAGCGCGTCTGATCCGCGCCGTGGGGCGCCGCCATGAGCCGCCCTGCATCGGCGTCCTTGCGTGACG
>DATDJF010000337.1:0-15027 GCA_036520715.1 Burkholderiaceae bacterium | reverse complement strand
CGTCACGCAGGCGGCCGCGGGCGGCGAGAACGACATCCGGCTGCGCGTGTACGGCGAGAAGGGGCTGATCGACTGGTCGCACCGCGAGCCGAGCTACCTCAAGCTCGCGCTGCACGGCGAGCCGGTGCGCACCATCGGGCGTGGCGACGCCTACCTGGCGCCCGAGATCATCGCCGCCGGCCGCACGCCGCGCGGGCACCCCGAGGGCCTGCGCGAGGCCTTTGCCAACATCTATGCCGAGATCGCGCAGGAGCGCATGGCGCGCGCACTCGGCGAGACGCCGCCGTTGTTTCCGTACCCTCGCATCGAGGACGGTGTGCACACGATGGCCTTCATCGAGGCGTGCATCGCGTCGCAGGCCAGCGGCGGCTGGGTCGACGTGGCGCGGGCGCCGCGATGAGGCGGCGGCCCGCGCGAAGCCGGCGGCCGGCCCGCTGAAACCGTGGCCGTGCAGCACGCTGCACCGATGTGGCTGCCGACGCGGGCGCAGGTCTGGCCGACGCTGCGCGCGAGCTTGTGGGTGCTGCTGTTGTTCGGCGCCGCGATCGTGCTGGTGCGCACGTTCGACGAGCCGATCCGCTCCGCAGTGGGCGCCAACGTGCCGCTCGGCGTGACGCTGTTCGTGGCCACCTCGGTGCTGGCGGTGCTGATGCCGCTGCTCACCAATCTGCCGTTGCTGCCGGTCGCGGTGCTGGCGTGGGGGCCGTGGTGGACGGCGGCGTTGCTGCTGCTGGGCTGGATCGGCGGCGCCGCGCTCTCGTTCTGGCTCGGGCGCCACGCGCGCGCCGCGATCCTGCGGCACTTTCCGTCGGTGCAGCGCCATGCCGACATCGACCGCCTGATCCATCCGCGCCACCGCCTCGTGTCGCTCGTGCTGTTGCGCATGACGTTTCCGGTCGACGTGCTGTCGTACGCGCTGGGGCTCTTCAGCGCGCGCACCACGCTGGCCGAGAACGTGCTGTCGACCGCGCTCGGCGCGGCGCCGTTTGCGCTGCTGTTTGCGCTGGTGCCGACCTGGCCCGCCGCGGTGCAGGTGATCGCCTTCGTGGCGTCGGCGCTGGCGTTTGGGCTCTACCTGCTGTGGCTGTCGCGCGAGCGGCCGCAGGCCGGCCCGTGAGGCCCTGGCCGCCGGGCGGGCCCAGGTTGCACGCCGCGGGCGAATCGACCGACACTGTCGCCATCGCAGCAGGAGGCCAGCAATGAGGTTGACGCCGCAGCAGCTCGAATCGTTCGACCGTGACGGTTATCTGTTCTTTCCGGGCCAGTTCAGCGCGCAGGAGACCGCCGTGCTGGCGCGCGAGGTGCCGGCGCTCTACGCGCGGCGCGAGGTCTACAACGTGCGCGAGAAGGGCAAGGATGCGGTGCGCACCAACTTTGCCGCGCACCTGTACAGCAAGCCGTTCGCCACGCTGGCGCGCCATCCGCGCATGGTGGGTCCGGTGATGGACCTGTTCGACGAGCCGGTCTACATGCACCAGTTCAAGATCAACGGCAAGGCGGCGTTCGACGGCGACGTCTGGCAGTGGCACCAGGACTACGGCACCTGGCTCAATGACGACATGATGCCCAGCGAGCGCGCGATGAACGTCGCCATCTTCCTGGACGACGTCAACGAGTTCAACGGCCCGCTGATGTTCATTCCGGGCAGCCACAAGAAGGGCGTGGTGGATGCCAAGCACGACACCACCACCACCAGCTATCCGCTGTGGACAGTCGACCACGAGCTGATCGCGCGGCTGGTCGAGCGCGCCGGCGGCAAGGCCGGCGGCATCGTCAGCCCCACCGGCCCGGCGGGCTCGATGATCCTGTTCCACAGTTGCCTGGTGCACGCCTCGGGCAGCAACCTGTCGCCGTGGCATCGCGTCAGCGTGTACCTGAGCCTGTGCGCGGTCAGCAACCACATCCGCCGCTTCAAGCGGCCGGAGTACATCGCACACCGCGATTTCGCGCCGATCTCGCTGCTGCCCGACGACTGCCTACTGAACGACTATGCGGTCGACCTGCCGTGGCGCGACGGCGTGCCGGCCAGCGCGCTGCAGACTTCGAGCGTGCCGTTCGGCGAAGCCAGGCAGGCGGCCTAAGGCGTCGCGCGGCCGACGTGGCCACGCGACGGCACCACCGGCGCCGCGCCGACGCGAAACGACGGCATCGTCGGCGCGCGCAACACGAGGTGCGGCTCCACGCGCTCGCACGGGCGCGCTGCTGAGCGCGATGCCTGCCACAGCCGCCAGGCGTTCAGCGGCAGCAGCAAGGCATGCAGCACCAGCACCGGCGGCAGCCAGGCCACCAGCGCGTAGGCGATGAACAGCACGTTGCTGGCGATCGCCAGGCCACGCAGCGTGGTCATCGACTGCGCCAGGAAGGTGACCAGCACCAGGCCTGCGGCCGCATAGCCGAGCAGGTCGGACGAGGCGATGTCCGGCGTCATGATCCAACTGCGTTGCGGCGCGCCGGCGGCAGGTTCACAGGCCATGGCACCATGTCGGGAAAACGATGACCGGATGAAGCAATGAAGATCTGTGTGGTCGGCGCCGGCGCGATCGGCGGCTTCATCGGCACGCGGCTGGCGCTCACCGGCGCGCACGAGGTCAGCGCACTGGCGCGCGGTGCCACGCTGGCGGCGCTGCGTGAGCACGGCTGGCGGTTGCGCGAGGGCGCTGACCTGCGAGTTGCGCCCGCGCGCGCCGCGCTGCACGCCGCCGAGCTCGGCGCGCACGATCTGGTGGTGGTTGCCGTCAAGGGCCAGTCGCTGCCCGAGGTGGCGCCGGCGATCGTGCCGCTGCTGGCCGCGCACACGCTGGTGCTGCCGGCGATGAACGGCGTGCCGTGGTGGTTCGGCCGCGGAGTGGCCGCGCTCGAGGGCCGGCCGCTGGTGAGCGTCGACCCGGGCGGCGTCGTCAGCGCGGCGTTGCCTTTCGAGCAGACGATCGGCTGCGTCGTGCACGCCAGCACCTGGACCTCCGAGCCCGGCCTGGTCGAGCACAAGATGGGCCAGGGCCTGATCGTCGGCGAGCCGGCGGGCGGCGAGTCGGCGCGTGTGCGCGCGCTCGCCGAGGCCTTGCGCGGCGCCGGCTTCGACGTCACGGTGTCCACCGATGTGCGGCGCGACATCTGGTACAAGCTGTGGGGCAACATGACGATCAACCCGGTGTCGGCGATCACCGGCGCGCCCACCGACCGCGTGCTCGACGATCCGCTGGTGCTGGCGTTTTGCTCCGCGGCCATGCGCGAGGCCGCACAGGTCGGGGCTGCGATCGGCTGCGCGATCGATCAGCAGCCGCAAGACCGCCACGCCATCACGCGCAAGCTCGGCAGCTTCAAGCCCTCGATGCTGCAGGACGTCGAGGCCGGGCGCCCGCTCGAGCTCGACGCCATCGTCGGCGTGGTGCGCGAGATCGCGTTGCGCGTCGGTGTGGCCACGCCGAACATCGACGCGCTGCTCGGCATCACGCGGCTGTTTGCGCGTATGCGCGGGCTCCATCCGCCAGGGCAGGCCTGACGTGGCCGTGGGCATTTCCTTCGTGGCGCGATGCCGGCAGGGTGCCCGCGCGCTGGCCGCGCTGGCGGCCGTGGCGGCGCTGCACGGCATCGCCACGGCGCAGCCGGCAGCGTCGGCCGCGGCAGCCGCCAGCGCGCCGACAGCGGCCGTCACGCCCGCGCAGGTACTGGCCGCGAGCCTGCGCGATCAGACGGTGGTTCTGAGCAACCGGCCGATCGTGACGTTCCGGGCGCCCTTGCTGGGCCGCTCGGCACGCGAACGTGCGCTGGCCGGCAACACCGCGGTGCGGGCCGTGCTCGATCGCGACGGCCCAGGCGAGGTGACGGTGTGGAAGGGGGACCGCACGGTCGGCCTGCAGATCGACGGCATCATCGTGCTCTACCTGGTGCCCGAAGACCTCGACCCCGGGCCCACGCTGGACGAGGCTGCCGAGTTGGTGCGCGAACGCCTGCAGGCGGCTGCCCACGAGGTGCGCGAGGCGGGCGATCTGCGTCGCATCGGCCTGGGGGTCGCACGCGCGGTGGCGGCGACGCTGATCGCCTACCTGCTGATCCGTGGCGCATTCGCACTGCGCCGCCGCGCCGTGGCGCGCGCGCAGTTGATGCTCGACAACCGCCTGGCCGCCCATCCCACCGGCAGCCTGGCCAGTACATACGCCCACAACGCGCGCTCGCTCGCGCGAGCGCTCGCGGTCGCGCTGAACTGGGCGGTCGTGCTGGTGTTGATCGACCTGTGGGCCACCTACGTGTTGCGCCAGTTCGCCTTCACGCGCTACTGGGGCGAGCGTTCCACCGAGTGGCTGCTCGGCCTGGCGCGTGACATGGCGTCGGCGCTGTTCGCATCCGTGCCGGGGATCGTGACGGCGGTGATCATTTTCTTCATCGCGCGCATGGTCACGCGTGCCAACAGCGCGCTGATGCAGCGTGTCGCGCGCGGCGAGTTGCAGGTCGCCGGGCTCGACCGCGACACCGCCGATCCGACGCGCCGCATCGGCAACTTCGTGATCTGGTTGTTTGCACTGGCGATGGCCTATCCCTTTCTGCCCGGCGCCGACAGCGATGCCTTCAAAGGGGTCTCGGTGATGGCCGGCTTGATGATCTCGCTCGGCGCCTCGAGCGTGGTCGGGCAGATCATGTCCGGATTGAGCCTGATGTACTCGCGCTCGCTGCGGGTCGGCGAGTTCGTGAAGATCGGCACCACCGAGGGCACGGTGTCCGAGGTCGGCCTGTTCGCCACCAAGCTGCACACCGGCATGGGCGAGGAAGTCAGTGTGCCCAACTCGGTGGTGGTCGGCCAGCCGGTGCAGAACTACTCGCGGTTGGCGCAGGGCAGGTTCGTGATCCACACCGCGGTCACCATCGGCTACTCCACGCCGTGGCGGCAGGTGCACGAGATGCTGCTCGAGGCGGCGCGGCGCACGCCCGGCGTGGCGCCGACTCCCGCGCCCTACGTGCTGCAGACGGCGTTGTCGGACTTCTACGTCGAGTACCGCCTGTGCGCGCAATGCAACGAGCACGCGGCGCCGCGCCGCGCCGACGTGATGAACCAGTTGCACGGCCACATCCAGGACGTGTTCAACGAGAACGGCGTGCAGATCATGTCGCCGCACTACATGGCCGATACGGCGCAGCCGCAGGTGGTGCCGCAGCAGGGCTGGTCACCGGGCATCGCGTCACCGAAGACGACGGCAACGGATGGGGCCGCGCGCGGCCGCTGACGGCGCAAACGACTGTTCGCCCGGTCATCCAGTTGGCGATCAAGCCCCGTCAGCCGTCATGCGGCCGACGGGCCGACGAGGGTGACGCTTCAGATCTTGCCGAACTGGGTTTTCGCGGCAGCGGTGCAACTCGTCTTGGCATCACCGGCCAAGGCGTCGCACTTTTCGATCGCCACCTTGTAGTCGGCATCGCGCTTGGCGTCGACGGCAGTCGTCTCGGCCTGGCCGACATCCTTGTACATGCGGGCGTCGGCCAGCGCCTTGGTCTCGGTCGCCTTGGCCTCCTGGACGCAGACGTCCTTCACATTGCCGGCCTTGTCGTCGCATTTCTCCTTGGCCACCGCGTAGGCCGACTCGGCCTTGGCTACCATCACCTGGGTGCGGTCGGCGGGCTTGCCGGTGTAGCCATACTCGATCTCGGCAAGGGCGACTTTCTCCTTGGCCTTGGCTTCCTCGACGCAGATGTCCTTGGCGTTGTCGGCGCGCGATGAACACGCGGCCTTGTCGGCCTTGGTGGATGCCTCGATGCGGGTCTTGCCAGCCTGGTAGTCGGCTTTGCTCAGATTGGCGGCCTGCGCGAACGGCAGCGCCACCATGGCGGCCGCGACGAGCGTGGCCTTGAGATAGAAGGTCGGGTTCATGGAGTTCCTTGGTTAACGGTCGGTGGGTGAGCGGCCGTGCCTTCGGCACAGCGGTGCGACGCGTCACCTGCGAGCCTTGCACTATGGGTGGCGGCGCGCGCCCTGAACAGCAGACTGCGCCGCTTTGTGCCGTAGTGGATGTCCTACGCTGGCTCGGGTCGATGTACGCAGCGCACAGCTGAAGGTCGGAGTGGCTCGACGGCAGCGGTGCGTTGCCGTGGGTCGAGTGAGCGCCTGCCGACCTGGCGCGCCGCCGTCAGTGGGATGCGAAACCTGAGCCCGCGTGATGCGCAGCCATGGTCCGCTGCGCCTGCAGTGCAAGCGTGAGTTCGTGGGCGCGGCGTGCCGCGCTCACGTTGATCAGCGTTACCGCGACGCCGTCGTTCAGGCGCACCGCGCCGTGGCGGACCGTGTCTTGGGCACCACGGATCCGGTGCACTTGCAGGGTTGCTCGCGCCGCACCGTGCTCGACCACGCATCGGTACTGCTCGAACACCATCTCCGGCCCAGGGTCGCCCGCCAGAACGTCGCGCAGGCACTTGCCATGCAGGTTGAGCGAGTGGCGACCCAGCAGCCGACCGGCCCGGGCGCTGGCGAAAGTCCAGCGGAAGTCAACCACAACGCCGCCTCGTCGCACCGCCTCGAGCGTCATGAAGCCTGGCCGCAAGGCCTGCTGCGCGTCGAGCACGCGGCGCTCGAGCGTGTCGAGCCGCAGGTCTTCGGCCTCCGGTGCCGAGGAAGGGCCGACCAAGGAACTTCCGAACAGGGAATCGGCGTTGATGCGCATGCCCGTCTCCGTCGCTGATCGCACAGCGACGGGGGCAACGTAGTGCAGCGGGACGGTCTCCGTCTGTTCGCCACCAGACATAGCGCGCGCAGACGCGCGGTAGGGGCCACGTGGGCGGTCAACGGGTCACCAAAGCGATGATGGGAAGCGAGAGCTCCCGTCCGATGACCGTGCGGGCATAGAAGTAGTTGGTGCGGCCGCAGGCGCTCAGTTCGTCGATGTCGACGTGGCCTCCCGAGTCGCAAGGGAAGGCAAAGCCGTGCCCCCGGTTGAACAAGCCGGTGAAGCGCAGTTCGTAGCGGGCTGCAACAGCATGAATCGGTGATTCGATCATGGTGCCAACTCCTGAAGACGCCGGATCGATCGGCGTCGTCTCCAGCGGAGAACTTCCAGTTCGGCTTTCCAGCTTAGCTGGCGGCATGCATTTCAGGCATCCGCGCCTGTGCACGACCATGCGCGCAGCGCCGCAGCGCGTCTGTGCGCTATGGCACTGAGAGTCGTGGGGGCAACAGACCCACCCGTGGTGCCGCTGGCTTCGCGGCTCCAGATCGTCAGTGTTCGCAGCCCAGTTCCAGGCCGTGCAGCGGCGGATCGAACTGCGACTGCCACACCTGCCCGGGCTCGACCGGGTAGGCGTCGGTCCAGGTGCCGGTGGTCACCACGTCGCCGGCTTGCAGGCTCGGCGCGCCGGGGCATCGCTGCATCTCGAGCACGAAGTGATGCAACGCGTGCAGCGGGCCGTCGAGCACGTTGGCTCCGCGGCCCTGGTCGATGACCGCGTCGTTCCTGCACAGCTTCACGGTCGCTGCCGCCAGGCGTTCGTCGAGCGCGGGCGCGCTGGCCGCGAGCTCGCGCACCGGGGTGCGGCGGCCCACCAGCAGGCGAGCGTGCAGCGAGCCGTCGGCCACGGCCTCGGCGGCGCTGAATTTCCAGTTGGCGTGGTGCGACTGCACGATCTCGAAGCCTGGCGCCAGCCAGTCGACGCAATCGAACAATTGCGCCAGCGAGGCATTGGCCGGTGGCGTGGCCAAGAGGCCGAACACGATCTCCGGTTCGATCCGCGGCTGGCACAGCGCGCCCACCGCCAACGAGCCGTGGCCGTCGCAATGTTGCAGCGTGGTGTGCCACACGCTGCCCCAGATCGGCGCGAACACGCCGTAGCGCGGCCAGATCGTGCGGTTGGTGAAGCCGATCTTGTAGCCCACCGGCCGCTCGCCGCGCGCGATGCGCAAGGCGCGCACGGCCAGCGCCGTCTGGTACGCCGCTGCCACGTCGGGCCAGGCCGCATGCGATTCGCTGGCAGGCCAAAGGGTGGCGTGGTCCAGGTGCTGCAGGATGTCTTGCGGACTCACGGATTCGGCTCCCGGGTGTCGGAGCGGGTATCGTAGATGCACGACCATCCACGAAGCGAGCCCGCATGATCCACGTCATCGCCGTCATCACCGCCAAGCCCGGCCAACGCAGCACCGTGCTCGAGCACTTCAACGCCAACGTGCCGGCGGTGCGCGCCGAAGCCGGCTGCATCGAGTACGGCGCCGCCGTCGACACCGAAGGAGCGCCGAAGATCCAGACGCCGTACGGCCCCGACACCTTCGTCGTGATCGAGAAGTGGGAGTCGATCGACGCGCTGAAGGCGCACGGCGCGGCGCCGCACATGGCGGCTTACGCTGCCAAGACGCGCGACCTGCTGGCCAGCCGCGTGATCCACATCCTGTCGCCGGCTTGAGCAGCCGGCGCTGCGCGGTCAGCGCCGGCCGCGACGCTTGCGCACCGCTGCGGCCAGCTCGCCGAGCAGCGCCTTCGACTCGTCCCAGCCGATGCAGGCGTCGGTGATGCTCTGGCCGTAGCGCAGCGTGCGGCGGTCGGTGCTGCCGGGCTTGAAGCCCTGGGCGCCGGCCACCAGGTGGCTCTCGATCATCACGCCGAAGATCTGCCTGCTGCCACTGGCGATCTGCGCGGCGACGTCGCGCACCACGTCGGGCTGCTTGTCGTGGCTCTTGCCGCTGTTGCCGTGCGAGCAGTCGACCATCACGCTCGGCTGGCGGCCGGCATCGGCGAGGGCTTCGCAGGCGCCGGCCACGCTGGCGGCGTCGTAGTTGGGGCGCGCGCCGCCGCGCAGGATCACGTGGCCGTCGGGGTTGCCCGCGGTGTGCACCATCGCGATCTGGCCGCTCTTGTGCACGCCGAGAAAGCTGTGCGGCTGGCTGGCGGCGATGACGGCGTCGATCGCCACCCGCACGTTGCCCTCGGTGCTGTTCTTGAAGCCGATCGCCGCCGAGAAGCCCGACGCCAGCTCGCGGTGCACCTGGCTCTCGGTGGTGCGCGCGCCGATCGCGCCCCATGACAGCAGGTCGGCCATGTACTGCGGGCTCGAGGTGTCGAGCAGCTCGCTGCCGGCGGGCACGCCCATCGCGTTGATGTCGATCAGCAGCGACCGCGCGATGCGCAGGCCCTCGTTGATGCGAAAGCTGCCGTCGAGGTGCGGGTCGTTGATCAGGCCCTTCCAGCCGACCGTGGTGCGCGGCTTCTCGAAGTACACCCGCATCACGATCACCAGCGCGTCGTCGAGCTGCGAGCGCTGTTCGTGCAGGTGATGCGCGTATTCGAGCGCCGACCTCGGCTCGTGCACCGAGCACGGCCCGATCACCACCAGCAGCCGGTCGTCGATGCCGTGCACGATGCGGCGCACCTGGTCGCGGCTGGCGGCGACGAAGCCCTCGATCGGGCCGCCGGCCACCGGGAAGAAGCGGATCAGTTGCTCCGGCGGCGGCAGCGGCTCGACGGCGACGACTCGTTCGTCGTCGACCTTGCTGGTCTTTTCGGTGGGGTCGGTGGCGCGCATGCGGGCGGCGGGCTGAAGCGGCCGCGGCATTGTCGGTTGTCCGAGCAGGCCCAGGGGTGACTCTTGCGGGCGGAAAGTCCCCACATATAATCTACCGACCGTCCGGTCGAGAATACTTTCTGATGGATCAAGCCACGTCGCCGCCGCAGCGCACGCCCCAACAACTGGCCGAACACGTGCGCGACGGCATGTTCGCCAACGACCGCGCCTCCAAATGGCTCGGCATGACCATCGTCGAAGTCGGCCCCGGCCGCTCGGTGCTCGAAATGCCGGTGCGCGACTGCATGGTCAACGGCCACGACCTGTGCCACGGCGGCCTGATCGCCACGCTCGCCGACTCGGCGTTCGCGTTCGCCTGCAACTCGCACAACGAGCTCACGGTGGCCTCGGGCTTCGCGATCGACATCCTCGCGCCGGGCCGGCTCGGCGACGTGCTCACCGCGCGCTGCCACGAAGTGAGCAAGGCCGGCCGCACCGGCGTCTACGACTGCGAGGTCACCAACCAGCGCGGCGAACGCGTCGCCGTGTTTCGCGGCCGTTCGTACACGATGAAAGGCAAGCCCGCCGTCGCGGGCTGAGCAGGAGACCTTCCAGATGCCCGTGAAGCAACCCAGGCCCGGCGATCTCGAGCCGATCGAAACCGCGAGCCGCGACGAATTGCAGGCGCTGCAGCTGCAACGTCTGCAGTGGACCGTGCAGCACGCCTACCAGAACGTGCCGCATTACCGCCGCGCGTTCGACGCCAAGGGCGTGCACCCGCGCGACTTGCGTACGCCAGCCGACCTGGCGAAGTTTCCGTTCACCGCCAAGAAGGATCTGCGCGACAACTATCCGTTCGGCATGTTCGCGGTGCCGCGCGAGCAGGTGGTGCGCGTGCACGCGTCGTCGGGCACCACCGGCAAGCCCACGGTGGTGGGCTACACGCGCAACGACATCGACAACTGGGCCAACCTGGTCGCGCGCTCGATCCGGGCCTCGGGCGGGCGCGCCGGCGACATCGTGCACATCGCCTACGGCTACGGCCTGTTCACCGGCGGCCTGGGCGCGCACTACGGCGCCGAGCGGCTGGGCTGCACCGTGATCCCGATGTCGGGCGGCCAGACCGAGAAGCAGGTGCAGCTGATCCGCGACTTCGCGCCCGACATCATCATGGTGACGCCGAGCTACATGCAAGTGATCATCGAGGAGTTCGAGCGCCAGGGCATCGACCCCAAGTCGATGAGCGTCAAGGTCGGCATCTTCGGCGCCGAGCCGTGGACCGAGGCGATGCGCCACGACATCGAGGTGCGCGCCGCGATCGACGCCGTCGACATCTACGGCTTGAGCGAAGTGATGGGCCCCGGCGTCGCCAATGAGTGCATCGAGACCAAGGACGGCCCGGTGATCTGGGAAGACCACTTCTATCCCGAGATCATCGACCCCGAGACCGGCGCGGTGCTGCCCGACGGCGAGGAAGGCGAGCTCGTCTTCACCACGCTCACCAAAGAAGCGCTGCCGGTGATCCGCTACCGCACGCGCGACCTGACGCGCCTGCTGCCGCCCACCGCGCGAAGCATGCGCCGCATGGGCAAGATCGTCGGCCGCTCGGACGACATGCTGATCATCCGCGGCGTCAACGTGTTCCCCACGCAGATCGAAGAGCTGATCCTGCAGCACGGCTCGCTGTCGGGGCAGTATCAGCTGGTGGTCACCCGCGACGGCAACCTCGACGAGATGCAGGTGCTGTGCGAGCTGCTGCAAGACCGCGCGAGCGCGGACCGCGCCGCCATCGCCAGCGGCTTGCAGCAGCGCATCAAGACGATGATCGGCGTCAGCACCACGGTGAGCGTGGGCGCGCCCGAATCGATCGAACGCACGCTGGTCGGCAAGGCCCGGCGTGTGATCGACAAGAGACCCAAGTAGGAGCACGCATGTACACGCAGGCGATGGACAGCCAACCGAAGGAAGAGCGCGAGCGCAAGACGGTTCGCTCGGTCGAGGAGGTCGAGCTCGAGCGGCGCTTCGACGCCAAGATCGACGCCGGTGACTTCATCGAGGCCAAGGACTGGATGCCCGATCACTACCGCAAGACGCTGCTGCGCCAGATCAGCCAGCACGCGCACAGCGAGATCGTCGGCATGCTGCCCGAGGGCAACTGGATCACGCGCGCGCCCTCGCTCAAGCGCAAGGCGATCCTGCTGGCCAAGGTGCAGGACGAAGGCGGCCACGGCCTTTACCTGTACGCGGCGGCCGAGACGCTGGGCACCAGCCGCGACCAGATGGTCGACGCGCTGCACTCGGGCAAGGCCAAGTACAGCTCGATCTTCAACTACCCGACGCTGACCTGGGCCGACATCGGCACCATCGGCTGGCTGGTCGACGGCGCGGCGATCATGAACCAGGTGCCGATCTGCCGCTGCAGCTACGCGCCGTATGCGCGCGCGATGATCCGCATCTGCCGCGAAGAGAGCTTTCACCAGCGCCAGGGCTTCGACGCGCTGCTGACCATGATGCAAAAGGGCACCGACGCGCAGAAGGCGATGGTGCAGGACGCCGTCAACCGCTGGTGGTGGCCGTCGATCATGATGTTCGGCCCGCCGGACGATCAATCGCCGAACTCCGCGCAAGGCATGCGCTGGGGCATCAAGCGCGTCAGCAACGACACGCTGCGCCAGCGCTTCGTCGATGCCAGCGTCGACCAGGCTCGGATTCTCGGCGTCACGCTGCCCGACCCCGACTTGAAGTGGAACGAGGCACGCGGCGCCCACGACTTCGGCGCCATCGACTGGAACGAGTTCAAGCGCGTCATCGCCGGCGACGGCCCGTGCAACCGCGAGCGCCTGGCGCAGCGTCAGAAGGCGTGGGACGACGGCGCGTGGGTGCGCGACGCGGCGCTCGCGTATGCCCGCAAACAAGCCACCAAACAGGAGGCCGCATGAGCCCGCACGGCCGCCCGAAGGGCGAATTTCCCCTCGGGGGGACGGCGCGAAGCGCCAAGGGGGTCCAATGAGCCAGACCAAGCAGTCCGCCGCCAACCAGAGCTCGATGGACGAATGGCCGCTGTGGGAAGTGTTCGTGCGCAGCAAGGCAGGCCTCGACCACAAGCACTGCGGCAGCCTGCACGCGGCCGATCCGCAGATGGCGATCCAGCTCGCGCGCGACGTCTACACGCGCCGGCTCGAAGGCTGCAGCGTGTGGGTGGTGCGCAGCGACCAGATCGTCGCCAGCGACCCGGCCGACAAGGACATGTACTTCGACCCGATGGAAGACAAGGTCTACCGGCACCCCACCTTCTACAAGCTGCCGTCCGAAGTCGACCACATGTGAGTGAACGAGATGTCCACACCGTCCATCCAAGTCGAACAAGCACCGAGCGTGCAGTACCTGCTGCGCCTGGCCGACACTGCATTGATCCTCGGCCAGCGCCTGGGCGAGTGGTGCGGCCACGCGCCGGTGCTCGAAGAAGACATCGCGCTGGCCAACATCGCACTCGACCTCATCGGCCAGGCGCGGGCGCTGCTCACGCGCGCCGGCCAGCTCGGCGGCCAGGGCCTGCACGAAGACCAGCTCGCGTTCCTGCGCGAAGAGCGCGACTACCGCAACGCCACGATCGTCGAGCTGCCCAACGGGCCGGGGCGGCCTGGTGACTTTGCCTTCACCGTGCTGCGCAACGCGATGATGGCCACCTGGTTCCGCCTGATGTGGGAGCGGCTGCGCGAGTCGAGCGATTCCGAGCTCGCCGCGATCGCCGGCAAGGCCGTGAAGGAAGCCCGCTACCACCAGCAGCACTCGGCCGACTGGGTGGTGCGCCTGGGCGACGGCACCGAAGAATCCGCGCGCCGCATGCGCGCCGCGCTCGACGCGCTGTGGCGCTACGGCGCCGAGTTGTTCGAGTCCGACGAGGTCGACTCGTGGGCCGCTGCCAACGGCCTCGGCCCGCGCTGGGATGCGCTGCGCGAGCCGTGGCTCGCCGAGATGCGCGAGCTGCTCGACGAGGCCAGGCTGCCGATGCCGGCCGACTCGGCGTTTCGCAGCACCGGCAAGACCGGCGTGCACACCGAGCACATGGGCTACATCCTCTCCGACATGCAGTACCTGCAGCGTGCCTATCCCGGGGGTGCCTGGTGATGATGGTGAGCACGGTGATGCGCGCCACGGCGCAGGAGCAGCGTGTGGTGCGTGCGTGGCAGGTGCTGCAAGGGGTGCTCGACCCCGAAGTGCCTGCGCTTTCGGTGTGCGACCTGGGCATCGTGCGCGGCGTGATTTCGCACGACGAAGACCTCGAGGTCGTGCTCACGCCCACCTACTCGGGCTGCCCGGCCACCGAAGTGATCGAGCGCAGCGTGATCGATGCCGTCAACGACGCCGGCCTCGGCCCCACGCGCGTGACGTTGCAGCGCGCGCCGGCCTGGACCACCGACTGGATCAGCGACGCCGGCCGCCGCAAGCTGCGCGAGTACGGGATCGCGCCGCCGAGCGGGAATGCGGCGGTGAACCAGGAGCGACCGATCCGCCTGGTGCCGCGCCAGGCCATCGAGTGCCCGCGCTGCGGCAGCAACCACACCGAGCGCTTGTCCGCATTCGGCTCCACCGCGTGCAAGTCGCTGTATCGCTGCGTGGCCTGCCGCGAACCGTTCGAGTATTTCAAGCCGCTGTGAGCACGACCCCGCTCTTTCACCCGCTGCGCGTGCGCCGCATCGAGCCCGACACGGCCGAGGCGGTGATCGTCACCTTCGAGGTGCCCGAGAAGCTGCGCGACGTGTTCGGCTTCACGCAAGGCCAGTACCTCACGCTGCGGCGCGAGGTCGATGGCCAGGACCTGCGTCGTTCGTACTCCATCTGCGCCGGCGTCGACGACGGCGAGTTGCGCGTCGGCGTGCGCAAGGTCAACGGCGGCGTGTTCTCCAACTGGATCAACGAGCACCTCAAGCACGGAGACACCATCCACGTGATGGCGCCGCAGGGCCGCTTCTTCGTGCCGATCGACCGCGACGCGCGCCGACAGTATCTCGGCATCGCCGGCGGCAGCGGCATCACGCCGATCCTGTCGATCATGAAAACCGTGCTCGGCCGCGAGCCGCACGCGCGCTTCACGCTGATCTACGGCAACCGCGCGCTCAAGAGCACGATGTTCAAGGAAGAGATCGAGGACCTGAAAAACAAGTACCTGACGCGGCTGGTGCTGCACCACGTGTTTTCCGACGAGCACACCGACGCGCCGATCAACAGCGGCGTGATGAATCGCGACAAGATCGGCGAGTTCCTGCGCCTGTTGGTGCCGGCAAAGCAGGTCAGCCACGCCTTCGTCTGCGGCCCGTACCAGATGAACGACGAGGCCGAGGCCGCGCTGCTGGCCGCCGGCGTGAGCGAAGACCGCATCCACATCGAGCGCTTCGGCATCGCACCGCAGGCCGCGCAGGCGGTGGGCGCGGTGATCCATCAGGCCGCCCCCGGTGACGCCGAGATCGCCAAGGTCACGATCATCCGCGACGGCCTGCGCCGCGAGATCGAGTTCCGCAAGGACCAGCCGAGCATCCTCGATGCCGCGTCGGCCGCCGGCCT
>DATDJF010000336.1:0-3531 GCA_036520715.1 Burkholderiaceae bacterium | reverse complement strand
AGACGAGACCACGACCCCGATCGGACCCCCCGACGCGCCATGAACCTGCACCAGTTCCGTTTCGTCCAAGAGGCCGCGCGCCGCAACCTCAACCTCACCGAAACCGCGAAGGCGCTGCACACCTCGCAACCGGGCATCAGCAAGGCGATCATCGAACTCGAGGAGGAACTCGGTGTCGAGATCTTCGCGCGCCACGGCAAGCGGCTGCGCCGCATCACCGAGCCGGGGCAGCTGGTGCTGAAGTCGGTGGAGGTCATCATGCGCGAGGTCGCCAACCTCAAGCGCATCGGCGAGGAGTATTCCAAGCAGGACGCCGGCACGCTGTCGATCGCCACCACGCACACGCAGGCACGCTACTTCCTGCCCGAGCCGGTGGCGGCGCTGCGCAAGCGCTACCCCAAGGTGCAGGTGGTGCTGCACCAGGGCACGCCGGCCCAGGTGACGCGCATGCTGCAAGACGACAGCGCGGAGATCGGCCTGGCCACCGAATCGCTGGGCGATGCCGAGGGCCTGGTGTCGCTGCCGTGCTACGAGTGGCAGCACGTGATCGTGGTGCCGGCCCAGCACCCGCTTGCCACCGTGGAGCGACCGACGCTCGAGCAGCTGGCGGCCGAACCGCTGATCACCTACCACCCCACCTTCACCGGCCGCACGCGCATCGACGCCGCCTTCGCGCGCGCGCACCTCAAGCCGATGGTGGCGCTGGAGGCGATCGACTCCGACGTCATCAAGACCTACGTGCGGCTGGGCATGGGCATCGGCATCGTCGCCGAAATGGCCGTGCGGCAGGACCCGCCCGGAGGCGACCTGGCGTCGCGCCCGGTGGGCCACCTGTTCGGCAGCAACCTCACCCGCGTGGCGTTCAAGCGCGGCGCCTACCTGCGCCAGTTCGTGCTGAGCTTCGCCGAGCTGCTGTCGGATCGCCTGACGCGCGCGCTGATCCAGCGGGCGATGAGCGGCGACGGGGCCGACTACGATATGTAGCCTCGACCACCGACCTTCTTGCCGATGAACGCCGTCACCGCGCGCACCCCTCCAGTCACCAGCCGCCTGCCGCAGGTCGGCACCACCATCTTCACGGTGATGTCGGCGCTGGCCACGCAGCACGGCGCGGTCAACCTCGGCCAGGGGTTCCCGGATTTCGATTGCGACCCGGCCCTGCTGGACGCCGTGAACCAGGCCATGCGCTCGGGGCTGAACCAGTACCCGCCGATGGCCGGCGTGCCGGTGCTGCGCGAGGCGGTGGCACGCAAGATCGAGCGCCTCTACGGCCACCGCTACGACCCGGGCGACGAGATCACCATCACCGCCGGCGCCACGCAGGCCATCCTGACCGCCATCCTGGCCGTCGTGCACCCGGGCGACGAAGTGATCGTGCTCGATCCCTGCTACGACAGCTACGTGCCCAACATCGAGCTGGCGGGCGGCCGCGCGGTGCGGGTGGCCCTCAGCGCCGGCACCTTCAGGCCCGACTTCGCCGCCATCGCCGCGGCCATCACGCCGCGCACGCGCGCGATCCTCGTCAACACGCCGCACAACCCGAGCGCCACCGTGTGGTCGCGCAGCGATCTCGAGCGGCTGGCCGAGTTGCTGCGCCCGACCGACGTGCTGCTGATCGCCGACGAGGTGTACGAGCACATGGTGTTCGACGGCGCGGCCCACGCCAGCGCGTCGAGCCTGCCCGAGCTGGCCGCGCGCGCCTTCGTGGTGTCGAGCTTCGGCAAGACCTATCACGTGACGGGCTGGAAGGTCGGCACCGTGGCCGCGCCGCGCGCCTTGACCGCCGAGTTCCGCAAGGTCCACCAGTTCAACGTGTTCACCGTCAACACGCCGGTGCAGCACGGCCTGGCGCGCTACATGGACGATGCGCGGCCGTACATGGAGCTGGGCGCGTTCTATCAACGCAAGCGCGACCTCTTTCGTGCCGGCCTCGCCCGCACCCGCCTGCGGCTGCTGCCCAGCGAAGGCAGCTACTTTCAATGCGTCGACTATTCGTCGATCAGCGAGCGCAGCGAGGAAGACTTCTGCCGCTGGCTGACCAGCGACATCGGCGTGGCGGCGATCCCGTTGTCGGCCTTCTACGAAGACGGCCGCAATCAGCGGCTGGCGCGCTTTTGTTTTGCCAAGCGCGACGAGACGCTGCACAGCGCCCTCGAGCGGCTGGCCCGGCTGTAGGCGCGGGCGGCGCGCTCGCGCATCAGGACTTCGGCTTCGGCGGCGGCAGGTCGGCGAAGTCGCTGTGCTGGTCGGGGTTGCGGTGCTCGGGGCTGTCCTCGCGGCGCAAGACCTGCGTGTCGTCGTGCATCGGCAGCGGCTTGGTGAGGTCGACGTCGATCGTGCCGTAGACGCTCGTCGGGCCGGCGCTCGAGGCGCGCGCGCGCGATGAATGCAGCAGCTCGATCGGCGGCTCGCTGGCACGGCCCAGCTCGGCCAGGCCGGTGGGCGTGGTGAACAGGTGCGGCCGCGCCGTGGTCGGCTCGAACTCCTGGCCCTTGTCGAGCGGCAGCAGCACGTCGATGGCCGTGGGCGGTCCACCTTCATGGTCGAGCAGGTCGCGCGCCATCGAATAGAGGAACAGCACCTCGCGATACGCGGGCAACTCGAACAACTCGCCGCCGTCGCGGCGGAACATCAAGGCCTCGAGCTCGGCCATCGTGTCCAGCGGACTCGACCAGGTCGCCTGCAGGCGTTGCACGATGCCGCGGTACTCGTCGAGCGAGCGGCCGTGCTGCAGGTCGGAATCCCAGTCGGGCGCGTACGCGTTGAAGCGATGGTTGAAGCGCTCGCGCGTGCGCTCGTACGACTCGCGATCGCCCAGCCGGCGGTAGATCTCCAGCAGCTTCAGGTACGGCAGCGGACTGGTGCCGCCGCTGCTGCGGATATGGCCCATCAGCAGATCGATCGCCGCGTCGTCCTGGCCGAGCACGACGAAAAACTCGGCCTGCTGCTCGAGGTCGATCAGTTCTTCGATCGAGACGTCCCGCGGTTCCTGCTGCGAGGCGAACAACGAATCGCGGAACGCCGGCTTCAGCGGCGCGGCAGCCGCTTTGACGGTGACCGTGGCCTCGGGCTTGACCAATGGCGGCGGCGCGACTTGCGGCGGCAACGTCATCGGATGCAGCGTCGGCGGGTTCAGCGGCGCCCTGCCCGCCGCCGCACCCTTGGTGGCGGCCCACCACGCCGCCTGCCGCTCGCGCTGCAGCTGCCGCATGCGCAGCCACAGCCAGACGGCGAGCGCGGCCAGCAGCGCCATCCCGCCAGCCAGCCACGGCGTGAGCTTGCCGCTGTTCTCGGCTTGCGCCAGTTTCAGTCGCAAGGCAGCGGTCTGCTCGCGGTCGCGCTCGGCGTCGACGCGCAATTTTTCGAGCCCCTGCTCGAGCGCGCGCATGCGCTGCGCCGCGGCCGCCGCGTTGGCCAAGGCAACACTGGCCGCCTGCTCGGCGATGGCCGCGCTGGCGGCCATCGCGGCGACGCGCAATTGCGCTTCCTGCACAGCGGCCGCGGCCGAGGCCGCCGCGCTGCTGCGCGCCA
>DATDJF010000335.1:0-18112 GCA_036520715.1 Burkholderiaceae bacterium | reverse complement strand
CAGCGGCCACAGGTACTGGTTCCAGCCGTAGATGAACTGGATCACGAACAGCGCCGCCACGCTGGTCATCGACAGCGGCACCAGCACGTCCTTGAAGAATCGCATCGGCCCGGCGCCGTCGATGCGCGAAGCCTCGACCAGTTCGTCGGGCACGGTGAGGAAGAACTGGCGGAACAGGAAGGTCGCGGTCGCCGATGCGATCAGCGGCACGGTGAGGCCGGCGTAGGTGTTGAGCATTCTCAGGTCGGAGACGACCTGATAGGTCGGAAAGATGCGCACCTCCACCGGCAGCATCAGCGTCACGAACACCATCCAGAAGCACAGGCCCCTGCCGGGAAAACGGAAATAGACGAAGGCGAAGGCCGACAGCAGCGAGATCGCGATCTTGCCCAGCGCGATCACCATTGCCGAGACGAAGCTCACCCACAACATCGGCGCAACCGGGGCGACCTTGCTGCCGTAGCTCGTCTCGCCGCCGAACAGCGCGATGCGGTAGGTCTCGAGCATGTGGCCGCCGGGCGCCATCGACATCGGCACCTGCTGCACGATCTGCTGCGAGGTCTGCGTGGAGGCGATCAGGGTCACGTAGACCGGAAAGGCCACGATGACCACGCCCAGGATCAGCACCAGGTGCGAGATCGCGCGTCCGACCTTGTCGCGCTCCACCATGTCAGTACTGCACCTTCTTCTCGACGTAGCGAAACTGCACGACCGTGAGTGCGATGACGATGATCATCAGCACCACCGACTGCGCCGCCGAGCCACCGAGGTCGAGCGCCTTGAAGCCGTCGTAGTAGACCTTGTAGACCAGGATCGCGGTGTCCTTGCCGGGGCCGCCGTTGGTGGCGGTGTCGACGATCGCGAAAGTCTCGAAGAAGGCGTAGACGATGTTGATGACGAGCAGGAAGAAGGTGGTCGGCGACAGCAGCGGGAACACGATCGTCCAGAAGCGCCGCCAGGGCCGCGCACCGTCGATCGCCGCCGCTTCGATCAGGCTCTTGGGGATCGACTGCAACCCCGCGAGGAAGAACAGGAAGTTGTAGGAGATCTGCTTCCACACGGCGGCCAGCACGATCAGCGCCATCGCGTGGGTGCCGTTGAGCAGGTGGTTCCAGTCGAAGCCGAGCGCACGCAACGCGTAGCTGACGATGCCCACCGACGGCGCGAACATGAACAGCCACAGCACGCCCGCGACGGCGGGCGCCACCGCGTAGGGCCAGATCAGCAGCGTCTTGTAGATCGTGGCGCCACGCACCACGCGGTCGGCCATCACCGCCAGCAGCAACGCGACCGACAGGCCGATCACCGCTACCAGCACCGAGAACACCGCGGTGGTCCAGAACGACGCCAGATACGTGCTGTCGTTCCACAGGCGCTTGAAATTCTCGGCGCCGACGAACTGGGTGGACGTGCCGAACGCATCCTGGGTCAGCACGCTCTGGTACACCGCCTGCGCGGCAGGCCAGAAGAAGAAGATCGTGATGATGGCCATCTGGGGCGCAATCAGCACCCAAGGCAGCCACCAGCTCTTGAAGAGGACGCGCTTTTCGACGGCCAAGATCGATCAGCTCTTGTTCGCTTTTTCGAAACGCTCCAGTTGCTCGTTGCCGCGTTGCACGGCCGCGTCGAGTCCTTCCTTGGCAGCCTTCTTGCCGCTCCACACGTTTTCCATCTCTTCGTCGATGATGGTGCGGATCTGCACGAAGTTGCCCAGCCTCACGCCGCGCGACTTGTCGGTGGTCTTGCGGATCATCTGCGTCACCGAGACGTCGGTGCCGGGGTTCTGTTTGTAGAAGCCGGACTTCTCGGTCAATTCGTACGACGGAATCGTCACCGGCAGGTAGCCCGTGCGCTGATGGCTCTTGGCGGCCTCGTCGGCCTTGGACAGGTGCGCGAAGAACATCGCGACGCCCTTGTATTCGGCCGGCTTCTTGCCGGCCATCACCCACAGGCTGGCGCCGCCGATCACGGTGTTCTGCGGCGAACCGGGCACGTCCGGGTAGTAGGGCAGGGTGGAAATGCCCGAGGCGAACTTGGCGTTGCGCTTGATGTTGCCGTACAGCGCCGACGAGCCGGTGACCATCGCGCATTCGCCCGACACGAAGGTCGAGTCGGCCGCGTTGCCGCGCCCCTTGTAGATGAACAGGCCTTGTTTGCTCATGTTGGCCAGGTTCTCGACGTGGCGCACGTGCAGCGGCGTGTTGAAGGCCAGGCGCGTGTCGAGGCCGCCAAAGCCGTTGCGTTTGGTCGAAAACTCCACGTTGTGCCAGGCCGAGAAGCTTTCGAGCTGCGTCCAGCTGATCCAGCTGGTGGTGAAGGGGCACTTGTGGCCACTGGCCTTGAGCTTGGCCGCGGCCAGCGCCACTTCGGGCCAGGTCTTGGGCGGGCTCTCGGGGTCGAGGCCCGCGGCTTTGAAAGCGTCCTTGTTGTAGTGGAAGACGGTGGTCGAGCTGTTGAACGGGAAGCTCAGCATCTGGCCGTTGGGCGCGGTGTAGTAACCCGCCACCGCCGGCACGTAGATCGCCGGGTCGAACTTCTGGCCCGCGTCTTTCATGATCTGCGCCACCGGCACGATGGCGCCCTTGCTGGCCATCATCGTCGCGGTGCCGACCTCGAACACCTGCAGCACGTGCGGCGCATTGCCGGCGCGAAACGCCGCGATCGCGGCGGTCATCGACTCGTCGTAGCTGCCCTTGAAGGTGGGCACGATCTTGTAGTCCTTCTGGCTGGCGTTGAAGTCCTTGGCGAGGTCGTTGACCCACTCGCCGAGCGCACCACCCATCGAGTGCCACCACTGCACCTCGACCTGCGCGTGTGCGGGGCCTGCTGCAGCCAACGTGGCCGCGATGGCCGAACTCAGAACGATCGATCTGCGATTCATGAACACTCCGTGCGAAGCAAATTGACAAAGCCGACCATGATCGGGCAGCTTGATGACAGCGCCGTTTCTGTCACGGATGGCGCGCCAGCGGCAAGGGGGATTACCCGCCGCGCGGGCGCTCGCCGCAGGAGTGCAGGCGGCAACGTTGTTGCGCTGCGGTAACATCGCTTCCCGATGGGCCGCGACGGGCGTCGCAATGGGTCTGATCGCGAGATGAGGCTCCTGAACGCTCCATGAACGCACCACAAGCGCTGCCGCCGTTGGCGCAAGCCGACCATCGCGCGGATGGTGATGCGCCGCGCCTGCGCGAGATTCCGTACAACTACACCTCGTACGCCGATCGCGAGATCGTGATCCGGCTGCTCGGCGAGCGCGCGTGGGAGGTGTTGTCGCGGCTGCGCGGCGAACGCCGCACCGGCCGCTCGGCGCGCATGCTGTACGAGGTGCTGGGCGACATCTGGGTCGTGCAGCGCAACCCCTATCTCGAAGATGACCTGCTCGACAACCCCAAGCGGCGGCGTGCGCTGATCGATGCGCTGTCGCACCGGTTGACCGAGATCGAGAAGCGGCGCACCCCCGGTGACGACTCCGAGCGCGACGCGGCAGTGGGTGAATTGCTGGCCTTGGCGCAACAGGCGGTGCGCAGCTTCGCCGGCCACTTTTCGACGGTATGGGACTTGCGCCAGCGCACGCGCCGCGTGCTGGCGCGCCACACCGACAAGCAGAACATCAAGTTCGACGGGTTGTCGCGGGTATCGCACGTGACCGACGCCACCGACTGGCGGGTCGAGTACCCGTTCGTCGTGCTGACCCCCGACAGCGAGCAGGAGATGGCCGCGCTGGTGGGTGGCTGCATCGAGTTGGGCCTGACCATCGTGCCGCGCGGTGGCGGCACCGGCTACACCGGCGGCGCGATCCCGCTGACGTGGAAGAGCGCGGTCATCAACACCGAGAAGCTCGAAACCATGGGCGCGGTGGAACTGGTCACGCTGCCGGGGGTTGCGCGGCCGGTGCCGACCATCCGCACCGAAGCCGGCGTGGTGACGCAGCGTGTGGCCGACGCTGCCGACGCCGCCGGTTATGTGTTCGCAGTCGACCCCACGTCGGCCGAGGCGAGCTGCATCGGCGGCAACATCGCGATGAATGCCGGCGGCAAGAAGGCCGTGCTGTGGGGCACCGCGCTCGACAACCTGGCGAGCTGGCGCATGGTCACGCCGCAGGGGCGCTGGCTCGAGGTCGAGCGGCTGGACCACAACCTGGGCAAGATCCACGACGTCGAGGCCGCGACCTTCGAGCTGCGCTGGCTCGACGCGGCAGGGCGCGAGGTCGAGCGGCGTGAGCACCTGAAGATTCCGGGCGCACGCTTTCGCAAGGAAGGCCTCGGCAAGGACGTCACTGACAAGTTCCTGGCCGGCCTGCCCGGCGTGCAAAAAGAAGGCTGCGACGGCCTGATCACCTCGGCGCGCTGGGTGCTGCACCGTTTGCCGCCGCACGTGCGCACGGTGTGCCTGGAGTTCTTCGGCAACCCGCGCGAGGCGGTGCCGTCGATCGTCGAGATCAAGGACTTCATGTTCGCGCAGCAGCGCGCCGGCGGGGCCATCTTGGCGGGGCTCGAGCACCTCGACGACCGTTACCTGAAGGCGGTGGACTACAGCACCAAGAGCAAGCGCGGCGGCCGCGGCGGCGCGCTGCCCAAGATGGTGTTGATCGGCGACCTCGTCGGCGACGACGAGGCGGCGGTGGCGCGTGCTGCCAGCGAGGTGGTGCGCATCGCCAACAGCCGCTCGGGCGAAGGCTTCATCGCGGTGGGCGCCGATGCGCGGCGCAGGTTCTGGCTCGATCGCAAGCGCACGGCGGCGATCGCGCGCCACACCAACGCGTTCAAGATCAACGAAGACGTGGTGATCCCGCTCGATCGCATGGGCGAGTACACGCTCGGCATCGAGCGCATCAACGTCGAACTGAGCCTGCGCAACAAGCTCGAGCTGCTCGATCGCCTGGAGCACTGGTTCGCCGCCGGTTCGCTGCCGCTGGGCCGCAGCGACGATGCGCGCGAGATTCCGAGCGCCGAGCTGCTCGATGATCGGGTGCAGCAGGCGCTGCAGTTGCTGCGCGAGGTGCGCGCGTTGTGGCGAGGCTGGCTCGACGCGCTGGACCGCGAGCCACCGGCCGGCCAACGCAACGTGTTCGAGCAGCTGCAGGATCACTCGTTGCGAGCCTCCTGGAAGCTGCAGGTGCTGCAGCCGCTGCGCGAGCTGTTTGCCGGCGGCGCCTTCGCGCCGATCGTGGCCGAGTGTCAACGTATCCACCGCGAGGTGCTGCACGGGCGCCTGTGGGTGGCTCTGCACATGCACGCCGGCGACGGCAACGTGCACACCAACATCCCCGTCAACAGCGACGACTACGCGATGCTGCAGAGCGCGCACGCGGTGGTGGCGCGGGTGATGGCGCTGGCACGCAGCCTGGGCGGTGTGATTTCGGGCGAGCACGGCATCGGCATCACCAAGCTCGAATTCCTCACCGACGAGGAGTTGCGCGACTTTGCCGACTACAAGGCGCGCGTCGACCCCGAAGGGCGCTTCAACAAGGGCAAGCTGCTGCGCGGCGCATCGCTCACGTCATTGGGCGACGACGTGCGCGCGGCCGACTTGGCGCATGCCTACACGCCCAGCTTCGGGCTGATGGGCCACGAGTCGCTGATCATGCAGCAGAGCGACATCGGCGCCATCAGCGACTCGATCAAGGACTGCCTGCGCTGCGGCAAGTGCAAGCCGGTGTGCGCCACTCACGTGCCGCGCGCCAACCTGCTGTACAGCCCGCGCAACAAAATCCTGGCCACGTCGCTGCTGATCGAGGCCTTTCTGTACGAGGAGCAGACGCGGCGCGGCATCTCGCTGCGGCATTGGGAGGAGTTCGAGGACGTCGGCGATCACTGCACGGTGTGCCACAAGTGCGCGAGCCCGTGCCCGGTGAAGATCGACTTCGGCGACGTCTCGATGCACATGCGCAATCTGCTGCGCAAGATGGGCCGCAAGAGCTTCCGGCCCGGCCAGGCGGCCGCGATGTTCATGCTCAATGCGACCAACCCGGAGACCATCCGCCTGGCGCGCCGGCTGATGGTCAACCTCGGCTTCAAGGCCCAGCGTGCGGCCGCCCACGTGTTGCGCCTGGCCGGCAGGCGCCAGACCAACCAGCCGCCGGCGACGGTGGGCACGGCACCGTTGCGCGAACAGGTGGTGCACTTCGTCAACAAGAAGCTGCCCGGCGGCCTGCCCAAGCGCAGCGCGCGGGCGCTGCTCGACATCGAAGACAAGCACTACGTGCCGATCCTCCGGGACCCGGCCGCGACCACGGCCGACAGCGAGGCGGTGTTCTATTTCCCGGGCTGCGGCTCGGAGCGCTTGTTTTCCCAGGTGGGGCTGGCGACCCAGGCGATGCTGTGGCGCGCCGGCGTGCAGACGGTACTGCCGCCGGGCTACCTGTGCTGCGGCTACCCGCAGCGCGGCGCCGGACAGTTCGATCGTGCCGACAAGACCATCACCGACAACCGCGTGCTGTTCCATCGTGTGGCCAACACGTTGAACTACCTCGACATCAAGACCGTCGTCGTGAGCTGCGGCACCTGCTTCGACCAGTTGCAAGGCTACAAATTCGACGAGATCTTTCCCGGCAGCCGCATCGTCGACATCCATGAGTACTTGCTGGAAAAGGGGATCACGTTGGCCGACGGCGGTGCCTACCTCTACCACGACCCCTGCCACAGCCCGATGAAGCAACGCGACCCGATGCTCACGGTCAAGGCGCTGGTGGGAGACGCGGTGATCCAGAGCGAGCGCTGTTGCGGCGAGAGCGGCACCTTCGGCGTCAGCCGGCCCGACATCGCGACGCAGGTGCGCTTTCGCAAGGAAGAGGAGTTGCGCCGCGGCGAGGCGGCGCTGCGCGAGCGTGGCGCGGTGGGCAATCTGAAGGTGTTGACCTCATGCCCGAGTTGCCTGCAAGGGCTCTCGCGCTACCAGGACGACCTGCAAAGCGGCCTGCTGGAGGCCGACTACATCGTGGTCGAGATGGCGCGCCGCCTCTTGGGCGAGAGCTGGATGGAAGACTACGTCGCCCGCGCCAACGCCGGCGGCATCGAGCGCGTGCTGGTCTGACCCGCCGGGACGGTGCTCACCGCTGCCGCAGGGGTTGGGTGTCGGCAAACCCGTGCGGCCGTTCGTCGGCATCGGCGGCTTCGAGCTGCGCCATCAAGTCGACGCGAGCCTTCTCCCGGGCGGCTTTGGCTGCCTGGGCCGCGGCAGCCTCGGCCCGGGCCGACGATGCGGCGTTCTGAATCACGCCGTCGCGCTTGGCCTCTGACAGTGCCTGCTGCAGCGTCTCGACCTGCTGGCGCGATTGCACGGCCAGTTCCTGGGCCTTTTGCTTGGCGCGATCGGCCTGTTCCAGCTGGGCGCGCGTTTCGGACACCTTGCCGCGGTAGTGCAGCGAGGTGCCCAGCCAGGCGACGGCAGCTCCGCCCGCGGTGGCGGCGACAACAAACAGCGCGGACGACAACGACAGCGTAGACATGCGGGCTCCCTGAATCGGCAAGATGCGACCCCCTCGTTGATCGCGTCACGCCACCATAGCGCGGGGTGCTGCAGGTGCGCTGCGAACAATTGCTCGCCGCTTGCGGGCACATGGCAACGGCAGGCCGGCAACGCCCGGCTGCAGGGGGATCGGGGCGGTCGCGGTGCATCGAGGCGTGCGTATTCCACGAGGCGCGAAGTGGACGCGGCCTCGGAGCTACACTGATTCGACCAGGCGATCCAGCGCCCGATTGCATTCGAACCGATATGCCGCAGCCATCACCCACACCCCAGTCCGTCACGCTGCACCAAGGCTCGCGTGTGCTCGAGGTGGGCTTCTCCGATGGGCGCAGCTTCCGGCTGCCGTTCGAACTGCTGCGCGTGTATTCGCCGTCGGCCGAGGTGCAGGGGCACGGGCCTGGGCAAGAGGTGCTGCAGTCGGGCAAGCGCGAGGTGCAGATCAGCGACCTCGCGGTCGTGGGCCACTACGCCATCCAGCCCACGTTCTCCGACGGCCACACCTCGGGCATCTTCAGCTGGAGCTATCTGTACGAGCTGGGCAGCCGCCAGCAGGAGTTCTGGGACCGGTACCTCGCGCGCCTGCACGAAGCCGGCGTCGATCGCGATGCGCCCATGGCCGCCGCCGGCGGCACCGCCTGCGGCCATTCGCACTGAGCGCGCGTTGCCATGACGCAGACGCACTTCGGTTATCGGCAGGTCGACGAGCGCGACAAGACCAGTCGCGTGCGCGAGGTCTTCGATTCGGTGGCCGGCAAGTACGACCTGATGAACGACCTGATGTCGCTCGGCCTGCATCGGGCCTGGAAGGCCTACGCTGTGGCCGTGGCCGCGCCCAGGCCGGGCGATCGTGTGCTCGACGTCGCCGCCGGAACGGGCGACCTCACCCGCGCGCTGGCGCGGCGCGTGGGACCGCGCGGCTGCGTGGTGCACACCGACATCAACGAGGCGATGCTGGCCGCCGGCCGCGATCGCCTGCTCGATGCAGGGCTGAACCTGCCCAGCGCGCTGTGTGATGCGGAGGCGTTGCCGTTCGCCTCGGCAAGCTTCGATCTGGTATGCGTGGCGTTCGGCCTGCGCAACATGACCCACAAGGAGCGGGCGCTGCGCGAAATGGCGCGCGTGCTCAAGCCGGGCGGCAAGCTGGTGGTGCTGGAGTTCTCCAAGGTCGCCGAGCCACTGCGCAAGCCGTACGACTGGTACTCGTTCCAGGTGTTGCCGCGGCTGGGGCGCTGGGTGGCGGGCGACGGCGACAGCTATCGCTACCTCGCGGAATCGATCCGCGTGCATCCCTCGCAGGCGGAGCTGAAGGCCATGATGAAGGAAGCCGGCTTCGGCCACGTCGACGTGCACAACCTGAGCGCCGGCGTCGTGGCCTTGCACGTCGGATTGCGCTGCTAGCGTCGCGCAATCGGCGTGCCGGCGACGGCGCTGCGGGGCAGCGGTCCCTCTTGTGCCGCTCGTGTGACAGCCGGTGCGGCCGCCCCCGGATTCAGGGGGGTGTCCCTGAAACCCCCCGTTCTGGAGGATTGTTGCAAATCGCACGCTCCAGAGAATCGGCCCTGCAAATTCCAGCGGCCAGCGCGAAGAGGTTCACGCGCCGGCACCACCCCACCGAGCAGGCCTCCATTCCATGTTCCGGGTTTTCCCGAGCAGAGCATCCTCCGCAGCGGTCTACGAAGCCTTGCTCGATGGCATCGTGGGCTTTGCCGCGTTGCTCGCGGCGGCGCTGACGCTGGGCATGTTCTCGGGCGGCTTCACCAATGTGGTGAGCGACACGCGCGAGCTGGCCATCGCGCTGGGCTTCGCGGTCGTGATGGCTCTGTTCCAGTCGTTCGTCGGCGTCTATCGGCACCGGCTGGCGCTGATGCCGTTGACGTTGCGTGTCAGCGCGGTGGTGGTGCTCGCGGGCTATGGCACGTACCTGGCACTCAAGCAGCTCCAGCTGCACCCGCACCCCGGCCCACTGGTGGCCATGGCGGTAGGCTACTTCCTGGTCGCCTTCTTCGTGCTGCGCGGCACGGCGATGGCCTGGCGCGGCGTGACCGGCGTGCCGCGTGTGTTGATCGTCGGCACCGGCAGCGAGGCACAGAGTGTCCTGAGCGACCTGCGCGCCGACGACCGTCACATGCGTGATGTGGTCGGATTCTTCCCGACGGCACTGGACAACGAGACCTTGGTCGACGGCGCGCCCATCTTCGATCGCGCGCGGCCGCTGACCGACATCGTGTCGACCTACGGCATCGATGAAATCGTCGTCGCCGTTCGCGAACAGCGCGGCGGTGTGATGCCGATGGACCAGTTGCTGACCTGCCGTACCCGCGGCATCAAGATCCTCGATTTGGCCGCCTTCTACGAGCGCTCGCATGCCGAAGTGCCGGTCGACAGCCTGAAGGCGAGCTGGCTGGTTTATGGCGAAGGCTTCGTGCAGGGGCCGGCACGCCGCTTCGCCAAGCGGACCTTCGATGTGGTGTCGTCGGCGTGCCTGCTGTTGATCGCAGCGCCGGTGATGCTGCTGGCGGCGCTGGCGATCAAGCTCGACAGCCGTGGCCCGGTCTTCTACCGCCAGGAGCGCGTCGGGCTCGGGGGCCGTTCCTTCCAATGCGTGAAGTTCCGCAGCATGGGCACCGATGCCGAGAGCGACGGCGTCGCGCGCTGGGCGGCCAAGAACGACTCTCGCGTCACGCGGGTCGGTGCGTTCCTGCGCAAGACGCGGATCGACGAGCTGCCGCAACTGATCAGTGTCCTGAAGGGTGAGATGAGCATCGTCGGGCCGCGGCCCGAGCGGCCCGAGTTCGTGGCCAAGCTGAAGAGCCAGATCCCCTTCTACGACCTGCGCCACGGCGTCAAGCCGGGCGTGACGGGATGGGCGCAGGTGCGTTACAGCTACGGTGCTTCGCTCGAAGACGCGCGCAAGAAGCATCAGTTCGACCTGTACTACCTGAAGAACAACTCGTTGCTGCTCGACCTGCAGATCCTGATCGAGACGGTGACCGTGGTGTTGTTCAGGGAAGGCGCGCAGTAGCCGCAGTCGCGTCGCCACGCGGGCAGCCCGCGTGCCCGCTACCCCCACAAGCTGGGTCCTTGCTGGCCTCGGGTCTCCGGCCTTAGAGTACCCCGTGCTGATCCGCTGCAGCGTTGCCTTCCGGGCATCAGGCCCCGCGTTGTGCGAGCCGCGCGGACGCCGACCAACCAACCATCCGTCGAGCTAAGGGCGCCGAGCTGGAATGTACGAATCGAAGTTCGGCCTCAGCGCCCCACCTTTCCAGCTCAATCCGGATCCCGCTTTCTATTTCGACAGCCGGGGACACAGCAACGCGCTGTCGTATTTGAAGTTCGGCGTTCACCAGGGTGAAGGGTTCATCGTGGTGACCGGCGAGATCGGTGCCGGCAAGACCACGCTGGTGCGCACCCTGCTGGAGGGCGTCAACAGCGACGAGGTCGCCGCGGCGCAGGTACTGAACACCCAGCTCGAATCGGGCGAACTGCTGCAGGCCATCCTGACCGCGTTCGGCGTGGCGTCGCCCGCGGGATCGAAGGCGCAATTGCTGGCCAGCCTGGAGGCCTTCCTCACCTCGGTGGCGGCCGAAGGGCGGCGCGCGCTGCTGATCGTCGACGAAGCGCAAAACCTCGGCCGCGAGGCGATCGAAGAGCTGCGCATGCTCTCGAACTTCCAGCTCGGCAACCATGCGCTGCTGCAGAGCTTCCTGATCGGGCAGCCCGAGCTGCGCAAGCAACTCGAATCGCCCGCCATGGAGCAGTTGCGCCAGCGCGTGATCGCGTCGTGCCACCTGGGGCCGCTCGGTGCGGAGGAGACGCGAGCCTACATCGAGCACCGGTTGCGGCACGTGGGCTGGGTGGACCAGCCGTCGTTCGACGACGCGGCGTTCGAGGTGATACACCAGTGGACCAGCGGCATACCTCGGCGGATCAATCTGCTGTGCAATCGTTTGCTGTTGGCCGCCTTTCTGTCCGACGCGGCGCAGATCACCGGCGCCTTGGTGCGCACCACGGCCGGCGACCTCGCGCGCGAGACTGGAGGCGCCCGGATCCCCGCAGAGCCAATGCCCGCGCCACGCGAGCCGCAGCCATTGGCCAGGCCGGTGCTGGCCGGCATCCCGCGTTCAACTTCGTCAGCACCCGAGGATCGTGAGATCGTTCGTGTCACCAAGGACGGGCTCGATGCGGCGACGCTGAAGGCGCCCCTGGTGTTGTTGGTCGACAGCCCGCTGGGCGCGTTCAAGGCAGCGGTGCTGGCCAAGGCACTCGCGGCGCAAGCGGGTCTGCCGCCGTGTGTGCTGGTGACACCCGGCGAACCGGGCGATGCGGACCCCGGCGCACTGGCCCCGGGCTTGTCGGAATCGCTGGCGCAGCTGATTCACCTGCGAGTCGGCGCCGGTGGCGCCGGCGAACGCTTCGCCGCCGTGGCCCGGCGACTGGAGATGGTGCTCGACGAGCTGCAGCCGACCGCGATGTTGACCTTCGGCGGCGACGACGATGTGTTGATCAGCAGCCTGCTCGCCAACAAGCGTGGGTTGCCGCTGGCCCATCTCGGTGCCGGCCAGCGCCGCGAACTGCAATCGCGTCAAGGCGACACCAACGTGGTGTTGATCGACCGGCTGTCGGACGTGTTGTACACACCCACCTTGAAGGCGCACTACACGCTGTACAAGGAGGGCATCAGTGCCGATCGCATGGTGTGCGTCGGCAATCCGCTCAGCGAGGGCCTGCGCCCGGTGACGTCGCTGATGCCGCCGGTGTCGGAGCTGCTCAAGGGGGCGGGGCTGTCGCGCGAGCAGCTGCGCCGCGCGCTGCGCGGCTACGCGCTGGTCAGCGCGCAGACCGGCGGTGCCGAGCTCGCGATGGCCGACCTGCCCAAGATCGCCCGGGTCGCACGCGACCTCGGGCGCGAGACGCTGGTCGTCTGGATCGTCTCCGAAACCACCGCAGCGGACATCCGCTCCAGCAAGGCCGAGTCGCTGCTGCAAAAGTCGGGAGTGGTGCTGGTGCCGGGGGCGGGCTACCCGATGCGGCTGGGTCTGCTGCGTGGCGCCACGTGCACGATCGCCGGCCCGGATTGGGAGCTGGTGGAAGAGGCTGATCTGCTAGACATCCCCAGCATCGTGCTGCACCCCAGCGGTGATGTACCGCCCGGCCCCCCGGGTGGCGTGATCGCCCGCATCGGTTGCGACTCGGCGGCCTGCGTGAGGGCGCTGCACGAGATCCTCGAGCGCGGACGCGCCGACGACGAGGCGGGCGACGTTCACGACGGGTCGCCCACCCAGCGCATCGGAGATCACCTGCGCAGTTGGCTGTTCAATCCCAGGCGTCAGCGCGCCAGCCATCTGTCCGGCGCAGCGGCGGCCTGACGGCTCGCGCGTCGCGCGCGCCCCGTGAACGCCTCGTGAGAGTTGCCGATTCGGCAAGCAACGCGCCCGCCTGCCCCCTTGATCGAGGACGTTTCATTCACGTATCCAGGCCGTATGCTGCGGGCCTGCGTACGAAAGCGCCGGCCGGCATGAAGCAGACTGGGGCTTGATCGCAACACTTGGGGCGGTTCGGCCCGCTGCGTTCGCGATGCAGCGGTCCGGGTCGTTGAGTTGTGCCGGTGGCGCGACACAATGACGCCCCAGGGCGGCCGGGCCGCCGACAACTGGAGTGACTTCATGGCAAACCAAGCAATCGTCAGTGTCGTGCGCCGGATTCGTGACCTTGCAGGTGCGGCGCTCGTGCTCACGCTGTTGGCCGCCTGCGGCTCGACGAAATTCCCTGCCGCTCCCGCTGAAGCCGCCACGCCTGATCACAAATACCTGATCGGCCCGTTGGACACGCTGAACATCATCGTCTGGCGCAACCCCGAGCTGTCGCTGACGGTGCCGGTGCGGCCTGACGGTCGCATCTCCACGCCGCTGGTCGAAGACCTGGTGGCGCAAGACCGCAACCCCACCGACCTGGCGCGCGACATTGAGAAGGTGCTCAGCAAGTACACACGCGATCCGGTGGTGACCGTGATCGTGACCACCTTCGTCGGCGCGCCCAGCGAGCAGGTCCGCGTGATCGGCGAGGCCACCCGCCCGGCGGCGATCCCGTACCGCCAGAAGATGACCTTGCTCGACGTGATGATCGCGGTGGGCGGGCTCACCGATTTCGCCGATGGCAACGGCGCCGTGCTGGTGCGGGCCAAGGACGAGGGCAAGTCCTACGGCGTGCGCCTGCGCGATCTCGTCAAGCGCGGCGACATCTCGGCCAACGTGGAAGTGCGCCCGGGCGACGTGCTGATCATTCCGCAGAGTTGGTTCTGAGCGTGTCAGGCCACTCAAGGGCGATTGTCATCACGCCACCTCATCCTCAGGGTTCACCATGGATCAGCTAGTCGAACAACTGCTCGCCACCTTGCGTGGCATGTGGCGCCGTCGCTGGTATGGCGTGGCGGCGGCATGGCTGGTCGCAGTGGTTGGTGCAGCCCTCGTGGGCCGCACCCCCGATCGGTTCGAGGCCGAGGCGCGTGTCTATGTCGACACCAAGAGCGTGCTGCGTCCACTGATGAGCGGCCTGGCGGTCGAGCCCGATCTGGATCAGACGATCGGGATGCTGGCGCGCACTCTGATCACTCGCCCCAACGTCGAAGGGCTGGTCAAGAAGGCCGAGTTGTTGCCCAGCGGGACGCCGCAGGCGGATCGTGATGCCATGGTCGAGGCGCTGCTGCGCAGCATCAAGGTGACGGCGGTCAGCCGCGACAACGTGTTCACGTTCAGCTATCGCGACACCAGTCCCGAAACCGCGCGGCGGGTGGTGCGCGACCTGGTGTCGCTGTTCGTCGAGTCGGACCTCGGAAGCAAGCAGCGTGACGTCGAGGGCGCCCGCAGCTTCATCGAAGAGCAGGTCCGGCAATACGAAGCGCGGCTGTCCGAGTCGGAAATGCGCTTGAAGGAGTTCAAGCTGCGCCATCTGGGCACCCTCGAGGGGCAGGGCAGAGGCGGGGACTACTTCGCCCGCATCGCGGCGCTGCGCGAAGAGCTGAACAAGCAGTCGCTGGACTTGCGTGCGGCCGAGCAGGCCCGCGATTCCCTGAAGCACGAACTGTCCGGTGAAATCATGACGCTGGTTCCCGATCAGGAACCCAGCGGCGCGACTGCGGCGACCAGCGAATTCGACTCCAGGCTCGATGCCCAGCGGCGCCAACTCGACGAGCTGCTGCGCCGATACACCGACGCGCATCCCGACGTGGTGGCGACCCGGCGCCTGATCGCTCGCCTGGAGGAGCAGCGCGAACAAGACATCGAGGCGCAGCGCAAGGCGGCGGCTGCCAAGCCACAGCGCGCCAGGGCTACGAACACGAACACCGTCATGCAACAGGTCAAGCTGGCGCTGGCCGAGGCAGAGGCGAACGTGGCTGGCCTCAAGGTCCGTCTAGGCGAGACCCAGACCCGCCTGGCGCAGCTGACGGCGGCGGCGAGCCGGGTGCCGCAGATCGATGCCGAACTCGCACAACTCAACCGTGACTACGAGATCGTGCGCCGCCAGTACGAGGCGATGGTTGCCAGGCGCGAAAAGGCGTCGCTGTCCGAGGACGTCGATGCGACGCGCCTGGCGCAGTTCCGCATCATCGATCCCCCGCGTGTCGCGCCGCGCCCGGTGTTTCCGAACCGCGGCTCGATGATTCTGGGCACTCTGTTGGCTGCTCTGGCGGCCGGTATCGGCGCGGCATTCCTGGCGGCGCAGGTGATGCCGACTTTCGACACCGCGGCGTTGCTGCGCCAGGTGACGCAGCGTCCTGTCCTTGGCAGCGTATCGAAACTGACTGATCCGGCTTCGATCTCGCAGGCCAGGCGGCGATCGGCCGCGTTTGGTGGCGCGCTCGGCGGATTGATCGTGGTATTCGGAGCGTGGCTGGCGTGGGTTTCCATGCTGTCGCGTGCCTGAGGTGCAACCGTGAATCTCATCGAGCAAGCCGCACGCCGTCTGGAGCAACTGCGCCGCAGCGGCGTCGACATTCCAGCGGCGACGCCGCGCGCTCGATCGCCGGCGGGCGGCACGGGCACGTCGCTGCAAGGTCGCCCCGAGGCGGGCTCGCGACCCGACCCGTCGCTCGCATCTGCCAAGGCGGTCGAGATCGACCTGCCGCGGCTGGCGGCGATGGGGTATGTGACGCCCGATACGCCCCGCACGCAGATTGCGAGCGAGTTTCGGGTCATCAAGCGGCCGATCCTGAAGAACGTCTACGACAAGTCGGCGGCGGCACCGGTGGAGCGGGCCAATCTGATCATGGTCACCAGTTCGCTGCCTGGTGAAGGCAAGACCTTCGTGGCCGTCAATCTGGCCATCAGCATGGCCATGGAGCTCGACACGACGGTCCTGCTGGTCGACGCCGATGTCTCGCGGCCGTCGGTGCTGCAGCGCCTGGGCCTGGAGCCGGCGCCGGGCTTGCTGGACGTGCTGCAGGATTCGTCGCGCAGCCTCGGCGACGTGCTGCTGCGCACGAACATCGAGCGCCTGTCGATCCTGCCTGCCGGCGCCCCCAGCGGGCGAGCCACCGAGTTGTTGGCCAGCGTGCAGATGAATCGCCTGCTCGACGACCTGGGCAACCGTTACTCGGATCGCATCCTCGTCTTCGACGCGCCGCCGTTGTTGCCTTCGACCGAGTCCGCGGTGCTGGCCAGCCACATGGGGCAATTGGTCATGGTGGTCGAGGCCGAGCGCACATCGCACCAGGTGGTGACCCGCGCGATGGCGATGCTGGAGGCCTGCCCGGTCGTGCTGCCGTTGCTCAACAAGACCAGCCACACCGAGGTCGGCAACTACTATGGCTACTATGCCCCGGAAGAGAAGCCAAGCTGAAGGTGGCAGCCGGCCGCCAGCGGCGGCCCATCGGGGGCGCAACCCTTCAAGCGCGATCGGAAACTGGTGGTCGACTGCGGTCGCCGTGTCGCTGTCGGCCGGCGCTCCTGCGTGGGCCGAGCGCACCGTCGTCGAGCCGTGGGCCAGCGCGCGGATCACGGCGTCCGACAACGCCGGGCTGGGACTGGCGACCTCGGGTCGGGACATCGTCACTGATCTCGCCGCGGGCGTGCGCGTTCGTGCCGAGGGTGCGCGTTTGAGCCTGATCGGCTCGGCCTCGCTGGAATCGTTCCATTACGCCCGCCACACCCAGAGCAACGAAATCGTTCCAAGCGTCGATCTGACGGGCCGCTGGATGGCGATCGAGCGATTCCTGTTCATCGAGGCCTCCGCTCGCACGACGCAGACCTACATCGATCCGTATGGTCCGGGGCTGACGTCGACTTCCACCGGCAACAACACGACCCTCACCCAGTACAGCCTCTCGCCTTTCATCCAGTCCGATCTGTCCTCGGACCTGCACTTTCGGGCCCGCAGCGACAACAGCAAGACCAAGGACTACAGCCTGACATCGGCCGAAGTCGATGCCATCGACAGCGCGTACTTCGGCTTCCACACCAGTTCGCTGGAGCGCGACCCTGTGCCCCTGGGCTGGCGCCTGGAGGCCCAGCGCAGCGAAACCCGATACCAGGGTGAGTTCGTGCCGCTGATCACCGATGTGCAGCGCGCCCTGGTCAACTGGGCGGTGACGCCCACGGCCCGCGTCGGCCTGCGCGTGGGTGTTGAGCGCAACAACTTCCTGGCCGACGACGGCTGGACGCCGGTGTATGGCGGCCAGGCCGCCTGGCGGCCCAGCGAGCGCACGAACTTCCTGTTCGAGATCGAGCACCGGTTCTTCGGCAATGGCCTGAACCTGATGTTCACGCACCGCATGCCATGGCTGGCATGGGACCTGCGAGCGAGCCGGAGTCTCGACACCACGCCGGCCTCGATCTTCGACATGGCCCCCACCAACAACGTGGCGGCCTTGCTCGACGCGATCCTGACGACACGGTTTCCTGACCCGGCCGCTCGTGCAGCCCAGGTCCAGGACATCATCTCCCGCCAGGGCCTGCCGGCATCTACCACGACCGCGATCTCGATCCTGTCGCCGCGCTTGAGCGTCGCGGAGAACGTGTCGGCGGGGCTGTCGTTCCTGGGCGTGCGCAATACGGTGGCGCTGAACCTGTTCGTCACGAGGCGGCGCGACGCGGTGGATGAAGGCCCGTTCGCCACCGACAATCCCGACGTGAACAATATCCAGCACGGGGCGACGATCGCCTACACGCTGCGCCTGACGCCCACTGCCGCCGCGGGACTGACGGCGACCTACAGCCGCATCAAGTCAATCGAAACGGCGAGCGCCGACCAGTACACGACGGACGCCTCCATCGGTGCCCACTTGGTGTTCCAGCTCGCCACCAAGACCTCGGCGATGTTCGGGGTGTCGCAGCGCAAGCTCACGTCCAACGTGTCGACTCCGGGCCGCGAGACCTCGGCATTCGCGTTTCTGGACCACAGGTTCTGAGGTCTCGCCATGAACACCGATGCTGCAGTCGTCCCGCGCACGCGCCTGAGTGCCGATGCGGCCCCTCGGGCGATGACCGGCGCGATCACCAACGCATTCACCGTCGACGTCGAAGACTACTTCCAGGTCTCGGCGCTGGCACCGCAGATCGACCGCGCCACCTGGGACGAGCGGCCGTGCCGCATCGAGCGCAACGTCGGCCGCTTGCTGGACTTGCTGGCCCGCAACGACGCGCACGCGACC
>DATDJF010000334.1:0-11575 GCA_036520715.1 Burkholderiaceae bacterium | reverse complement strand
GGCGATGCAGATGAACCGCTCGGCCAGGTCGGCCACGATCTTCTCGCGCGTCAGCGCGGCGCCGCCGCCCTTGATCATGCAGCCGCGCGGATCGATCTCGTCGGCGCCATCCACGTACAGCGGAATGCGCTCGACCTCGGCGCTGTCGAGCACCCGGATGCCGTGGCCGCGCAGCCGCTCGCTGCTTTTCTCCGAGCTCGACACCGCGCCGGCGATGCGCGCCGACATCGTGGCCAACGCATCGATGAAATGGTTCACCGTCGAGCCGGTGCCGACGCCCACCACCGCGCCGGCGGGCACGTGCTCGAGTGCGGCGCGGCCGACCAGCGCCTTGAGTTGATCCTGGTTCATAAAGAAGGCGTGCGAGACTTGGCCCCGATTATGTCCACGGCCGGCGCTTCGCACCTTGACTTCGCTGCGCGAAGTTAGCCTCCGACGCAGCTTCGCCATGTCGCTCGTTCCGTACACCCTGACCCGCCCCTTCCTGTTCGGACTCGACGCCGAACGCGCGCACGAGCTGACGCTCGACGCGATCGCCAGGCTGCAAGGCACGCCGCTGAAGTGCCTGTGGTGGCAGCCGCGCATTGACGATCCGGTGCAGCTGGCGGGCTTGAGCTTTCCCAACCGCATCGGCCTGGCCGCCGGCCTCGACAAGAACGGCCGCTGCATCGACGGCTTCGGTGCGATGGGCTTCGGCTTCGTCGAGGTCGGCACGGTGACGCCGCAGGCGCAACCCGGCAATCCCAAGCCGCGCATGTTTCGGCTGCGCGAGGCGCAGGCGTTGATCAACCGCCTGGGCTTCAACAACGATGGGCTGGCGGCCTTCGTCGACCACGTGGGCCGCTCACGTTCGTTTCGCAAACACGGCGGCGTGCTGGGGCTCAACGTCGGCAAGAACGCCAGCACGCCGATCGAACGCGCCGCGGACGACTACCTGCTCGGGCTGGAGGGCGTGTTCCCGCATGCCGACTACGTGACGATCAACGTCTCCAGCCCCAACACCAAGGACCTGCGCAACCTTCAAGGCGATGCGGCACTCGACGCGCTGCTGTCGGCGCTGGTGACGAAGCGCGACGCGCTCGCCCGCACACAACGCCGCCAGGTGCCGCTGATGCTGAAGGTGGCGCCCGATCTCGACGACAGCCAGTTGCGCTCGATCGCGATGGCCGTCAAGCGCCACGGCCTCGACGGCGTGATCGCCACCAACACCACGGTGGCCCGCGATGCCGTGCAGGGTTCACCGCATGCCGGCGAGGCCGGCGGGCTGTCGGGCGCGCCGGTGCTCGAGCCGAGCAATCGCGTGATCCGCGCGCTGCGCGCCGATCTGGGCCGCAGCGTGCCGATCATCGGCGTCGGTGGCGTGCTCAGCGGCGCCGACGCCTGCGCCAAGCTGAATGCGGGTGCCGACCTGGTGCAGGTCTACACCGGGCTGATCTACAAGGGGCCGGCGCTCGTCAGCGAGTGCGCGCGTGCGATGCGCGCGCAACGAAGCGGTCGTTGAGGCACGTGGCCTCAGGACTTGGGGGTGCGCAGGCGCAGCATCAGCCGCAGGTACTCGAGCTGCGCATTGAGCTTGACCAGCTCGTCGTGCAGCATCTGCATCTTCTGTTCGCGCGTCAGCGCCTCGGGGCGCTCGGGCTGGTGCGGCGCAGGGGGATTTGTGTTCGACATGGATGACGGGTCGCTGGCGTGCGCATCGTCCCCTCGCAGCCATGCTGCCGGCAACCCCGCGGCCGGGGGCCATGGTGAACCCGGAGCCGGCGCGCGCCGCAGGCGGATCAGTCGCCCCGCACGACGCCCTCGCGTCGCGGATCGGCAGCACCGAACCAGCCGTCTCGCGTGCGCTGTATCGATTGCGAGCCGCTGGTCATGTCGACCTCCTGCACCTCGTGGCCGCGCGCCCGCAAGGCCTCGATCGTTGACGGCGGAAAGCGTCCGCGCTCGAGCAGCGTCGGGCCGTTCAGGCTGCCGAAGTTGGGCAGCACCACCGCCTGCTGGGCGTCGAGCCCCCAGTCGAGGCTGGCGATCACTGCCTTGGCCGTGTAGTGGATGATCAGCGCGCCGCCGGCCGAGCCCGCGAGCAGGCGCAGCCGGCCGTCGCCGCGGTCGAACACCAGCGTGGGCGTCATGCTCGAGCGCGGCCGTTTTCCCGGCTGCACCCGGTTGGCGATCGGCTGCCCGGCGCCGTCGGCCGGCGCGAACGAAAAATCGGTGAGCTGGTTGTTGAGCAGGTAGCCCCCGGGCAGGCCGGTGCCGCCGTCGGCCAGGATGCGAGAGCCCCACATCGCCTCGATGGTGGTGGTCATCGCGACGGCCTGGCCCTGCGCGTCGACGATCGACAGGTGGCTGGTGCCGTACTCGGGCTGTTCGGGTTGTGGCGCGAACACCGCGCGGCTGGCCGCCGGCACGCCGGGTCGCGCGACACGCATGCTCGAGGGCCCGATTGCCTGCGCGCGCCCGCGCAGGTAGGTGTCGTCGAGCAGGCTGCCCCAGCGGCCACCCGGCGGGCCCACGAAGGCGGGGTCCGCGACGTACTGGTTGCGATCGGCAAACGCCAGCCGCGCCGCCTCGGTGTACAGGTGCAGCCACGCCGCAGACGGCAACTCATCCTGCAGCGGTGCCGCCACCGGCGCGCTGAACTCGATCAGCTTGAGCATCTGCATCAGCGCCAGGTGGCCCGACGACGGCGGCGGAAAGCCGCAGATCCGCCAGCGCGCCTTCCAGTCGTCGCACAACGCTTCGCGCAATTGGGGACGGTACGACGCCAGGTCGGCCTCACTGAGACGCCCCGGGTTGCCCGGAAAGGATCGCACCCGCCGCACCAGGTCTTGCGCGATCGGGCCTTGATGGAAGGCATCGGCGCCGCGTTCGGCAATGGCGCGCAGCACCGCGGCGAGCGCGGGATTGCGCAGCCGATGTCCCACCGGCCAAGGTGCGCCGCTGGCGTCGTAGTAGAACGCCGCGGCCTGCGGCTGCAACGGCAGCGCGCGCTCGACCTGCAGCAGCCGATGCAGGCGGGGGCTGACCGCGAAGCCCTGCTCTGCCAGCGTGATGGCAGGCTCGAACAAGCGCGCCCACGGCAGCCTGCCGTGGCGCGCGTGCGCCATCTCGAGCACGCGCACGGCACCCGGCACCCCGACCGCACGGCCGCCGACCACCGCCTGCTCGAACGGCATCGCAGCGCCGTCGACTTGCAGGAACAGCCGTTCGTCGGCCAGCGCCGGCGCGGTCTCGCGGCCATCGAAGGCCTGCACACGTTGGCCATCCCAGTGCAGGATGAAGGCGCCGCCGCCGATGCCGCTGGATTGCGGCTCCACCAGCGTCAGCACCATCTGCACCGCCACCGCGGCATCGATCGCCGAGCCGCCGGCGCTGAGGATCCGCTGGCCCGCCTCGGCGGCCAGCGGGTTCGCTGCGGCGACCGCAAAGTGCCTGGCGCTCCAGCCGGGCTTGGCGCTGAGGCCGGACGCCGCCTCCGGCTGCGAGGCCGCAGCGGCGCCGTCGAACCCCGGCGGCGGCAACGCGCTGCAAGCAGCCAGCGCCGCCAGCAGCGCCGACTGCAGCCAGCGGGTCACGGCCTGGCGCATGGCTCGCGAAATCGTCTCGCGAGCAGCGGGCGCCTCAGTGCAACGCCACGCCGGTCTTGGACTGCAACTCCGCGCGTGTGACGCCCGGCGCCATCTCGACCACCTTCAGCCCGTGCGGCGTGACGTCGAGCACCGCGAGGTCGGTGATGATGCGATCGATCACCGCCACCCCGGTGAGGGGCAGCGTGCACTTGGGCAGGATCTTCAAATCGATCGAGCCGTCCTTCTTGGTCGCCACGTGTTCCATCAGGACGACCACGTTCTTGACGCCGGCCACCAGGTCCATCGCACCGCCCATGCCCTTGACCATCTTGCCGGGGATCATCCAATTGGCGAGATCGCCCTTCTCGCTGACCTGCATCGCGCCGAGGATCGCCAGGTTGATCTTGCCGCCGCGGATCATGCCGAAGCTGTCGGCGCTGCTGAAGATGCTCGAGCCCGGCAGCGTGGTCACCGTCTGCTTGCCGGCATTGATGAGGTCGGCGTCGATCTCCTCCTCGCTGGGAAACGGTCCGATGCCGAGCAGGCCGTTCTCGCTTTGCAGCCACACCTCCATGCCCTTGGGCACGTGGTTGGCCACCAGCGTCGGCAAGCCGATGCCGAGGTTCACGTAGAAACCGTCTTGCAGTTCCTTGGCCGCGCGGGCGGCCATTTCATCGCGAGTCCATGCCATGTGATGTCTCCAGCTCAGGCGGCCTTGGCCCGCACGGTGCGTTGTTCGATGCGCTTCTCGGGCTTCGCATTCAAGACGATGCGGTGCACGAAGATGCCCGGCAAGTGGATCTGATCCGGATCGAGCGAACCGGTCTCGACGATCTGCTCGACCTCGACGATCGTCACCTTGCCGGCCATCGCGACGTTGGGGTTGAAGTTGCGCGCCGTCTTGCGGAACTGCAGGTTGCCGCTCTTGTCGGCCACGTAGGCCTTGACCAGCGACAGCTCCGGCAGCAGCGAACGCTCCATCACGTAGGGATGTCCGTCGAACTCGCGCACCTCCTTGCCCTCGGCGACGATGGTGCCGACGCCGGTGCGCGTGAAGAACGCCGGGATGCCGGCGCCGCCGGCGCGCAGCTTCTCGGCCAGCGTGCCCTGCGGCGTGAACTCGAGCTCGAGCTCGCCGGCCAGGTACTGGCGCTCGAACTCCTTGTTCTCGCCGACGTAGCTGGCGATCATCTTCTTGATCTGCCGCGTCGCCAGCAGCTTGCCGAGGCCGAAGCCGTCGACGCCGGCGTTGTTGGAGATCGCGGTCAGGTTCTTGGCGCCGCTGTCCTTCAACGCGTCGATCAGCGCCTCGGGGATGCCGCACAGGCCGAAGCCGCCGACGGCGATCAGCATGCCGTCGCGCACGATGCCGTCGAGCGCCGCAGCCGCGTTCGGATAAACCTTGTTCATGCTGGTCCGTCCCTGTAGTCGGAGCCGGCAAGCGTACTACTTAACGCATTACGTAGGTGCTACGTAGAATCGCGTAATGACGATCACCGGCTTCGACGACGTCGACATCGACGTGCCCGCGCTGCAGGCGCTGCTCGCTGGCGACACCTTCGCGGCCTGGGTGCGCGCGATCGGCTTGCAGCTCACCCACGCGCTGCCCGGCGAGGTGGAGCTCGCGCTGCCGGTGACGCCGCAGCACGTGCACGGCGGCGGCGTGCTGTGCGGCCAGACGATGATGGCCGCCGCCGACACCGCGATGGTGCTGGCCATCTGCACGCTGACCGAAGGCTTCAGGCCGATGACCACCGTGCAGTTGCAGACCAGCTTTCTGCGGCCGATCGCCGGCGATGCCGGCACCGCGCGGGTCACCGCACGCGTGCTGCGCAAGGGCAAGAGCCTGGTGTTCGGCGAGATCGAGGTCACCGACCCGAAAGGTGCGCTGGCCGCGCACGCCACCACGACCTACGCGTTGCTGTGATGCGGCGCGCGCCGCACCGATGAAGGTCGCCGTGAGCCTGGTGTCGCTCGACTACCGCACGGCCTTCGAACTGGCGCCGATCGGCCTGGTGCTGTCGCGGCAGCGCCAGATCGTCGACTGCAACGAGCGGCTGCTCGAGATGTTCGGTGCGCCGCGGGCGCTGCTGGTGGGCCGTTCGCTCGAAGTGCTGTACCCCACGCACGAGGAGTTCGAGCGCACCGGCGAGCGCATCGTCGCCAGCCTCGACGCCCAGGGCTGGTACGCCGACGACCGCGTGATGAAGCGGCTGGCCGGCAAGCACGCCGGCGAACTCTTCTGGTGCCACGTGTCGGGGCGCGCGCTGAATCCGCGCGAGCCGCACGAGGCGGGGATCTGGGCGTTCGAAGACCTGTCGTCGCGGCGCAAGCTCAAGCTCGACCTCACCGCGCGCGAGCGCGAGATCGCCGCGTTGCTGATCGAGGGCCTGACCAGCAAGCTGGTCGGCAAGCGCTTGTCGATCAGCCCGCGCACGGTGGACGTGTATCGCGCGCGCCTGATGCGCAAGGTCGGCGCCGCCACGACCCCCGAGCTGGTGAACAAGCTGCTGGCTGGGTGACGCGGCGGCTCACACGATCTGTTCGCGCAACCAGCCCGGCAGCGGCATCGACTGGTTGCTCGCGAAGTCGAGCCACACCATGCGCGCGCCGCCTTCGGCCCAGACCACATCGGGCTCGTCGCTGCGCTCCATCGTGATGAAGGTGTCGAAGCTGCTCTTGCCGACGGTGGTCACGAAGTGCTTCACCCGCACGTCGCCCGGATAACGCAACTGCTTGATGAAGCTGCAGTAGGCATTGACGATCACTGGCCCTTGCTTGCTCTGCTCAGGCATGCAGCCGATGCTGCGGCACCAGTCGATGCGCGCGGTCTCCATGTAGCGAAAGTAGACCGTGTTGTTGACATGGCCCATTGCGTCCATGTCGCCCCAGCGGATCGGGATCACCGACTCGTAGACCAGCTTCTTGTGTGCCGGCGTGACAAACCGCATTCAGCCCTCTTTGCGTGTCCCCAACGCCGCGCTCAGGCGCACCACGGTGGCTCGCAGCTCTTCCATCTGCGCCAGCAGTCGCGCCTGCTCGGTCTTGATCGCCGCGAGCTGCTCGGCGGCGGTCAGCACGTCGTCCTTCAGCGGCTCGGGCACCACGCTCACGTCGAGCACCGGCTCGCCGCACAGCAGGTGCACCCAGCGCGCCTCGCGCGCACCGGGGGCACGCGGCAGCTTGCGCACCACCGGTGGCGCCTTGTTCTGCAGCTCGTCGAGAAAACCCTCGACCGCCGAGATGTCGGCGAAACGATGCAGCCGCTCGCAGTTGGCGCGCAGCTCGGCCGCGGTCAACGGTCCGCGCAGCATCAGCACCGCCAGCAACGCCACCGAAGCCCCGGGCAGCGCCCACGCCCGCGGCAGGTTGTGTTCGTAGCGCGAGACGCGCGAGCCACTGGATTCGACCACCAGGTTGGCGGCGCGCAACGAATCCAGCGCCTGCAGCGCATCGGCATCGCTGACCGCCATCACCGGGTCGCGCGCGGTCTTCTGGTTGCAGCCCGCAGTCAGCGCGTTGAGCGACAGCGGATAGGTGTCGGGCACGGTGGCCTGCTTCTCCACCAAGACGCCCAGCACGCGGGCCTCCACTGCCGTGAGTTGGCGCATCGGCGGGCTTCCGATGACGACGTCAGGCCAGGCCGAAGCCGTCGTCGGCTGCCAGCACGGCGCCGTTGACGAAGTGGCTTTCGTTGGCGCACAACATCATCAGCGCGGTGTCGAGATCCTGCGGCGCGCCGACGCGGCGCCGCGGCAGCATCGCGATCAGCTTCTGGCCGTTCTCGGTCTGCCAGTGGTGGTGGTTGATCTCGGTGTCGATGTAGCCGGGGCACAGCGCGTTGACGTTGATGCCGTAGCGGCCCCACTCGAGCGCCATTGCGCGCGTCATGTGCACCACCGCCGCCTTGCTCATGCTGTAGACGCCGAGCTGGCCCAGCACCTTCAGCCCCGCCATCGAGGCGACGTTGACGATTCGCCCGCCGGTGAAGGTGCCGGGCGCCGCGCCGCGCGCCCGCGCGATCATGCGCTTGGCCACTTCCTGCGCGACGAAGAAGGCGCCGCGCGTGTTGGTGTTCATGATGTAGTCGTAGTCTTCCGGCCCGACTTCGAGCAGCTTGTTGGCCACGCTGACGCCCGAGTTGTTGACCAGGATGTCGATCGAACCCATCTCGGTCTCGGCGTGCGCCACTGCCGCCTTGATGCCGTGATGGTCGGTGACGTCGAGCGCCACCACGTGGGCGTCGCCGCCCTCGGCCTCGATCTCGGCGCGCAGCGCCTTCAGGCGTTCGATGCGCCGCGCCGCCAGCACCACGGCCGCGCCCGCCTTGCTCAGCGTGCGCGCGAACTGGGCGCCCAGGCCGCCGGAGGCACCGGTCACCAACGCGACCCGGCCCGACAAATCGATGGTGTAGCCCACGCCCACGCTCCCGTCATCACTGCTTGGCGGCGACGATAGCACGCAGGCGTGTGTCGCCTGCGCTGCCGGCACGCTCACCTAGAATCGGCGCGCAGGGTGTTCGCAGCCGCTCACCACAGGATCGCCCGATGACGCCACAAGAAATTCTCCAGCAGCACGGCCCGCGCGAGGCCATGGAATACGACGTGGTGGTGGTGGGCGCCGGCCCGGCGGGCCTGGCCACCGCGATCCACTTGAAGCAGCTGGCGTCGAAGGCCGGCCGCGAGGTGTCGGTGGTGGTGCTCGAGAAGGGCTCCGAACCCGGCTCGCACATCCTGTCGGGCGCCGTGATGGACCCGCGCGCGCTCACCGAGTTGTTCACCGACTGGAAAGAGCTCGGCGCGCCGCTCACCCAGCCCGTCACCGGCGACGACGTGCTGTTCCTGTCGGCGAGCGGCTCGACGCGCACGCCCGACTGGCTGGTGCCGCGCAACCTGTACAACGACGGCTGCTTCGTCGTCTCGCTCGAAGACGTGGTCAAGTGGCTCGCGCAACAGGCCGAAGGCCTCGGTGTCGAGATCTTCCCCGGCTTCGCCGCTGCCGAAGTGCTCTACGACGAGCAGGGCCGCGTCAAGGGCGTGGCCACCGGCAACGTGGGCATCGGCCGCGACGGCGAGCCGCACGACGGCTTTCAACTCGGCATGGAGCTGCACGGCAAGTACACCGTGTTCGCCGAAGGCGCGCGCGGCCACCTGGGCAAGCATCTGATCGCCAAGTTCAAACTCGCCGATGGCCGCGACCCACAGAGCTGGGCCATCGGCATCAAGGAGTTGTGGGAGGTGCCGCCCGACAAGGCCAGGCCGGGCCTGGTGGTACACACCGCCGGCTGGCCGATGACCGACGCCTTCGGCGGCGGCTTCCTCTATCACCTGGCCGACAACAAGGTGACGCTCGGCTTCGTGATCGGGCTGGACTACGCCAATCCCTACTTGAATCCGTTCGAGGAAACGCAGCGCTGGAAGACGCACCCGGCGATCCGCGCCCACATCGAGGGCGGCAAGCGGCTGGGCTACGGCGCGCGCGCCATCAACAACGGCACGCCGCAGGCGCTGCCCAAGACGGTGTTCCCCGGCGGTGCTCTGGTCGGTTGCGACGCCGGTTATCTGAATGCGGCGCGCATCAAGGGCAGCCATGCGGCGATCAAGAGCGGCATGTTGTGCGCCGGCGCCATCGACCAGGCGCTCGCCGCCGGCCGCTCGCACGACGAGTTGAGCGCGTACCCCACCGCCTTCGAGAAGAGCTGGCTCAACGAGGAGTTGCAGCGCTCGCGCAATTTCAAGCTCTGGTTCAAGAAGGGCAAGTGGATCGGCAACCTGATGACCGGCATCGAGCAGTGGCTGCTGCCCAAGCTCGGCATCCAGAGCCCGCCGTGGACGCTGCACGCCAGCAAGCCCGACCACGAGTACCTGCTGCCGGCGGCGCAGTGCACGAAGATCGATTACCCCAAGCCCGACGGCAAACTGACCTTCGACCGCTTGAGCTCGGTGTTCATCAGCAACACCAACCACGCCGAGGACCAGCCGTCGCACCTGACGCTCAAGGATGCGTCGCTGCCGGTCGCGGTGAACCTCAAGGTCTACGCCGGGCCCGAGTCGCGCTACTGCCCGGCCGGCGTCTACGAGTTCGTGGCGGCCGAGGGTGGTGGCAGCCCGGCGACGGGCCGCCCCGAGCCGGGCTCCCCCCTCGGGGGGGCGGGCGCCGAAGGCGACCAGGGGGGTCACATGCGCCTGCAGATCAATGCGCAGAACTGCGTGCACTGCAAGACCTGCGACATCAAGGATCCGCGCCAGAACATCGTCTGGGTCACACCCGAGGGCGGCGGCGGGCCCAACTACGCAGGCATGTAGCCACTGCGGCGGCTCGCGCCATGACGCGCGGGGCCGATTGAACCGATCGCCCGGCCGCGGCAACTGAGGTCCACTGCTCAGGTGTACAACCACGCTGGCGCACGCCCCTGCTCGGCGTGCCGGCGGCATCCAGCGCCCGGCGGCCAGAAGGACTCGAATGACGACCTCCGCGACCCGCAGCCTCGTTCACCTCGCCGCCGTGCTCGTCACCGGCTTGCTGGCGGCTGCGTGCGCCACCCCCGGTGGACCGGCCGGCAACGCACCCGCCGCCACGGCGCCGGCCACCAGCAGCTTCGGCCCGGCGCTGCGCTGCATGGACACCCTGCTGCTCGACCACGGCGTGCGCGATCTCTCGGTGATCGTCGAAGATTTGGCCGATCCCTCGCAGCAACGGGCGCAAGGCGGCACCAGGGACATGCTGGTCGCCGCGGTGTCCGACATGACGCAGCGCAGCCGCGCCGTCCGCCTGGTGGCGTCCAACGCCGAGTGGGGCCAGACGGTGGCGGTGATGAGCCAGGCGCAAAAGCGCGATTCCTATGCGGTGGCACCGCAGTTCGCGCTGCGCGGCACGCTGCGCTCGCTCGACGGCGGGCGTGCGACCAGCCTCGACCTGATGCTGCTGACCACACAAGACATGAGCGTGGTGCCCGGCACCGCGACGCAGAATGCGGTGCTGCTGAAAGGCGGCTCTGCCGAGTTCGTCAAGTTCGGCCAGACCATCGCGGTGCCGGCCGGCGGCGTCGCGCATGCGCAGCGCGCGCTGGCCGAACTGGCGGTGATCGAGCTGTTCGGCCGCCTCGCCAAGGTGCCGTACTGGAGCTGCCTGGGCACCAACGCCGACAACCCCGCCGTGGCGGCCGAGATCCAGGATTGGTACGACGCGATGGCCGCTCGCCCCGCCGAGATCGTCACCTACTTCCAGCAGCAGCTTCGCATCCGCCAGGTCTACGACGGTCCGATCGACGGCACCGTCGGCGCGAGCTTCAAGGATGCCGTGGTACGCACCCGTGACGCGCTGGGTCTGTCGCGCGAGCCGAAGCTGTCGCTCGATTTCTTCAAGGCCTACCTGGGTGCCGACATCGCAGGCCTGCAGGCCAAGGTCCGCGCGTCGGCCCCGGCGGCCGCACCCGGCGGCGCCGCGGCCGCCGCGCCGCTGACGCTGCAGGTTGCCACCTCGGCCGACGGCCGTCGCCCGGCGCGCGGCGAGTCGCTGCAGCTCTCGATCCGGCCCAACCGCGACGCCCACGTGTACTGCTACCTGCAGGACGAGAAACGCCAGGTGACGCGTTTCTTCCCCAACCGCTTCCAGCGCGACTCGCGTGTGCAGCCGGCCACCGGCCTGCAGCTCCCGGGCTCGATGCGCTTCGAGCTGACGATGAACACCCGCGGCGTGCCCGAGACGGTGGCGTGTTTCGCCACCGAGCGCGACGTGCTGGCCGAGTTGCCGGCAGGCGTCAACGGCGGCGACTTCCAGCCGCTGCCGGCAGCCACCCTCGACCAGGTGCGCCAGGCCTTTGTCAAGGTCTCGGGCGGCACGCTGGCCCACGAGTCGCTCGAGCTGCGCGCCCGCTGACCGCCGCGGGCGAGTGCTGACGCCCTGCCGCGACGGCCGGGCGCGCATGACCGCCCGCCTGCAAGCGCCGCAGACGGCGTCCAAAGATGCTTGAACCACCGCGCCCGGCCGCGCAACCCATCGGCAAT
>DATDJF010000333.1:0-4618 GCA_036520715.1 Burkholderiaceae bacterium | reverse complement strand
CGCGCGGCGCGCTGGCCAGCGCGCGGGCGAAGCTCGAGCCGGCGTTGACCTCGGCGCGCAGGTGGGCCACCAGGTCGCGCTGGCGCGGATCCTCGGACTCGTCGGACAACGCGGTCAGCGCGCGTTCCAGCGGCAGGCCGGCGCCGACCAGGCCCGCGAGCTGGCGCGTCCACACGGCCAGCGAAATGCTGCTGAAGGTGCGGCGGGTGAAGCGCACGCGCGCGCCGTCGCCCAGCGCGTTGGCGATCGCCTCGACGCCGATCGGCACCAGACCCTGGCCGCGCAATTGCGAGCGCACGGCCTTGGCGTTGTCGCCTTCGAGCAAGCCGGTGCGCGACTTGCCCTGGGCGTCGATGGCTTCGAAGCGGTAGGCGGGCATCTCAGTGGTTCATGCGCCCCACGCCGACTGGGCGGGAGTCCTAGTCTGGCGTGACGCGCAACACCTCTTCGAGCGACGTGATGCCTTCGGCGAGCAGGCGCTGGCCGTCCTCGCGCATCGGGCGCATGCCCAGCGACGTGGCCGCCGTGAACAGGTCGCCTTCGGAGACCTGGGCGTGGATCAACGAGCGCAGCTTGTCGTCGAGGCTCATCAGCTCGTAGACGCCGGTGCGGCCCTTGTAGCCGGTTTGCAGGCAGCGCTCGCAGCCCACCGGGTGCCAGCGGCCGTCGTCGTCGCGCCGCCGGCAATGCACGCACAGCTTGCGCACCAGCCGCTGCGCCAGCACGCCGAGCAACGACGAGCTCAGCAGGTACGGCTCGACCCCCATGTCGATCAGCCGCGTCACGCTCGACGGTGCGTCGTTGGTGTGCACGGTGGCCAGCACCAGGTGGCCGGTGAGCGAGGCCTGGATTGCGATCTGCGCGGTCTCGACGTCGCGGATCTCGCCGATCATGATGACGTCGGGATCCTGGCGCAGAAACGCGCGCAGCGCCTTGGCGAACGTGAGGTCGATCTTCGGGTTGACCTGCGTCTGGCCGATGCCCGGCAACTCGTACTCGACCGGATCTTCGACCGTCAGGATGTTGGTGGTGCCGGTGGGCAGCCGCGACAGCGACGCGTACAGCGTGGTCGTCTTGCCCGAGCCGGTGGGCCCGGTGACCAGCACGATGCCGTGCGGCTGCTCGATCATGTGCACGAAGCGCTTCATCAGCTCCGGGCTCATGCCCAGGCCCTCGAGCGAGAAGTTGGCGTCGGTCTTGTCGAGCAGGCGCAGCACCGCGCGCTCGCCGTGCGCGGCTGGCAAGGTGGACACCCGCACGTCGACCGCGCGGCCGCCGATGCGCAGCGAGATGCGGCCGTCCTGCGGCAGGCGCTTCTCGGCGATGTCGAGCTCGGCCATGATCTTCAGCCGCGAGATCAGCGCCGCGTGCAGCGCCTTGTTGGGCCGCACCACCTCGCGCAGCGTGCCGTCGACGCGAAAACGCACCGCGCTCGAGCGTTCGTAGGGCTCGATGTGGATGTCGCTGGCGCCATCCTTGGCGGCCTGCGTCAGCAGCGCGTTGAGCATGCGGATGATCGGTGCGTCGTCGGCGGCTTCGAGCAGGTCTTCCACTGCCGGCAGCTCTTGCATCAGGCGGCTCAGGTCGACAGCACTTTCGACCTCGCCCACCACCGCGGCCGCGCTCGATTCGCCGCCCGCATAGACGGCCGCGATGCGCTGGGCCAGCGTGGCGGCGGCTTCGCGCTCGAAGCTGGTGACGTCGAACAGGCGCACCACCTCGGACAAGGCGCTGGCGTTGGAGTTGTCGGCCGCCCACAGCACACGCTGTGCGCCGTCGTCCTCGAGCAGCAGCGTGTTGGCCTTGGCAAAGGCGTAGGGCAGCGGGTGTCGCGAGGCCATCGGGGGCTGTCAGTTGGTCGGTGCCGAGGCCGGCCGCGGGATGCCCGGCGGGGTGTTCGTGGACACCGGCGTGATCGGCGCGCCCTGAGACGCCGGCGGCAGCACCGGCGCCTCGTTGTTGCCCAGAATGGGGCTCGACACCGGCTGCGCCTCGCGCTGGCGGGCGCGGATGAGGTCGTAGCGGTCGAGCGACAGCTTGGAAGCGCTGTCGATGTCGCGCATCACCACCGGGCGCAGGAACACCATCAGGTTGGTGCGCGTCTTGGTGCGGCTCTCGCTGCGGAACAGCGCGCCCAGGTACGGGATGTCGCCAAGCAGCGGCACCTTGGAGTTGTTCTGGGAGAACTTCTCCTCGATCAGGCCGCCCAGCACCAGGATGGCGCCGTCGTCGACCACCACGGTCGACTCGATCGAGCGCTTGTTGGTCGAGGGGCCGGCGTTGGAGGTGCCCGGCGCGACGCTGTCGGACAGGCTCGATGACTCCTGGAAGATCGTCATGCGCACGACGCCGCCTTCACCGACCTGCGGGCGGATGCGCAGCGTGATGCCGACGTCCTTGCGCTCGATGGTCTGGAACGGGCTGGTGGTGGCCACGCCGGTGTTGGTGAACTGGCCGGTGATGAACGGCACGTTGCTGCCGACGATGATCTTGGCCTCTTCGTTGTCGAGCGTGATCAGGTTCGGCGTCGACACGATGTTGGTGTTGGTCTGCGTCTGCAGCATGCGCGCGATCGCCGCCAGCGCGTAGGTGCCGCCGTAGGCCTTGAGCAGGCCGATGTTCAGGCCCGCGCCCGGCAAGGTGCTGCCGTTGCCGCGGATCGTCTGCGACAGATCGATGATGCTCGGCCCGCCGACCGTCGCGTTGGTGCCGGCGAACAGGCCGTAGTTGTCGCCCTGCTGCCCGATCAGCCCCTGCCACTGGAAGCCGAAGTCGGCCGCGTTCTCGCCCGTCACCTCGACGATCAGGCTCTCGATGTAGATCTGCGCGCGCCGGGTATCGAGCTGCTCGATCATCGCGCGCACCTGGCGATACAGCGGTGCCGGCGCCGTGATGATCAGCGAGTTCGATGCCGGGTCAGCCTGGATGAAGCCGCCGGTGCTCGGCTGCGCCGAGGCGGCCAGCGGGGCCGTGGCCTGCGTGGAAGCCCCCTGTGCACCGGTGATGCCCTGGCCTTGCTGCACCGCCTGCTGCAGGCCGGTCGCCTGGGCGATGCCGCCGACGGTGGCGCCGCTGCCGGGTGCGAAGGCGGCGCGCAGCACCGTCGCCAGCTTGGTCGCCTCGGCGTTTTTCAGCGGCACCACCCAGATGTTGCCGGCCGCGCCGGCGCCCGGCTGCGCCTGGTCGAGCCGCTGGATCAGTGCGCGCACCTGCGCCATGCGCACCGGGTTGGCCGCGCGCACGATCAGCGCGTTGGCGCGTGGATCGACCAGCACGGTGAACGCGCCGCCGCCGGGTGCGCCGGGTGCACCGCCGGGCGCTCCGGCCACCGCGCCATCGCCCAACCGCTGGATGATGGCTGCCATGTCGCTGGCCACGCCGTGCACGATCGGGATCACCTCGACGTCGGTGGCCCCCGGCGTGTCGAGCGCCGCGATGATGCGTCCGATGCGCCGCAGGTTGTCGGCGTAGTCGGTGATGATCAGCGTGTTGTTGCCCGGGTTGGCGTTGATCGTGTTGTTCGGGCTGATCAGGGGCCGCAGCACCGCCACCAGGTTGTTCGGGTTCTCGTGGTTGAGCTTGAAGATCTGGGTCAGCACCTGGTCGCCGCGGGTGGCGGGCGGCCCGACTTCGACCGTGCCGGCCTGCAGCTTGGCGTCGGCCTCCGGCACCACCTTGAGCAGGCCTGCCGAGTCGACCAGCGTGAAGCCGAGGCCGCGCAGCGCGGCCAGGTAGTTGAGGTAGGCGTCGCGCACCGGGATCGGCTGCTCGCTGTAGACGGTGATCGTGCCCTTGACGCGTGGGTCGACGAGGATCTGCCGCTCGATCATCACCGCCATGGCGCGGGTCACCGCCTCGATGTCGGCGTTGACGAAATTCACCGTCACCGGGGCGCTCGAGCGCTGCGCGGCCGGCGCGCGCGCACTGCGCGGCTGGGCGGCGGGCGGCAACGGGTCGGCCTGCGGCACGGGCTGTGGCGGCACCGCTTGCGGCGCCGCCTGCTGGGGTGCCGCCTGCGGAGGTGCTGCTTGTGGCGCCGGCGGCTGCTGCGCACGAGTCGGCGCCACGGCCGAGATCGACAGCACGGCCAGCAGGGCGCACGCCGCGATGATGCCGCGGCTGCGCGATTGGGCGGGGGCTCCGCATCGATCCATGGTCATCCGATTGAAATGGCCGACGTCGCACCTTGGCGCCGGCCGATGATGTTGAGCAGGTTGTTCAATGCCGCCTCTTGGCCTTCGGCGGCGCTGGCTTCGCCGCGAAAGCGCACCCGGGAGCCTGTCAATTGTCCGCTGCCCGACAGGCGCAGCGCGCCTTCGAGTGTGTCCAGGTTCAACGTCGCCGGGTCTCCCGCGCTGGCCCCGCCGCGCACGCTGAAGCGGTAGCTGCCCAGCGCATCGAGCGTCGACAGGCGCGACGAGACACCCAGCACGTCGGCGTCGAGGCTGCCGATCACGCGCCAGCGGCCCTGCACCGACTCCAGCGTCATGCCGTTGCTGGTCAGGCGCAGCGTGCCGCCGAGCTGCAGGGTGTTGAACGGGGTGCCGAGGCCGGCCAACCAGGCGGCCGGCCAGTGGCCGAGTGCCTGTGGCCGGGCGGGCAGCACCACCTGGTAGCG
>DATDJF010000332.1:0-3432 GCA_036520715.1 Burkholderiaceae bacterium | reverse complement strand
CCCCCAGTTTCTGCCGTGGTGCGAGCGGGCCGAGGTGCTGCAGCGCGACGGCGATACGGTGACCGCGCGCCTGCACATGGCCTATGCCGGTGTGCGCCACGCCTTCACCACACGCAACAAGCACGAGCCCGCACGCTCGGTGTTGCTGCACCTGGTGGACGGCCCGTTCTCGCTGTTCGATGGTTTGTGGCAATTCGAGCCCATCGGTGGCGCAGGTGGCGTCGAGCAGGCCTGCCGCATCGAGTTCGAGCTGGACTATGCGTTTGCCAGCAAGCCGCTGGAGACGGTGTTGAGCCCGGTCTTCGACAAGGTCGCCGACACCCTGGTCGACCGTTTCGTGCAGCGCGCCGAGCAGGTGTATGGCGAGCGTTGAGCTGGCGATCGAGGTGGTCTACGCGGCAGCGCCGCACGATGTGCGGGAAGTGTCGCTGCGCTTGCGCGAAGGCAGCACCGTGGCCGACGCGCTGCGTGCGAGCCGGCTGCTCGACGCCCTGTCGGCTACGCAGGCCGATGCCTTGCAGGCCGGCGTCTGGGGACGGGCGGCGCCGCTGGACACGCCGTTGCGCGATGGCGATCGCGTCGAGCTGACGCGCGGCTTGCTGGTCGATCCGAAGGAGGCCCGGCGCCAGCGCTATCGGCGCGACGGCGCGCGCCGTGCCAGGCGCTAGCGGTGAAGCTTCAAGAAGTTGTTCGCAGCCGGGGTGCCACTCATGGGTGGCAGTCGGCCGCGACCGCCTGGCGGGCGCGCTGCATCTCGGCGGCGCGCTGCTGGTCGTCGAGATACTCCTGCTCGCCGTTCGCGTTGCGACGCGTCAGGCGAATGCCCGAGTCGAGCGTCTCCACGTAGGCCCTGGCGCGCTTGCAATTGTCGGCGCGCACCGCCGCGACCTTTTGCTCTTCGGCCTTCTGGCGCTCGCTTTGCTCGGTCTCGGCTTTCTTGCGGCGCGCCTCGAGCTCAGGGTCGACCTTGGCCTTGGCCACCGTCTCGCCTGCCGCCGGGGCGCTGGCCGCCGGCGTCAGCGCCGCGGCGGAGCGCTGCGCCACCGCACTGGGCCTTTGCATCACATTGGCTTCGGGAATGTCGCGCGGCGGCGGCGTGTCGCTGATGACCACCTGGCCCCGCGAGTCTTTCCACTTCCACTGCGCGGCCGCGGGCAGCGTGGCCACCCACAGGCTGAACCCGACGCAGAACAACACTTGCAAGCGCATCGCGCACTCCGACATCCCGGCGAGAGCGACCGGTCTGCGCAGTGTAGCGGCGGGCCTGTGCAGAGCGTCGCAAGGGGCTCGCCGCGGGGCCCGCCCATGTGGGCAATACCGCACAAGTCGATCCGTATAATTCGGTTTTGCGACTGGAGCGATTCCCATGCGCCTTCTAGGCAAAGCGCTCACCTTCGACGATGTGTTGTTGGTGCCGGCGTTTTCGCAGGTGCTGCCGCGCGACACGCGGCTGACCACCCGGCTGTCACGCAACATCGCCCTCAACCTGCCGCTGGTGTCCGCCGCCATGGACACCGTCACCGAAGCGCGGCTGGCGATCGCCGTCGCGCAGGAGGGCGGCATCGGCATCGTCCACAAGAACCTGGCGCCCAGGGCCCAGGCAGCCGAAGTGGCGCGCGTCAAGCGCTACGAGTCGGGCGTGCTGCGCGATCCGATCACCATCGCGCCCGACCTGCCGGTGCGCGAGGTGCTGGCGCTGTCCAAGGCGCACGGCATCTCGGGCTTTCCGGTGCTGCAGGGCAAGACGGTGGTGGGCATCGTCACCAACCGCGACCTGCGCTTCGAAACCCGCATGGACGTGCCGGTGCGCGAGATCATGACGCCGCGCGAGCGGCTGATCACGGTGCGCGAGGGCGCCAGCATCGACGACGGCAAAGCGTTGATGCACAAGCACAAGCTCGAGCGTGTGCTGGTGGTCAACGATGCCTTCGAGCTGCGCGGCCTGATGACGGTGAAGGACATCACCAAGCAGACCGATTTCCCCAATGCCGCGCGCGATGCGCAAGGCAAGCTGCGCGTCGGTGCCGCGGTGGGTGTGGGCGAGGGCACCGAAGAGCGGGTGGAGATGCTGGTCAGGGCCGGCGTCGACGCGCTCGTGGTCGATACGGCGCACGGCCACAGCGCAGGCGTGGTCGATCGCGTGCGCTGGGTCAAGCGCCACTACCCGAAAGTCGACGTGATCGGCGGCAACATCGCCACCGGCGCGGCCGCACAGGCGCTGGTCGAGGCCGGCGCCGACGCGGTGAAGATCGGCATCGGTCCGGGCTCGATCTGCACCACCCGCATCGTCACCGGCGTCGGCGTGCCGCAGATCTACGCCATCGAGTCGGTGGCCAGCGCGCTCAAGGGCAGCGGCGTGCCGCTCATCGCCGACGGCGGCATCCGCTACTCGGGTGACATGGCCAAGGCCATCGCCGCCGGCGCCGACAGCGTGATGATGGGCGGCATGTTCGCCGGCACCGAAGAGGCGCCCGGCGAGACCATCCTCTACCAGGGCCGCACCTACAAGAGCTACCGCGGCATGGGCTCGATGGGCGCCATGCAGCAGGGCAGCGCCGACCGCTACTTCCAGGAAGACAACGCCAACAACCCCAACACCGCCAAGCTGGTGCCCGAGGGCATCGAAGGGCAGGTGCCGTACAAGGGCTCGGTGGTGGCGGTGATCTTCCAACTCGCCGGCGGGCTGCGCGCCTCGATGCACTACTGCGGCTGCTCGACCATCGAAGAGATGCAGCGCAAGGCCGAGTTCGTCGAGATCACCACGGCCGGCGTGCGCGAGAGCCACGTGCACGACGTGCAGATCACCAAGGAAGCGCCGAACTACCGCATGGAATGAGTTTGGCTGATTCCAACTTCGAAACCGGCGGCGCTGCGCAACAGGCGACACAACTCGCGTCCAACCCGACCCCGGCGGCTCGGCCGGACGTGGCGGTCAAGCGGACGGCCGCGATGCCTTTCATCATGGTGGCCGTGCTGATCGACATGATCAGCATCGGTCTGATGCTGCCGGTGCTGCCGCACATCGTCGGCCAGTTCACCAACAGCAACGACGAACAGACGCTGGCCTTCCTGGCCGTCACGCTGACCTTCGGCATCGCCCAGTTCGTGGGTTCGCCGATCCTCGGTGCGCTGTCCGACCGCTTCGGCCGCCGGCCGGTTTTGCTGCTCGGCTTTGCCGGCCTGGCGCTGAGTTTCTTCGTCACCGCTGCGGCCACTGCGTTGTGGATGCTGGTGGCGGTGCGTTTGTTCTCCGGCGCGATGCAGGCCAACATCTCGATCGCCAACGCCTACGTGGCCGACATCAGCGCGCCGCAAGACCGCGCACGCCGCTTCGGCCTGCTCGGTGCGATGTTCGGGGTCGGCTTCATCCTCGGGCCGGTGATCGGTGGCGTGCTCGGCGACATCGACCTGCGGCTGCCCTTCGTCGTGGCG
>DATDJF010000331.1:0-7750 GCA_036520715.1 Burkholderiaceae bacterium | reverse complement strand
CTCTGCTTGTAGTAGCGCAGATAGGCGTCGATCAGGAACGACTCGCCGACGTGGCGGCTGCCGCCGACCTCGAAGGTCTGGGCCTTGATCTCCCAGGTGTCGTAGAAATAGCGGTAGTCCACGTGCAGCGAGGTGCGCGGCATGATCTCGCCGATCGCGCCGAGCTTGATCGAGCGGCTCGAGCGTGTGCGCGGGTTGCGCTCCGGCACGAAGGCGCCAAACACGATGGCGGCGCGGTACGGGCTGCCGAGAAAGCCTTCGTCGGACACCGCCTCCAGGTTCAACGTGGCCAGCCAGGTCGGCGTCAGGATCTGGGTCACGCCGAGCCGGTAGCGCCAATGTTTGGCGTAGTCGAAGAAGCCCTCGCCCGTGCGGCCGACATCGTCCTGGCCGCGGCTGAAGCCGAGCTTGATGGTCGTCATGTTGCCGAACACTTCTTGCGACGCGTCGATGCTCAGGCCCTGCGCCTTGTAGTCGGGCTCGTCGCTGCTGCTGTAGCTCACGCTGAGCAGCGAGTCGCGGTAGGCATAGTCGGCGCTGACGCCGAACTCCTTGCGCGTCTCCTTGTACGGGCTGGCCGTGGTGACGACGTCGATCGACGCGTTGCTGACCATGTCGACGTAGTAGGTGCCCGTCAGCGACACCTTGTCGAGCAGGCTCTTGCGCACCAGCAACGCGGGGCCCGACGCGGTGAGGCCGCCGCCGTCGTACAGGTGGTACATCGCCTCGGCGCTGTCCTCGGGCAGGGTGACGGCCGCCACCGGCGTCGACGACATCACGCCACCGAGCAGGCCGGCCAGCGGCGCCAGCAGGCGGGCGCAGCGCGCACGCGCGGCCACGCCCAAGCCGCGGCCGAGGCCGCGCAGCACCGCGAGCAGGCGGCTAGTTGCAGCCACAGCCACCCCCCTGCACGCCGTTGGCACCGCGTGCGCCCTCGCGCACTTCGTGCACGTGTTCGGTGTGCTTGGCGGCCAGCGCCTCGCGCGACACCCGCATGATCGGGTCGGCCAGGCGCTCGCGTTCGTATGGCTTGACCCACGGCTCTGGAAACGCACAGCCGGCCAGCAGCGCCGTGAGGCCGGCCAGCAGCAGCGCCACCATGCGCGGATTCGACACAGGAGTCGCATTCATTCCTTGAGCAACTCCCGGATCTGCTTGTCGTAGGTGGTCTCGTAGCCGTTCTGGTAGCCGCGGTGCAGATAGCGCACGCGGCCATCGCGGTCGATCAGCACGGTCGAGGGCATCGCGCTCAAGTCGTACTGACGGCTGACGCGCTTGTCGCTGTCGGGCAGCACCGGAAACTTGACGCCGAGCTTGGAGGCCACGCCGGCCGCCTGCGAGGCGTCGTCGTCGACGTTGACGCCCAGCAGCACGAAGCCCGACGACTTGTACTTCTCGTACAGCTTGTTCAGGTGCGGCATCTCCTGCCGGCACGGCCCGCACCAGGTGGCCCAGAAATTGACCAGCACGACCTGGCCGCGCTGCTCGCCCAGCCTCAGCTTCTGGCCGTCGAGCGTGCGCAGCGTGAAGTCGGGCGCCAGCGCGGTGGGCGCCAGCGGGCCGGCCGCGGCGGCCAAGGCGGCAGTCGCCGCCAGCAGCAGCGCAACGATCGCGCGCCAGCCGAACAACCGGGCAGTCGAGGTGCGATGGGTCATGGGATTTGTCGTGTGGTCAGAAATAGAAGCTCAGGCCGCCGGTCCACTCGAGGTTCTTGGTGGTCTCGTTCTTGCCGAGGATGTCGAGGTCGAACACGTGCTGGCGCATGTCGACCTGCAGCGAGAAGCGGTCGTGCAACAGCACGCGCACGCCGATGCCGTAGTTGATGGTCTGGCGGTTGCGGTGGTTGACCTTGTCGCTGGCGATGAAGTTGGTGTTGCCGATGCCGCCGATGATGTACAGCTGCGACGCGAACGCAGTGTTGCGACCCCAGAACACTTCGCCGGGCAGGATGTTGTAGCCGGCCGAGAGGTTGTAGTACTTCAGCGTCTCCTCGGGCTGCGCGAAGATGCCGCCGGGCAGGATCTGGCGGAAGTTTTCGTCGCTGACCGTGGTCTGCCCGTACACCGCCTGCACGAAGATGTCTTCGCTGATGTGATAACCCAGGCGCACGCCGGCGACCAGGTTCGAGCCGAAGTTCTGCATCGCGTAGGTGCCCGCGTACAGCCCGATCTCGAAATCCTTCGACGGGTACTTGGGCAGCTTGACCTCGCGCCGCTCGACCTGCGGCTGGATCACCTGCTCGTTGCCCGGCTGCTGCGACGTCGTGGTCTGCGCGGCGCACCAGGCCGAGGTAGTGAGGAGCACGAGGGCGGCGAAGATGCGCATGGTGGTCAGTTCAGAAGAAGAAGGCCAGGCCGAGCGTCCAGGCCCGGTACTCGCCGGTGCGCGAGTCGCCGACGAAAGCCGTGTACAGCGAGTAGTCGGCGCGCGCGATGAAACGGTCGGTCAGGTAGTAGCGCAACCCCACCGATGCGTTGGACAGCTTGGCGTCGGTGGGCAGCGCGCCCACCAGCGTGGTGTTGGGCAGGTTCTTGAACTTGCCCACGCCGACCGAGAAGAACGGCGACAGCCGCATGTCCGACAACGGCTCGGCCAGCAGGTTGACGTGCCAGATGTCGGTGCCCGAGAAGGTGCCCTGCACCTGCCCGACCGTGCCCTCGACGTGCAGCGTCTCCGACAGCCGATAGCTGGTCCACAGCTTGAGCATCGGCTCGTTCTTGAACTGGCCCCAGGCCGCGCCCATCTGCAGCCGCCGCGCCAGGTAGTCGTCGAGCGCGACGTCGCGAAAGCTCTTCTGCACGCCGGCTTCGGTGAAGGTGTTGGCGAGCTGCGAGCGGTGCGCCCAGCCTTCCTTGCCGCCGTCGGTGCGCAGCTTGTACCAATCGGTGGAGCGCAACTGCACCTCGACCCATTCGTCGCGCGACACCACGAAGAAGACCGGAAAGCCCCTTCCGGGGCCTGTGTGCAGTTCGAGGTAGGGGTCGGCCACGCGCAGGCGCTCGGGCGCGTCGGCCGCCTGCGCGGGTGGCGCACCCAACAGGCTCAGCATGACGAAGGCAAGGCATGCGGTGATGAAGGTCACAAGCTCCCGGCACCCCAGGGCCCGGTACGCCAGGAGCAGGTTCATTGCGTGTTGCAGGTGCCTGTGTTCGGGTTCGCCGGCGTGAACATGCTGAATGTCGAAGGGTCGAACTCGTCGCGGTTGCCCGGCGACGGGTTGTTGATCCAGTACTGGATCAGCCGTGCGTTGGCGTCCTGCGCGTTCTCGAACACCAGACCGCCGCCGTGCAGCACGCCGTTGACCATGGGCTTGGCGAGGATGCGCGATCCCAACGGGTTGCCGAACACCACCTCACCCTGCGCCGAATAGAAGTTCTTGTACATGTCGCTGGCACGAATGATGTCCGCTGTATTGGCCGGATTGGTGAGGTCGATCGGCTGCGCGTTGGGTATGACACGAAATGCGCCGCCGGTGCCGTTGGCGTTGTCGTGGCAACCCGACGCCGCGCAGGTGTTGGTCGCCGTGGTGCCATTGGCAAAGCGGATCGGCAACGGCAGCAGGAACACCGGGAACACGCATTCCTGGAAGTAGGCGAAGGCCAGCTTCTGGTTGCCGGTGAGCGCGGGGTTCTGCAAGGAGTTCGGGTTGTCCAGCGGGTTGTCGCCGCCGCCGCCACAGGAGGCCAGCCCCAAAACGGCGACGGCCGCTGCGACGGTGCCACGCACCGTCGCAGCGGACCGCGGGGTCCGCTGCGTGTTTTCCGTCATCGTCTGTTCGTCCTCGCGTTGGCGGTCTGCGTGTTGCAGCCGGCAGCGATCCAGCTGCTGATGGTGTTGTAGTTGGTGCTGCCCACCGGCAACGGCGCCGGGGCCGACGCAGCACCGGAGGGGTGCGGCGCGGTCGACGGCCGCAGCAGCAGATAGTTCGACGCCGGGTTGCAGGTGTCGGAGACCATCGTCAGCGTGACGTTGAAGTCACCCTCCGGGCTGCCCGTCAGCACGAAGCGGTTGCCCTGGAACGAGGTGCCCGGCGCCGTCGGCGAGCCGGTGACGCCCGCCTGGTGGCAGCTCGCCGCGCAGGTGCTGCTGAGGATCGGCAACACGCTGGTGTTGAACGTTTCCTCGCTCAGCGGGTTGGCCGCCATCGCGGTGCTGTCGAACGGGTTGTTGAAGTACTGCCCGCCCAGGTCCATCCACTCGGTCATCAGGCGGCGTTCCGCGAGGTTGAGCATCGCGGCGTGGTTGGGTGCCGTCGGCGGCGGGTTCGGGTGCGCCACACGCGCTTCGTCCGAGGCCATCAGCGACTCGCCGAACATGATCTCGCCCAGCCGGCTCGCGCGCGTCATGCCGACCGCATTGCCGGCCATCGTCTCGACCAGCGGCGCACCGCGCACGACCTCGGGCACGCCCTCGCGCAGCTCGATCTGCGGCAGCCCGGTGCCCGGGTCGATCACCGGGTCGCCGACCAGCAGCTCCTCGTAGGAGGTGAGGCGGCCGGTGCCGGCGGTGGTGGCGCGCAAGTCGAGCGCCGCCGGATCGCTGTGGCAAGCGGTGCAGGTGGTGTTGACGCCGCTGGTGGTGCGCGCACGGGTCCAGATCGGCGCGATGTGCTGCGCGTAGTTGATGATGCCGTTGACCGGCGCCGGCGTGACCAGGTCGTCGGCCGCGTTGGTATTGCCGGTGTAGCGCATCGCCAGCGACGGGCGCGCCACGCCGCCTGCGGCCGGGTTGGCCCAGACGTCGGTGGAGATCATGTCGGCGTTCAATTGCAGCGCCGTGGCATCCAGCCGCGTGCGTGTGCTGGCCATCGTCTCGCCCTGCCCTTGCGTCAGCAGCCACGAGCCGGGTTGGTTGGCCGGGTCCACCAGCGGGCCGGAGTTCAACGACGCGCCGCGGCGCGGGCTGTGGCAGCCGTCGCAGGTGCGGCGCTCGCCGGGCCGCACCTGGATCCAGTTCAGGTGCGTCTGGATCGCGCGCCCCTTGGCGTCGACGATCGCCAGGCCGAGCGGCGTATCGGCCGGCACGTGCAGCTTGAACGAGCCGTCAGGCTCCACCGGCGCGTAGCCGAGGATCTGCTGCTGCTCGAACTCGGTCTCGCCGATCGCTTCGCGGCCGCCCATCATGTTGGACGGCGGCGCCACCGCGCGGATCGCCCGCACGAAACGCGCCGGCGCGCACTGGTAGGCGACGTCGGCAGGGTTGCGCATGCGGCGCAGATCGGCCACCGATTGCCGGGTTTCGGACGCCTCCGCCGGCGGCGTGGTCTGCGGGATGGCCACGTTGTTGCAGGCGGCGGCCTTGTCGGCTGCCGACAGCATGCCCTCGCCCATGCGGCCGAGGCCGTCGGTGTCGTAGACGCTGCGCACTTCGATCAGCGCGCGGTTCTGTGCCGCCAGCGTGGCGTCGACCAGCGTCGGTGTCGCCTGTTGCGGCAGCGCCCGCGCCTGCAACGCGACCGGGTCGACGTACATGAAGCCGGCCGGCGGCGCAGCAACGATCTGCTGCGTCTGGTTCTGCGGGTCGTACATGTACACGGCGTATGAAGCCGGCACGTTGTCGCGCAACTGAACGCCGTTGACGACGGCCGGCGCGTTGCGCATGCGGTTTTGCCGATCGCCCAACGCGGCGATCTCGGCCGCGGAAAGCACAGCACACGACACCACCACCGTCGGCTTGCCCGCCTCGGTGCGCGTCACCTCGCACGGGCGATACGACACCAGCAGCCGGTTGGTGCCGTCGAACAGCGGATACGGCGTGGTCACGCGGCCGAACTCGGAGAAGCCGCGATCGGCGTTGATCGCCTGCTGCGTCACCTGGCGTTGCCCGCCCGTGCGCGGCACGGTCGAGGTGGCCGGCGTGTTCTGCTCGGAGTAGTTGGCCGCGTCCATCATCATCAGGGCGCCGCCCTCCTGCGTGCCCGACAGCGACATCAGCGACGACGCGAGCTGCCCCTTGTACGGGCCCGACGGATCCATCTCGCGCGGATGCAGGAAGCTGTTGCCGCCGCTCAGCGCGCCATAGAACACGAACATGTCGGTGCCGTCGGGCTTGACCTGGAACACCGCGAAGCGGTTCTTCGGGCCCACGTGCTCCCAGCGCGAGAACATGATGTTGCCGTTGGAGCGCACCACCGGGTTGCGGTCGTGGCTCTGGTTGCTCGAGATCTGCGTGATGGCGCCGCCGTTGTTGTCCATCGTGTGCAGGTTGAGCACCCGCTCGCGCTCGTACTCGTCGAGCGCGAAGTACGGCTGCGTGCCCACCGCCTGCGTGGTCTTGGTCTTGGTCTGGCGGTTCGATGCGAAGACGAAGCCGCCACCGGGCAGGTAGTACGGGTCGACGTCGTCGTCGGTGGTCGAGCTGGTGATGCGGCGCAAGGCGCCGCCGGCGTAGCCGCCGGTGGGCAGCGTGTACTCCCAGATGTTCCAGCGGCCGGTGCAGACGGCCGAGCCGATGGTGGCGTTGTTGCCGGTCGGGCAGTTCATCGCGAAGACGACCTTCTTGCCGTCGTACGACACCTCGGGATCGGACACGTCGCCCACGCCGCGTGTGTATGGCGCCGTGATGTTGTGCTCAGGCGCGCTCGGCGACGACTTCTCGCGCAGGATCAGGTCGCCGCCGGCCGCGAATGGGGTGCCGTCAGTCGGGTTCATGCTCAGCGTGTTGACCCGCTTGGCATAGGCGATCGCCACGTCGCCGTTGACGGCCACCGTGTCTTCGCTGTCGCCCGAGCCCGAGCAGCCGGCCAACGCCGCTGCCAGCAGCGCCGCCAGAGTGCTGAGCACCGGTGTCGATCGGTTGAAGTTGTGCGATGTCATGACCGCCTCCTTGAGTGTTGTCAGGCTTCTTCTGGAACTCATTGCGGGGTGACGCCACCGGGCCGGCTGCCAGCGGCGGCCAATCCGGAGGAGAAATGCAGGATGCCGGCGGCATCGACGACCACCGCGTCGACGCCGGGCACCGACTCGACCAGCCGCATGCCGCGCTCGAGCCCCATCACGAAGACGCACTTCGACAGGGCTTCGCTGGTCAGTCCGTCGGCGGCGAGGATCGTCACGCTGCGCAGCGCGCTGGGCGACGTCCCGGTCTTGGGGTCGATCAGGTGATGGTGGCGCACGCCGTCGCGCTCGAAGTAGCGCTCGTAGTCGCCCGAGGTCGAGATCGACGTGTCCTGCAGCGGCAGCACCGCCACCACACGCTTGGAGTCGCGCGGGTCGCGTATCGCGATCGACCACGGGCGGCCGCGACGCTCGCCCAGCACGCGGCTGTCGCCGCCGGCGGCGACGACCGCGTGGGCGATGCCCAAACGCTTGAGGATCGTGATGCAGTTGTCGACCACGTGGCCCTTGGCGAAGCCGCCGAGGTCGATGCGCACGCCGGCGCGCGCGAAGCGGATCGTGCGCAACTTGGCGTCGAGCACCAGGTGCTGCCAGCCGACCGTCTGGCGCGCCCGCTGCAACGCGGCCGCGTCCGGCGCGATGCCCTGCCGGTAGTCGTACAGGTGCCCGACGCCGGCGTAGGTGATGTCGAACGCGCCGTCGGACAGCCGCGAGAACTCGAGCGAGCGCTCGATCAGGCCGAACATCTCGGCGCACACCGGCACGCAGGCGTGGGCCGCTTCCCGATTGACGAGCGACAGCTCCGACTCGGGCTTGAACGGGCTCATCAGGCGATCGATGCGGTGCATCTCGGCCATCACCGCGTCGAGCGCCCGCTCGGCCAGCGCGGGGTCTTCGTGCCACAGCTCCGCGTG
>DATDJF010000330.1:0-27404 GCA_036520715.1 Burkholderiaceae bacterium | reverse complement strand
GAGGGTGGCAGCCGGCCGGTCAGCCGTGACCTTGTTTGCCCTTGTGCTTCTTGCCCTTGCCCGTTGGGTGTGCCTGCTGCTCGTTGTAGCGATCGCGCACCCATGACTCCTGCACGAAGTACACCGGCTGGCCGCACGCGGCGTACTTGGCGCAGTGCTTGGCCCAATGCTTCTGGTGCCCGGGTGGTATGTACAGGTAGACCGGCCGCTGGTACACGGCCACCGGCGTCGGCGCGATGACCACCGGCTGCGGATAGATCACCGTTGGCGGCGGGAAATTGCCGACCTCGATGCGTCCGTACACGCCGGGCTGGTGCACCTCGACGGCCACGCCGACGCTGGTCTGCGCGGCTGCAGGCGCCGCACCGAGGAGATTCATCAGCAGCGCGGTCAATGAGAGTCTGAGCATCATCATCTGTTGTCCGATCAGGATCATGGGAACACGAAGTTGACATCCGGCACCGGCGCGTTGGCATCGATGGGCTGCGTCTTCACGACGCCCTCTGCCGTCGCCTCGATGGTGTACCGGCCTGCGGCCGTGGGGTCGGGCACGAAGGTCAGCGACGGGGGGTTGACGACGAAGGTGGTCTTCACCGGAGCATCGATCACCAGTGAGAAGCCGAACGCACCGCTGGTGGCGTTCACCGGCGCGAAAGCCGTCTCTACGGTCGGACCGCCGCTGAAGCTCTGCAACGCGCGCACCGTGGCCGTCGGTGGCGTCACCGTGCCGGCCACGGCACGCGGGGCCGAGGCGGCGCCGGCCGGCGCGATCGGCACCGTGGCGCTGCTGACGTGCGTGTACGCGGTAGTCACCACCGGCACGCCAGTCATCACCGCGGTCGCGTGGCCCGGCGACGTGACGACGAGGTCGTAGGTTCCCGCCGGCACAGGGTAGAGCACGAACTGGCCGCTTGCATCTGGCATGGTCGCCTTGACGGGCACGCCGGCGGATTGCAGCGACACCAGCGTGGAGCCACTGGCGATCGCCGGGTGCACGAAGCCGACGACACGCATGCCCGCGTCCGACAGCAGCGGGATCACGCTGATCACCGGCTTCAGGTTGTAGCGACCGGAGTTGCCGCGCTTGACCACAGACTTGCAGGCGTCGAAGTCGAGCACGAAATCGGCCACCTGGTCGGGCGGCACATCGATGTCGGTGTTCAGCTTCAAGCCGCTTTGCTGCGCACTCGGTGTGTCGAGCGCGGTTTCGCTGCCGCCGGTCGGGACCACGGAATTGGCAAACGGTGGCCCGGCACCGTTGGCCGCGAGCAGCAGCCGCAGCTGGGTGTACTTGCCGGCCGGCAGCGCCGTCTGCCCGAGCTCCTGGAGCACACCGTTGCTCAGGTCCAGCAAGTTCACGCGTTTGGCCGGCGCGAGCACGATCTCCGACCAGCCGGAATCGCCCGCTGCGGCGCTGGCACTCTGGTGAACACGCACCTTCTCGATCGTGATGTTGACGGCGTCGTAGCCGCACGATGGCGCATCGGTGATCGACAGCCGCAGCGTGCCCATCGCGGCACCGGTGCCGCCGATGCCACCACCACCACCGCCACCGCCGCATCCGACAAGAGCGGCAGCAAGCAGGCAGTTGGACGCGAAGCGTCGGATGCTTTTCATGTTCGGTCCCTTTCAGGCGCTGTGGAGCCAACCCGCTCTTCGAAGTAGTAGATGCCCACGCCGACACGCGACCTCTGTGCCTCGCTGGCGGCGTGCGGCGTGTCGATGTCGTCGTGTGATGCCAGCCACCGATCGAGCTTTTCGAGCAGGGCCTGGGCCTGGGCGGCGCTGACTTTGCGAAACGCCGGCAGCGCATCGGAGCGGATGCTGTGGTACATGACCTTGCGCTGGAACCGCGGGTCATCCACGCCGTGCTGCAGGTTGTGGTCGATCGTGTCGACGAGGTCCGCCACGTCGGTGCCGAGGATGTCGACCTTGTCGATCACGCTCTGGTGCGGCACGTAGCCGCGTGCGATCGGCTCGAACCGGCCGTCCTTGCGACGGCGCACCGCGCCCACACGAAGCAGCTCGTCGAGCACCGCGCGCGCCGGCATGTCGCCGCTGTGGCGCCGCACCAGCTCGGCGAAGCCGCGCGGGCCATCGCCGACCAACGCGCGCGGCGCGCCCTTTGCATCGTGGAAGTTGGCGTCGCGGACCCATCCGGTGAGCACGCGAGCGGCGCGGTTGTAGCGCTCGCTGATTCCGCGCGTGCCGGAGGCCGGTTCTTCCAGCAGGCGCTGCACCTCCTTGCGCGTCAGCCCGGTGAGGATCGACGCACGCGAGATCGAGGGCTTCTTGCCGGGGATCGCGAAGTCCTCCAACGCTGACGCCACGTACGCTCGCTTGGCGAGCTCCATGAACCCGCTGAAGGGCACGGCGTGGCGAAGCAGCACCCGCACCAGGGGGCGAAGCAGGCGTGCGAGGGCCTGGTCGAGGGCGTGTCGGAGGCGATCATCGACGTCCATATTTGGGATCTTTGTCCCAATTATTGAGGCCGCTGTCAAGGCGCTGGACAGGAGGCCCTGTTGGTCGTCGGGCCTCGCAGCGCTCGTCGGAGCGACGCCGGCTCAGTGCCCGACGATCGCGTCGAGGTGGATGCGGGTCAAGGCCAGCCGGCGCCCGGCGCTGGCGCACCGACCACCAGCACCTGGCCCGAGCGCTTGGCCAGCATGGCGTCGAAGTGGTCGACGCCGAGAAACCGGTTGGCCATGATGAACAGCGTGCGCCGGTCCGGGCCGCCCAGCATGGTGGCGAAGCAGGCGCGGTCGAGCGCAATACGATCGAGGATCTGGCCGCCTTCGGCCACGCGCACGCACTCGTTGTGTGGCGTCGAGGTCCAGATGGCGCCGTCGGCGTCGAGGCAGATGCCGTCGGGGGCCACTCCTTCGGCCCAGACACGCCGGCCCGACAGGCTGCCGTCGTCGGCGATGTCGAAGGCGAGCAGCCTGCCGGTGAACGACTCGGCGACGATCAGCGTGCGGTTGTCGGGCGTGACGACCATGCCGTTGGGAAATGCGATCTCGCCGGCCACCTGGCGTGCGGCGCCGTCGGCCGTGACCAGCGCGATCACGCCGAGCGCCGAACGCGATGGATCCTTCGCCCGCTCGGGCATTTCGCTGAAGTGAAAGCCGATGCTGGTGACGTAGATGTTGCCGCGGCCGTCGATCGTCATCTCGCTCCACGCGTGCGGCGTGATGCGGCTGAGGTCCGCATGCACCAGGGTCAGCCCGTCGGGTTCGTGGCGCGTGAGTTGATGGCCGGTCACCAGCATGCGGCCGTCGGGCAACCAGCCGATCGAGTGGCCCAGGCCGGCCGGCCCTTCGGCCACCACCTGCGAGCGGCCGTCGAGGTCGAGGGCGATGATCTGCGGCGTCCCCCATTGCGGGAACCACAGCCGTCCGTCGTGCCAGCGCGGCGACTCGACCATCGCCAGGCCGTCGAGCAAGACGCGTGGCTCGGTCGCGGCCGGCGCGTCGTCGAGCGCCGCGCCGGGATCCTCTTCGCCGGCCACCGATTGGGCGGCTTGCGGACGGGCGGTCGATCGTGGTGATGCCTTGCGTGTCATGGCGGGGCCTTTCGGTTCCTGCGTTGCGCTCCATGCATCGCGGCAACGCACATGCCGGGCGCGCTGCTTGCCCTTGGATGTGGCCAGCTCGATTGGAGAGACACATGAACGCAGAGCGCATCACCATCGAAGGCCGCTTCGATTGCCGCACGCCCGACGGCGATCCACTCACCGTGCTGCAGTGGCGGCGCCAAGTGGCCGATGGCGGACACGGGGCACCGGCGCGCTGGCGTTCGGTCGGACCCGCGGTCTTCACGCTCTACGACGCGTCGGCCGTGATCCAGGTCAGTGGCTCGGCTCTGCTGGTGGTGGCCACCGGGATGATGCTCGACGTCGTTCGTTCGCGCGAGTCGGTCGACAGCGACGCGACCAACGTTTGGAGCGGCCGGGCGGCCCGCCCCACGCAGGACGTGAATGCAATGGCCGCTTAACCAAGGAGACGATGATGGCAACACGCAAGACGAGCAAGCCCCAGGAAGCCACCGCGATGCTGCGGGCCGACCACGCGCGCGTCAGTGCGCTGTTCGGCATGTACGACAAGAGCCGCTCTGTGGAAAAGAAGAAGACGCTGCTGCAGTCGATCTGCCAGGAGCTGAAGGTGCACACCGAGATCGAGGAGACGATCTTCTATCCGGCCGTGCAAGGCGCGCTCAAGGATCATGAGCTGGTGCCCGAAGCCAACGTGGAACACGCGACGATCAAGAGCCTCATCGAGCAGATCGACGGCGGCCAGCCGGGGCCGGACGAGTTCGAGGCCAAGGTCAAGGTGATGGCCGAATACGTGAAACATCACGTCAAGGAAGAGCACACCGAGATGTTTCCCAAGGCCAAGAAGACCAAGCTCGACATGCGGGCGCTCGGCGCTCGAATGGCCGAGCGCAAAGCGCAGTTGATGGCATCGCCCGGTTGAGCACGCCTCGCATCGCACCGGCCGCCCCGATGGGCGGCCTTTTCCTTCTCGCTTGGCGACGGGTGATTCAGTGCAGCGGCGGGACGATCTTGCGGAAGCGCGCCACGTCGAGCGGCTTGTGCAGCAGGAAGTCCACGCCTGCCGCCTCGGCCGCGAGTTGCTCGCTCGGGTCGACCGAGCCGGTGACGGCAATCACCACGAGCGCATGCCCCAGGCTCGCGCGCAGGCGCCTGGTCAGCTCGATGCCGCTGGCCCCAGGCAGGTGGAGGTCGAGGATCACGCACGCCGGGTCGTGCTCGAGGATCACGGCGGCAGCCTGTTCGGCACTCGCCGCCGTGCGCACGCTGTAGCCGTCGAGCTCGATGAGCATCTTCAGCGTCTGACAGGTATCGTCGTCATCTTCCACGATGACGACACGCACTTCCTCGCGGGCCGCGGGCCCGCCGCCGCTGGCGCTCATCGGGACCACCCTGCCTAACGCGCCGGCCGAGCGGCGCGCTGCGGCGAGGGGTCCGCAGGCGATGCGTCGTCGCGGCCGGGCGTCTTGTCGTCCTGCGGCCCCGGATCCCGCACCGGCTGCGGCTGCTTGTCGTCGCCCAGCGGCCGCGGCGGCGGCTCGGGGCGCGGTGGCTCGGGGGAGGGTTTCTTGCGTTCGGGGTTCGCCATGCGGCTCTCCTGATCGTCCGGCGAGATGCCGACAGCACAGAAGGGCAAGCAATGTGCCCATTGCGGGCGCGCCGACGCGGGCCGCGCCTTCGCGTGACCCGCAGCAGGAAAGCGACCCAGCCTAGCGCTTGACCTTGTCGCGGCCCGCTTGCTCGGCGCGGGCGAGAGTTTCGGCTTCGCGCGGCCCCTTGGGCTTGGCGGCCTGCGCCGCCTGCGCCACCTTGCCCGACTTCACGTTGGGCCTGGAATGGTTGCAGCGTAAGCGGCAAGGCCCGGCACCGCCATGGGCCGCCGCCGCCATCGCACGTAGGCCGCCGCCTACCGCTGCCCGCGCAGCGGATCGCCGGGCGCTCAGGCCTTGCGTGCTTCGAGCACCGGCAGGGGCGCCTCGATGGCGGCCGTCCAGCCGGCCACGTCGTCGGTGGTCATGGTGCTTTGCGGCCCGAGCCGCACGTCCTCGTAGCCCTTGTGCGCGACGTCCGGCAGGTATTGCTCGCGCGACAGCAGCGTGCCGGCGCAATGCTCGCTGGGCTCGGGCACGCTGCGGGTTTCAGCGCGCAGGCGATCGGTCAGCTCGTCCATCAGCCAGCGTGGCACCAGCAAACGTTCGCCGGGGTAGATGAAGCCGAACAGCACCAGGTGCGACAGCAGCACGCGCCAGTGCGGCCCGAAGCGCCGCAGCAGGCGCGCCCAGTCCATGCGCAGCGCGCAGGCGTGGATCAGGTGCGCCACGTCGGCGCCGTCGTAGCGCTCGCGCTCCATGATGAAGGCCTTGCTCCAGATCTTCTCTTCGACGGGCACCAGCTTGACGGGCAGCCCGAGCACCTGCGCATCGAGCGCGTGCTCGAACCAGCCGTCGTCCACCGGTGAGACGCCGTTGCCCGAGTTGAAGATCACGTCGACGAATCCGCTGTCGTCGAGGATCTTGCCCAGCCAGTGCGGATAGGCCAGCTCGGTGCGGTGGCCCGCCTCGGTGGCGATCTGCTCCAGCCGCGGCCAGTCAGCCTGGCGCACGAAGATGTCGAGGTCCTTGGTCGGGCGCCGGATGCCGGTGAGACGAGCGAAGCCGTAGGCCCCGCCGATCAGGAACGGCAAGCGGTGCCGCTGGAGCGTCTTCAGCAGTCGCACATAGAAATGCCGCGCCTTGCCCGTGTCGCATTGATTGCCCATTGACCGCTGGGGGCAAGGGTCGTGCCGCGGTCGTTTCAGCTGGTGCGCAACGGCACAGGCTGGCCTTGGGGCTCGCCGCGCTCGATGCGCTCGTATTCGGAGATCACCTGCGCGCCAAGCAGCAGCAGCGCGGCGCCCACTTCCAGGCTGAGCAGCACCACGATCGCCGTGGTGAGGGATCCGTAAACCAGGCTCACCTGGGACAAGGTGCTGAAGTACCACACCAGCAGGTGGCGCGTCAGCTCCCACAGCACGGCCGCAGTCACCGCGCCGATCAGCGCATGGCGCAGCGCCAGCCGCCCCACCGGCATCACCAGGTACACCGAGGTCAGCACGAAGACCTCGCCGACGAAACCGAGCAGGTACAACAGCAGGCCCGAGAAACCGCTGAGCGACCACTGGCGGCCGAACAGCTCGACCGATTCCTCGCCCATCGCCTGCAGGCTGCCCGCCACCAGCGTGACCAGCAGCAGGCCGGCACCCAGGCTGAGGATGTAGCCGTACGGCAGCAGCGCCGACACCGCGAAGTGGCGCCGCCGCACGGCCACGCGGTGCAGGAAGATCACCGACATCGCGTTTTCGAGCACCGTGAAGGCCAGCGAGCTGAAGAACACCATGGTCGCCAGCAGCACCCAGCCGATGACGTCGCGGTGGGTCACGAACTTGGCCAATTCCTCGACGATGGCGTTCGATTGCCCCGGCAGCAGCCACGCCAGGTAGTGGCCGATGGTGGCCAGCAGGTCGGCCTGGTCGGTGACGTGCGACAGCGCGATCACGATCAGGATCAGCAGCGGCACGATCGACAGCAGCGCGTAGTAGGCCACCGCGCCGGCCAGCAACAGCCCCTGATTGGCGCGGAAGGCCTTCAACGTCTGCAGCGCAAAGCGGCCCGGATGGGCCATCACGTGGCGTGCTTGCCGGCCGGGACGCAGCATGGTCGACCCGGCAACCGGCAAGCGGTGTGCCCCCGGGAGCGCCGCTTGCCGCGAAGCGCCAAAGAACCCGCGATGAACGACAAGAAGGAAGTCCGCTTCGCCGCCGTCGGCGACCTGCACTGCAACGAGGCCTCGGCCGGCACGCTGCGCGGCTTCTTCGCGCAGGCCAACGAGGCGGCCGACGCGCTGCTGCTGTGCGGCGACCTCACCGACTACGGCACGCTGAAGGAGGCCAAGGTGTTGGCCGACGAGCTGAGCATCGTCTCGGTGCCGGTGATCGCCGTCCTGGGCAACCACGACTACGAGTGCAACGCCGCCGACGAGGTGCGGCGCACGCTGCAGGGCGCTGGCGTGCAGGTGCTCGACGGCGAGGCCGTCGAGGTGCATGGCATCGGCATCGCCGGCGCCAAGGGCTTCGCCGGCGGCTTCGGCCGCGCGTCGCTCGGCTCGTGGGGCGAGGGCGCGATCAAGCAATTCGTCAACGAGGCCGTGCAGGAGGCCTTCAAGCTCGAGTCGGCGCTGGCCAAGCTGCGTACGCCGCACCGCATCGCGATGCTGCACTATTCACCGATCGCCGGCACCGTGCAGGGCGAACCGCCGGAGATCTATGCCTTCCTCGGCAGCAGCCGGCTCGAAGACCCGCTGCTGCGTTACCCGGTGGACATGGTGGTGCACGGCCACGCGCACCGCGGCACGCTGGAAGGTCGCACGATGGGCGGCACGCCGGTCTACAACGTGGCCAAGCCGCTGCTGCTGCGCAGCTTTCCCGACCAGCCGCCGTTTCGGGTGCTCAGTTTGCCCGCGCAGGTGCAGATAGCGAACACCTCATAGGCGCGACCGCCGCGCCAACCAGGCGGGAATCAGGCTGCCTGCAGAAAGTCGTTCGCCAGGTGCGCGAGCGAGCGCACGCCCAGCAGCAACGCACGCTCGTCGACCTGAAAGCGCGGCGAATGGTTCGGCGCTGCCTTGGCGGCGTCGATCTCGGGCCGCGTGACGCCGACGAAGAAGAAGAGTCCCGGCACGATCTTCTGGAAGTACGAGAAGTCCTCCGAGCCGGTGACCTTGGGGATGAGCTGCACCTTGTCGGCGCCGGCCACGCGCTGCAGCGTGGGCAGCATCGCCGCGGTGAGCGCCGGGTCGTTGACGGTGACCGGGTAGTTCTTCTCGATGCACACGGCGCAGCCGGCCCGCGAGCCGCGCGCAATGGACTCGGCCAGCGTGGTGACACGCTCGTGCACGTCGTCGCGCATGGCTTCGTCGAAGGTGCGGATGGTGCCGCGCATCTCCACGCTGTCGGGGATGATGTTCTCGCGCACGCCGCCTTTGATCATGCCCACCGTCACCACCGCCGGCTCGCGCGAGATGTCGACGCCACGGCTGACCACCGTCTGCAAGCCCAGGATCACCTGCGCGGACGTGACGATCGGGTCGACGCCAAGCCACGGCGCCGCGCCATGCGTCTGCCGGCCCTGCACGGTGATGCTGAAGCGGTCGGAGCTGGCCATCGTGGGCCCCGACCGGTAGCCGAGCATGCCCACGTTCTGGCGCGAGGTGACGTGCAGGCCGAAGATCGCCTGCGGCGCCGGATTTTCCAGCGCGCCCTCCAGGATCATCATCTTGGCGCCGCCGTCCTCGCCCTTGGGCGGCATCTCCTCGGCCGGCTGGAAGATGAACTTCACGCTGCCGCGCAGTTGATCGCGCAGGCCGGCCAGCACGCTGGCCACGCCCATCAGGATCGCGGTGTGGCAGTCGTGGCCGCAGGCGTGCATGACGCCGACGTCCTCGCCGTTCCAGATGGTGCGCACCTTCGACGCGAACGGCACGTCGACTTCCTCGGTCACCGGCAATGCATCCATGTCGGCGCGCAGCGCCACCACCTTGCCCGGCAGCTTGCCCTTCAGCAGGCCGACGACGCCGGTGTGCGCGACGCCTGTGCGCACGGTGTCCAGGCCCAGGCTGCGCAGGTGCTCGGCCACGATGGCCGCGGTGCGCGTCTCGCGATTGCCGAGCTCGGGGTGTTGGTGCAGGTCGCGCCGCCAGGCGATGACGCGCGCTTCGATGGCCGTGGCCGCCGCGTCGATGCGGGTGGCCAGTGCGGCGGGGTGCTCGATGGTGGTGTCGTTCATGGGCGCCGACACTATCACAAGCATTGTTGGCAGAATCGGCATGGGTGTGCCGTGAAGAACCTGCGAGTCGTCTGCCTGTGGAGCCTGCTGTCGCTCGCGCTGCTGTGCGCCGGCGTCGCTGCAGCGGCGGAGATGAGCCGCGAGCAGGCGCTGCAGGCGCTCGGGCAACCCGACACCGGCACGCGCCTGGCCGCGGTGAACCGACTGGCCGAGATTGGCCAGATGAGCGACGCCGACCGCCTGCTCGGCCGGCTCGGCGATGCCGACCCCGACGTGCGCGACGCCGCGGCTCAGGCCATGTGGCGGATCTGGAGCCGCTCGGGCGACCCGGCCATCGACCAGCTGTTCGCGCGCGGCGTCGAGCAGATGCAAGGCGGCGAGCACGAGCGGGCGTTGACCGTGTTCGACGACATCGTCGCGCGCAAGCCCGACTTCGCGGAAGGCTGGAACAAGCGCGCCACCTTGTACTTTCTGCTCGGCCGCAACCGCGAGTCGCTGAAGGATTGCGATGAAGTGCTCAAGCGCAATCCGAATCACTTCGGCGCGCTGTCGGGCGCCGGGCAAATCCACCTGCAGTTGGGCAACCCGCAGCTCGCGCTGGAGTTCTTCCGGCGTGCGTTGAAGGTCAACCCGAACCTCGACAGCCTGCGGCAGGTGATCCCGTTGCTCGAACACCATCTGCGCGACAAGGGGCGCAGCACGACTTGAGCGGCGCAAGTGGACGGAGGTCCACTACCGGATCAATTGGTCAGCACGCAGCAGGATGGACTGAGGGACGGTGATGCCAAGCTCCTTGGCGACCTTCAGATTGACGACCAATTCGAACCTTGTCGGCAGCTCGACCGGAAGGTCAGCAGGCTTGGCGCCGCGCAGGATCTTGTCGATCGTGGCTGCGACACGGCGATATCCCTCAGCCAGGTCGGCCGCGAAGGACATCAGCGCACCCGCTTCGACATCTTCTCTATCCGAGACCATCGTGGGCAGCCTGAATTGGCGCACGGCTTGCATGAGTGCGCCGGGGATCGGCATCGAGAGCTGGGCAAAGTCCAAGGCCTCGGCACGCTGCCGCGTTGCCTGCGCCAGTGCGTCCAGGAACTGAGGTTCCGTCGAGACCTCGATCACGATCGCGTGCAGCCCGAGTGACCGATAGGCGGCCTCCGTTGCCTGCAATCTTCCCGAAGTTCGACCGACCGGATTGATCAATACACACACCCGTCTCACGGCCGGGAGCATTTCGTGCAGCAGCGCCGCCTTCTTCCTGACGAGCTCGGGGTGAAGGAAGGAATACCCCGTGATGTTGCCGCCGGGTCGCGCCAAGCTGGTGATCAGACCCGCGCTCACCGGATCACCGGCGGACACCATGACGATCGGAACCGTCGCCGTCGCACCCTTGGCTGCCTCCGCCGCGTCGGTGCCGTACGCGACGATCAGGTCGACCTTCAGCGTGGTGAGTTCATTCGCCAATGCAGGGAGCCGGTCCAGCTTTGCTTGCGCCGATCGTCCTTCCAGTGAAAGGTTGCTGCCTTCGATCCATCCCAGTCCTCGCAGCAGGCCGGCGATGTCCTGGAACTCGGCAGCAGCCGCCGGACCCGGCGACAGGATCCCGATGCGGCGAACCTGGATCGATGGTTGCGGCTTGGCGGCGAGCGATGCCACGAGGAAACCACCGCACAGGGTGCGAACGAAGTGCCGCCGGCCCTTCATCGAATGGCTCCAACCTCCCGGGAGGGGTGTCAGACGATACACCTCATGCATCAGGAGCCGTATTCGGAACGATCGGTGACTCCTCGCTTGCCGTGATCGACTCGGGCAGCACGTCGGCACGCAGTGGCAACGGCGGCCCGAGCCAGATGGCGTGCACCAGATGGTCTGCGCGCGGCGCCAAGGTGTTGGGATGCACCAGCACGCTCAGGCCTTCGCGGTGCAGAGCCAGCCATGGCACCAGCGCGGCGAACACGCCGACGTCGAAGGCCACCTGGTACATCGCCTGCGTGTGCGGGCCGATCGGCACCTCGTGCCAGCGACCGAGCTGGACGCTGAAGCGCTGCGCGATTCCGGCGCGCACCCGCTCGGCCTGCACGCGCGTGGCCGCGGGATCGAAGTAGACGTGCGCGTGCCAACTGACGATGGCGCGTTCGGGTACGGCACTCATTTGGACATCCTCCGCGCTGCGCGCTCCGGAATTGGCTACGACATCACAAGCGCTTCGCGCAGTTGTGAGTCTTCGCCGAAACTTCGTTTTCGCCTTGGGAGCGGCCCGGCGGCTCATGGCCGGGCAGTATGCCGCCTGGCCTGCAGCGGGGACGCCCCTTCCCGCGCATGGGGAAGGGGCGGTCACGACCGATCAGCGGAACGACTGCGCCGCGGCGCCGAGGTCGAGCCACGGCTGCGGAGGCGTCGGCGGGATCGGGCCCGGCAGCGGACGCGGCTTGGTGCCGCACCAGTCGATGTCGTCCAGGCCACCCTTCGGGGGCACCGGGAAGGGGAACTTGCGCGGCACGGTGCCGCACCAGTCGTCGGCCAGTTGGGCCAGCGACTTCGCGTCGATCACCGACTTCACCGGCGGCTCGGGTGGCGGCGGCGGGAACTTGGGCGCTTGCAGGACCGGAAGGTCGGCGAGCATGTCGGCGTTGAACCGATGTGCCACGGCAGAGAGAGCGAAAGGCATGATGAAACTCCTGGAGGTTGATGCGGCGCGTTTCAACATGCACGGCCGCTGCGCGCATTGGATGTCGCGCGAAAGCGGACGCCTAGTCGGCATGTATGGCAGTTGGTGTCGCCACTCGCTGCGGCGACTCCCAACCGCGAACGCGGGCACCGTCCGCAGGCTTGCGGATGTGCCTGCGTGCCTGTCGTGTCAGGGGTGGTCGCGCTCGTTCATCCACTGCGCGAGCAGCGTGTAGGCCACGGCCAGCACCACCGGGCCGACGAACAGGCCGATGATGCCGAAGGCGATCAGGCCGCCGATCACGCCGGCGAAGATCAGCAGCAGCGGCAGGTCGGCGCCCTTGCGGATGAGGTAGGGGCGCAGCACGTTGTCGAGCGAGCCGACGATCAACGTCCACACCCCCAAGGCGATGCCCCAGCCGGTCTGGTTGTCCCAGAACAGCCAGATCGTCGCCGGGATCAGCACGACCATCGGCCCGATCTGCGCGATGCAGAACAGCAGGATCACGGCGGTCAACAGGCTCGCGAAGGGGATGCCAGCGATGGCCAGGCCCAGGCCGCCGAGCAGCGATTGCACCAGCGCGGTGACGACGATGCCGAGGGCGACGGCGCGGATCGACGCACCGGCGAGCACCACCACACGCTCGCCCTGTTCACCGGCCAGGCGGCGGCCGAAGCGCAGCAGGCCGCTGCGAGCCGCCTCGCCGTTGGCGTAGAGAATCGTCGAGATCAAGAGGGTGAGCAGTAGTTGGGCGGCCAGCAGCCCCACACCGCCGGCTGCCCGCGCCAGCCACTTGGCGGCGTCGGTGGCATACGGCGTGATGCGGGCCGTGAGGGCGCTCTTGCCGGCGTCGGCGATGGCGGCCCAGGTGGCTGCGATCTTTTCTCCCACCAGCGGAATGCCCATCACCCAATCGGGCGGCGGCGGAATCGGCGAGTCGGCCAGGGTGTGCATCCAACCGACGATGGTGTCGCCATGTTCGGCCAGGGTCTGGATCATCAGCAGCACCGGCCCGAAGAACACCAGCAGCATGGCGACCGACATCACCGACACGGCCAGCCAGCGCCGCCGCAGGCGGGCCTGCACCTGAAGCATCAGCGGCCAGGTGGCGACCACGATCATCGTCGCCCACACGATCGACAGCAGGAACGGCCGCAGGACCCAGAACGACGCCAGGATCAGCACCACCAGCACCAGCACGCCGATCACCGTGCGCGGCAGGTCGCGCAGCATCACGGGCGTCGCTGGCACCTTGTGCACCAGCGGTTCGGAGCCTTCGGGTGCGGCGTTGTCGGAAACGGTCACGGCGATCCCCTGGTGGCGCGCGCTGGCTTGTGTGCGCGGCCTTGTCCGCCGATTGTCGCTCGCCCGAGGCGAGGGCCAGTGATCGCGCGACAGTCAGTCGTCGGAGGCCGTCGTGTCGTCGCCGCGGCCGAACAGTGCGGCGGCCTCGTCCAACTGCAGCATGGCGCTGACGGCCGACGCAGGCGCCAAGGCGGCGTGCAGGTTCTTCTCGGTTTCGCCGATGTACTTGCTGGCGACGTGTGCCGTGCCCGCTCGGTCGGGCCGCGACATCGCTTCGAGCTGGCGTTCGCTGATCGCGGTCACGGCGAGCCAGTTTTCGCTGGCCTGCGTGAGGCCGTCATCCGCGGCAGGCTCGGGTTGCCACGCGTCGTCGGCACCCACCCGATCGAGGATCGCGGCACCGGATTGCGCCATCGTTCGATGGCGCTGTGCGTTGACCGCGCCGCCCAGTTCGAACCCGGCGACCTGGTCGATCACCTGCCACTGGTCGCGCGCGGTCGCGGCGGAGTCTATGCTCGCGCCCACCACGGCGTGCTGAATCGACATGCGCATCGCTTCGCTACCTGCGGGCCGGCCCACCGGCCCGAGGCCAGTGGGTTGCACCGCTGCACGCAGCGGTTCAAGCGGCGCGGCCGCGTGCGAGGCGCGTGCCTGGCTGCCAGGCCACAGGGATAACCTCGAACCCAGGCGGCGCGGCGGCTTGTAGCCTGCGCCGCACGCCATGGACTTCGCCTGGACGCCCGAGCAGGAACAGATGCGCGCCGCCATCGAGCGTGTGTGTGCGCCGTTCGATGCGGACTACTGGCTGCGCAAGGATTCCGAAGGCGGCTTCCCGGAGGACTTTCACCGGGCGCTGGCCGACAGCGGCTGGCTCGGCATCGCGATGCCCGAGGCCTACGGCGGCGCCGGGCTGGGCATCGCCGAAGCGGCGCTGATGATGCACACCATCGCCGCCACCGGCGCCGGCATGTCGGGCGCCTCCGCAGTGCACATGAACATCTTCGGCCTGCATCCGGTGGTGGTGTTCGGCAGCGACGAGCAGAAGCAGCGCTGGCTGCCGCCGTTGATCGCCGGGCGCGACCGCGCGTGTTTTGCGGTGACCGAGCCGAACACGGGGTTGAATACGCTGGCGCTGCAGACACGCGCCGTGCGCGAGGGCGACCACTACGTGATCAGCGGCCACAAGGTGTGGATCTCCACCGCGCAAGTGGCCAACAAGGTGCTGCTGCTGGCGCGCACCACGCCGCTGGAGCAGGTGCGCGGCAGCGATGGCCTGAGCCTGTTCTACACCGACGTCGACCGCAGCGCGATCGAGGTGCGCGAGATCCAGAAGATGGGCCGCAAAGCGGTCGATTCCAACCAAGTGTTCATCGACGGTTTGCGTGTGCCGGTGGCCGATCGCATCGGCGAGGAAGGCAAGGGCTTCGGCTGCATCCTGCACGGGCTGAACCCCGAGCGCATCCTGGTGGCGGCCGAGGCCGTGGGGCTGGGCCGCGCGGCGTTGCAGCGCGCGGCGACGTACGCCAACGAGCGCGAAGTGTTCGGCCGCCCGATCGGCCGCAACCAGGCAATCCAGCATCCGCTGGCGAAGTGCTGGATGGAACTCGAGGCCGCACACCTGATGGTGCACAAGGCGGCTTGGCTGTACGACCAGGGGCAGCCGTGTGCTGCCGAGGCCAACAGCGCCAAGTACCTGGCCGCCGAGGCGTGTTATGGCGCCTGCGAGAACGCGGTCCTCACGCTCGGCGGCATGGGCTACGCCCGCGAGTACCACGTCGAGCGCTACCTGCGCGAGGCCTGGATCCCGCGGCTGGCGCCGGTGAGCCCGCAATTGATCCTGTGCTTCATCGCGGAGAAGGTGCTGGGGCTGCCGAAGTCGTATTGAGCTGAACCGAGATGTGCACGAGCGTGCGCTGCGGCATACTGCCGCCGCGCAACCACAGCGAGCCAACCGCATGGCAACTCCAGGCATCTCGTGGGTCGGCGTGATCTGGCGCATGCTGTTCGCCGTCGCGCTGGTGCTGCTGACGTTCAACCCCAGCGGCTATTCGTTCTATCACTGGCTGTTGCAGGCCCAGGTCGACATCGCGGCCAAGGCGCTCGCCGGCGTGGCGTTGCTGATCGGCTGGGTGATCTGCCTGCGCACCGCGTTCGTGGCGCTCGGGATGCTGGGGCTGGTGCTCGGCGCGGCGTTGTTCGGCTGCGCGGTCTGGCTGCTGGTGAACACCGGCGTGCTGAGCCTGCACGGCACATCTGCACTGAGCTGGGTGATCCTGGTGGTGCTGGGCCTGCTGCTGGGCATCGGGCTGTCGTGGTCGCTGATCCGCGCGCGTGCGACCGGGCAGATCGAGGTCCAGTAGCGATGCAGCGCGCCGGCACGAAGCGCCGGGGTGGCGCCACCCCGGCAACCGGCACGGCCGCGCCGCCGCCTCACGCCATCATCGGCTCGACGTGCACGTTCACCGGCGTGCCCTGCACCAGCGTGTTGAACACCGGCGAAAACGCCGCCAGCTCGCGGATGCGCGGCAAGTCCTGCGGGTCGGCCTTGATGCGGAAGCTGGCGCGGATGCCGGTGTAGCCCTTGGGCACGTCGGCGGCCAGCCCGAGGAAGCCGCGCAGGTCGAGGTCGCCCTCGAGCGTGGACTCCATCTCGTCGATGCGAATGCCACGCACCGCGGCGTGCGCCACCATGCTGGTGGTCAGGCACGACGCCAATGCGTGCAGCAGGTGTTCCACCGGATTTGCGCCGTGGTCGTTGCCGGCCAGGATGGCGGGCTCGTCGGCGTCCATCGTGAAGGCTTGGCGGTGCGGGATGTCCTGCCGTGCGCCGTGGAAGTCGACGACTGTGGAGCGGTTGTGGCTGCCGTGCAGCCACGTGTTGGTGGCGCGGAAGCGGCATGCGCCGAGGCCGCCGTCGGCGGCGATGGCGTTGACCGTGCCGAGCAGCGTGTCGACGTCGACGCCGTTGACGATGCGCCGGGCGCTGGCTTGCTGCGGCTCTTGCACTTGAACGGGACTGTTCATGATGGTTTGGCTCCTGGAAGTTGAGGTTGGGGTGATCGGACGAGCCGGTTGTCGGGTGCGCTCGACCTGGGCGCTACGATAAGAATCACCGGGCTTTGCTTGAAGATGGATTCCGGCCACGAACAGGCTGCTTGCGCCACCGATTGACGGTCCGCTCGTGACGCCCGACGCTGCTGCCCCGACCGACGTGCTCGTGCTCGCGCTGCCGGAGACGGCGGGCTCGGCGCTGTACGGCATGGTCGACGTGCTGATGGCGGCCGGCAACCTGTGGCACACGCTCACCCGCGAGGCTGGCGCCAGGCAACTCTTTCGTGTGCGCATCGTGTCGCCGCAGCGCGGCGCCTTCACCTGCGGCAACGGCATTCCGGTGCAGCCAGATGCCGCGGTGGCCGACGATCCCACCGCCCCGCTGGTGATCGTGCCCGAGCTGTGGCTCGCGCCGGACGAGTCGATCAGCGGCCGCCATCCCGAGGTGGTGCAGTGGCTGCGCCACCGCTACCGCGACGGCGCCACGCTGTACTCGGCCTGCTCGGGCGCGATGATGCTGGCCGAAACGGGCCTGCTCGATGGCTATTGCGCCACGTCGCACTGGGGTTACCGCGATCTGTTTCGCAAGCAATATCCCAACGTGCGCTTCGAACCGGCGCCCAACCTGGTGTTCGCGCGCGCCGACGGCCGCATCGTGACGGCCGGCGGCACCACCTCGTGGCACGACCTCGCGCTGCACATCATCGGCCGCCATGGCAGCCCGGGCGAGGCGCTGCGCATCGCCAAGGTCTACCTGATGAAGTGGCACGCCGAAGGGCAGCTGCCGTACGCGCCGCTGCTGGTCGAGCAACCGCACGGCGATGCGGTGGTGCGCCGCTGCGAATCGTGGTTGCGCGAGCATTGGCTCGACGCCGACGCGGTGGCGCGGGTGGCTCAGGTGGCCGGCATTCCCGAGCGCACGCTGGAGCGTCGCTTCAAGGCGGCCACCGGATGTTCGCTGCTCGAATACCTGCAGAACCTGCGCATCGAGCAGGCCAAGCGGCTGCTGGAGGGCGGACCGCAGGCGATCGACGAGATCAGTGCGTCGTGCGGCTATGCCGACGCGTCGTTCTTCCGCCGGCTGTTCAAGCGCCTCACCGGCTTGACGCCGGGGCAGTATCGGCGGCTGTTCCGCCAGGCTGGATAGCGCGGCGAGTAGACAGCGGTGCCGCGCGGTCCGCACGGCCCTGGCGATCAGGGCTCGAAATCCTCGGCCTGCGCCTTGGCGGCGCGTTCGCGCAACGGCTGCTCCAGCGTGCGCAGCTCGTTGACGATCGCCTGCACGGGTGCGCCGCGCGCCACCCGCCATGCCGGGGGCAGCAGGTTCGGCGCATAGAGTTCCTCGAGCACACGATCGTGCTGGCGCCACGTGCTCACCGCGACCACCGCGAAGGCGAGTGCGGCGCAGGCGGCCACCGACAAGGCGGTGGCGCGCGTGTGCCTGGGCAGCACCAGGCGCAGGTGCTGCGTCAGCCACAGCGCGCCGACCACCAGCGCCGCCGCCGGGCGCAGATGGCTCGCCAGCGGCCAGTCGAGGCTGTAGGCGACCACGATCAGCAGCAGGTCCAGCGCCTGCATCGCGAGGCCGAACTGCAGCGCCAGGCGCAGGTGCGGCGTCAGCGTCAAGCGGCCGGTGAAGAGCTTGGACGCCAGGCCCCACAGCACGCACCACAGGAACAGCACGGCGCCACCCGCCAGCACCGGCGCCAGGTACTCGTTCCACTTGGTGTCGGCGTCGCTGCCGATCCAGCGTGCGGCCAGCATCCACAGCAGTGCCAGCACCGCCAGGCCCGGCACCAGCCATCGCGAGCCGCTGGCCTGCCTGAGCAAGGGCAGTTCGGCGGGCAGGGCATCCTGCGGCAGGCGCAGCAGCAACTGGCTGTGGCCCAGCAGCACGCGCGCGTGCGCAGGCAACGGCGCCTCGTCGTGGCGGCGAAGCTGCAGCCGGCTGCGGCCGTGATCGATGCGCACGCCGTTGCCGCTGTCGCCGACGCGCAGCCGAAGCCGCCCGTCGGCACCCGGCGCGACCGTGGCGTGGTGCGCGGCCACGTACGGGTCGGGCAGCACGATGTGGTTGTCGAGCGCGCGGCCGATGGTGAGCGGCCAGGCTTGCACGTCGATCAGCCGGACACCATGGCCCGCGGCGTCGACCACCTCGGCCTGCGCCAGACGCGGCGCGGACGCCGGCGGCATCAGCGGGGATCGCTCTTCGTGGTCCACCCGAACCCCTGCAGATAATGCTCGGTCAGGCGCAGCGTGTTGGCGAAGTCCACCGCCACCGCGTCGAGCCGGCCCTGCACGCCTAACGTCGGGTGATCGACGGTGGTGGTCAGCACCGACAGGTTGTACAGGCCCTCGAAGCGCTTGAGCGCCGAGATGCATGCCACGGTGCGCAGCGTCAGGCCGTCGCGGTCGGTGAAGCCTTCCTTGCAGCGCGGCGCGGTGGCGGCGAAGCCGCCGCCGAAGTGCTCGTTGGCGAAGCTCTCGCTGTATTCCTGCGCGAAGCGCAGCATGCCCAGCCGATCGCCGTCGTAGCTCTCGTGGCGCACGTTGATCATGCCGGCGCGCAGCTGCGGCGTCGCATAGACGGCGTGGTTCATCACGCAGTCGCTGCGCTCGAAGCGCAGGTACTTCTGCGTCTCGGGCGACGTGCTGCCCCAGCAGCGCATGAACATCTCCTGCGGCACCGGCACGCGGTAGCGCGGGTGGTTGGCGCTGCGCCACGGCTGCGCGACGAAGGCATCCACGAGTGCCGCCTGATGCGCCTTGAGTTGGCGCGTCACCTCGGCGTGCATCGGCTGCGTGCGCGGCTTCGCCTCGCGGCCTTGCTGCAGCAGCGCGCTGGCCAGCGGCGCCGGCACCAGGAAGCTCACCTGCTCGCCGTCGCGCCGTGTCGCCACGTTGATGCCGATCACGCGGCCGGCATCGTCGACGGCGGGCCCGCCGCTCATGCCGGGATTCAGCGAGCCGCCGAAGAAGATCTGCGGCAGGAAGCTGCGCTCCACCGTGCCGTTGTAGACGCCCTCGACGACCGCGAAGCCGACGTCCAGCGGGTTGCCCATCGAGTACAGCCGCTCGCCCTTGGCCAGCGGAGCCGATGGCGCGCGAAACGGTAGCGGCGCGAACTCGATCGGCGGCGCGCCCTCGGCGCCGCGCAGGCGCAGCAACGCGAGGTCGTGCACCACGTCGATGGCCAGCAGCTCGGCGCTGCCGATGCGGCCCTGCGCCATCGTGAAGGCGAGGCGGTAGCGCTCGGGCCGCAGCGCGAACTGGCTGACGACGTGGTAGTTGGTGATCGCCAGCCCGCTGGCATCGACCACGAAACCCGAGCCCACCGAGGCCTGGCTGTCCTGGTCCTTCAGCAAGGTGCGCACCTGCAGCAGGTGCGCACGTGTGCCTTCGTAGATGCGCTGGCCGTGGGCCGACACCGAAGAGGCCGGCCCCGGCCGGGCAACGGCCGTTTCGCCGCGCGCCGGCAGCGCCGCGCACACCATCAGCGCTGCCGGCAGCACGATCGGCCGCAGCACCGATGCCATGTCTCTCATGCGTGGATTCTAGGTCGCAAAAGGCGGCCGGCCTGGGGCTGACGGCGCGTGGGCGCGCGGGGCCTAGACAGGATCCCAACTGAAGACGTCGGCCGAGCGCTCCATCGCCACGAACGAGGCCTGCAGCGCCGGCATCGCCTGCTCGGCGATCTGCTGCGGCGTCCAGCCGTCGGCGTGATGCACCGAGCGCAGCGGCCGCGGCTGGCTCATCAGGAAGATCTCGTTGTTGCGCACCGCGAACACCTGCGCATTGACGGCCTTGGCCGCGTCGCTGAGCAAGTACACCGCCAGCGGCGCGATCTTGGCCGGCGTCATCTTCTTGATCTTCTCCACACGCGCCTGCTGCTCGGGCGTGTCGGTGGGGATCGATCCGGTCATGCGGCTCCACGCGAACGGCGCGATGCAGTTGGAGCGCACGTTGAACTTGTGCATGTCCAGCGCGATGCTCTTGCTCAGCGCCACCAGGCCGAGCTTGGCCGCGCTGTAGTTGGCTTGGCCGAAGTTGCCGATCAGCCCCGACGTGCTCGTCATGTGCAAGTAGGCGCCGCTGCCTTGCTCGCGGAAGTGGTTGGCCGCGGCGCGGCTGACGTACCAGCTGCCGTACAGGTGCACCTTGATGACACCGTCCCACTCGACGTCGCTCATCTTGTGGAAGTAGCGGTCGCGCAGGATGCCGGCGTTGTTGACGACGCCGTCGATGCGGCCGAAGTGGTCGAGCGCGCAGCTCACGATGCGGTTGGCGCCGGCCGCGTCGGCCACGCTGTCGGTGTTGGCCGCGGCCTCGCCGCCGGCGGCGCGGACCTCGGACACCACCTGCTGGGCGGGACCGGCATCGCTGCCCTCGCCGGTGGTGGAGGTGCCGATGTCGTTGACCACCACCTTGGCGCCTTCTGCGGCCAGCGCGAGCGCGATGTCGCGCCCGATGCCGCCACCGGCACCGGTGACGACGACGACCTTGCCTTCGACCATGCCTGCCATGCCGGACCTCCAATCGATCGAGAGAACCCTCAGGCCGGTACCGCGGCGAGCTTGGGTCGTGCCTCGCGGATCGGCAGGTTCACCAGCGCGGCGGCGAGCGCCAGCACCGCGTCGGCCCACCACATCCAGGCGTAGCTGCCGGTCTGCGTGACCGCGATGCCGCCGAGCCAGGCGCCGAAGAAGCCGCCGATCTGGTGGCTGAGCAGCGTGAGCCCGAACAGCGTGGCCAGATAACGCGTGCCGAACAGCTTGGCGGTGATGCCGGCGGTCGGCGGCACGGTGGCCAGCCAGGTGGCGCCGAGCACGGCGGCGAAGATGTAGAAGGTCCAGTCGGTCTTGGGCGCCGCCATGTACGCCACCACCGCCAGCGCGCGCGTGAAGTACATCCAGAACAGCAGCATCTTCATGCGCACGTGGTTGCCGAGCGCACCGGCAGTGAGGCTGCCCGCGATGTTGGCCAGGCCGATGATCGCCAGCGAGGTCGCCGCCACCTGCGCATTGAGGCCGCACAGGTTGACTTCACCGGGCAGGTGGGTGACCAGGAAGGCGATGTGAAAGCCGCAGGTGAAAAAGCCCGCGTGCAGGCACCAGTAGCTGCGGTCGCGCACGGCGACGCGCAGTTGCTCGCGCAGCGTCAGCGTCGCTGGGGCGGGCGCGCTGGGAGCGCCGGCAGCGACAGGCGTGGCCGCCGGCGTGGCCGGCTTGCGGCCACCGAGCAGCCAGGCCAGCGGCGCGGTGGCGAGCGCGGCCAGCGCCATCATCCACAGCGCCTGCATCCAGCCGAATGCCGACATCACGGCCTGGTTCAGCGGCGCGAACACGAACTGGCCGAAGCTGCCGCCGGCGTTGATGAAGCCGGCGGCGAAGGCGCGCCGCTCGGGCGGCAGGTGCTGTGCGGTGGCCCCGATCAGGATCGAGAAGCTGCCCGCACCGGCGCCGGCGGCGCTCAGCACCCCCAACGCGAAGATCAGGCCCCATTCGCCGGTGACCTGCGTGGTGAGCAGCGAGCCCGCCGCCAGCAGCGGTGCGCCCAGCGCGATCACGCGCACCGGGCCCCAGCGATCGGCCATGGCACCGAAGATCGGCTGCGACACGCCCCACACGAACTGCCCGATCGCCATCGCCAGGCTGATGGTCGCGATGCCGAGGCCCGTGTGCGTGTTCAGCGGCGAGACGAACAGGCCCATCGACTGGCGTGCGCCCATCGTGATCATCAGGATCGCCGCGGCGATCAGCATGAAGAACCAGGGGTTGCGGACATGGGCGTGGGTCATGGGCGCGCTCGTGAAGCGGGATGGAGTGTGCGCTGAGTCGGCGTTGGCACGTGGGTGCAGGGCCATTGGTCCGGCTGTTCCCTTCTTGTCACGCGTCACCGGCAGCCGACCGCACGATCGCGGGGCGCTGCGGCGTCAAGGCATGCTCGTCGACCGAACGAGGTAGAACTCCGACTTCATGGTCTGGCCTCGAGACGGATCGAACTGGATGCCGCCCCGGCTCATCAGGAGCTCGCCGGGCCCGCCTTTGGTCAACTTCACGTCGTCGAAACCGGTGATGAACGTGGCCGCGAACGAGAACTCGTAGTCGACGCGCCCTTCGCGATTCCTCGTGGCGGTATTGAAGACGGACAACGAGTGCAGCATCGGGTCCGGTTCGTTCAACGGACGGCAGATCCACCGGGAGGCGTCGGCCGTTGCGGCGCATGGACCTAACATGTTGCTCAAGCTGCCGACCTGCGCGAACGAAGCCTCGTCCAACACGGCGTCGGCAAGCCGGACTCGGCCACCGCGCGCTTCGAGGTCGACGATCGGGAAGCCGGTGATGCTCGGTCTTGCCACCACGGAATCCTTGTATGTCAGACCGCCCACGGTGACATCGAAGCGGACGAACCCCGGTTCGCTGCTTCGGGTCGGTTCGCGGCTGTAGACCATGGTGCCATCCGAGCTGAAGGTTTGCAGGAAGTCCGACACCGAATACGGGGTGCCCACGGCAATCATGTCGCGGATCAGGATGACCTCACGGGCCGAGCTTGGGCCGCAGAACCCCACGTAGGCCAGCAACACGTTGCTCTCGGTGGGCGACGCGATGAGTCTGACTGCGCACAGGGAATTGGCCACCGTGAGGCGATCGATCTCCTGCATGTCGGACAAACGGAAGCGGATCACCTCGCGGTTCAGGGTGCTGACGAAGAGGCTCGTGCCGTCGCTGCTGACGGCCATTGCGAACGGCTCGGCATCGAGGTTCTTGATCACGCTGGTCATTCGTGTGGCCGTGTCGACGGCCAAAATCAGCGGCCCATGCGTTTGCCCGGTGGGCAGCGCGAGCAGATAGCGGCCACGCAGCGCGTCATAGGCCTGGTCGGCGTGGGCCGAGGTGGCAAACAACGGGGCCGGGTCCCTTGGCATTCGCTGTCCGGCGATAGTGGCCGAGTTCAAGGTCAGAGTTTGATGCTGCTCCGATCCGCCCTGCAGGACGGTCAGCCCCAGACTGATAGGGCCGAGGCCCGGTGCCATGGTCTCCGTCTGAATCAACGTGAGCGGCCTGCCTTCGTAGCCTGCGCGGGTGGGCAGGAGCTTGAGGTTGAACACCGATCGAACGGACGCGGTCTGAGACTGAGCATTGAGATTGAGAAAGCCCCTGAAGCTTTGGCGGTAGATCAGCTCGAAGCCGTCGAACACGCCGTCGCCGTCTTCATCGACACCCCAGGAACCGCTTCGCAAACTGGTGCGTTCGAGGCCAATGGGTGTCATCGGCGTCGGTGTGACCAACAACGGACCGACGATCGAGGCGGCCCTGGCCGACAACAGGCCCGACAGGGGTTCCAGATTGACCAGGCCCTGCGCGGTGCGCTTGTAGCGGGTGCGCGTCGTGGACCCGCTGCTGCTGTCGCTGGTCTCGGTCACGTAGACCCCCTGAGGGTCGGGTCCTGACACCACACGCGTGCTGAGTTCGCCCGTGAACTCGCGGATCTGGGGATCGAACACGTCGTAGGTCCACGTGTCACCGACCGCGAATGGAAAGTAGTTGGCCGTGGTCAGGTCGACCGTGCGGCCCGGGGGCACGGTGTCGGACACCACGGTGGGGAACAAATGCGGCTGGTCTGCCGGGGGTGGGCCTGATCCGCCGCCGCATGCGAGCAAGGCAGCGCAGGCGGCGGCGACGACAAAAGCGCGCACGGCGAGTGTCATGCGAAGGCCCTCCCGGGTGATTGGTCTTGTCCGCTTGCTGCGCGGATTGGCTTTGCGCCATTTTCGCCAACGCACTGCCGCGAAGGGCATTCGCGCGAACCCTGGTGTCCGCACGATTGGTGGGTGTCGGTGTGCTCAAGCCGGCACGCGCGGCGCCGGCGCGGCTCACAGCCCCGGCAATGCGCCTTCAGCGCCGCTCAGCGGCACACCGCGAGCGGCACCGTCACCGCCTGCGAGCCGCAGTGCACCGTGCGCGACGCGGTGCGCGCGATCTCTTCGGTCTTGTTGATCAGCATCTCGATCTCGCCGAGCATGCCGCTGTCGTAGCCGGCGATCTGCTGCATGTGCGCATTGCTCAGCGCGCGCTCGCCGTAGGACGCGGCCTTCAGCGTCTTGTCGGCCTGCGCGATCACGGGCGCCAGCGCCTGGCGCTCGCGCTGCAGCGCCTCGCGCCGCAGCTTGAGCGCCTGGGTGTCGCGCGCGATCATCAGTGGCCGCATCCTGGCGGCGTATGCCTGCCAGGCGGCGTCGCACGCCTTGTCGCAGCCGGGGTTGTCGAACTCGATGCGCGGCTTGGGCACGTCCACCTTCAATGGCGTGGCATACACGCTGCTCTTCACTTCGGCCTCGGTGGCCTGCCAACGCGCGCCGTGCGCCTGGATGCGCGCCACCTGCTGCTGCGAGTACTCGAAGCCGGCGGCCGCTGCGGCCTTGACGGCCGGCGCATCGTCGGCCATGTCCTTGGCCGCATTGCGCAGATTGGGGTTCTGATTCATCGGCTGCGACATCGCTTTCGACATCGCCATCAGCTGCTCGGGCGACATGCTCTCCATGCGCGCCTGCACTTCCTTGGCGTAGGCGGGGTCGCTCTGCATGCGCGCCATGTCGATGCCGACGTTGGCCATGCCCTTGGACAGGTCGTCGATCTGCATCTTGGCCTGCACCTGCTGCGCCGGCACCTGCGCCTGCAGTGGCGCCGCGACGGCGCGCCGGTGCGCTTCGAGGTCGGCCTTCAGCGCCAGCAGCGGCGCATGCACGAGCTGGCCGCTCTTGTCGACCCAGCGCGCAGCGTCTTCAGCAGTGGCGGGCGGCTCGGGCAGGCGGTTGAAGAGATCCAGCACGCCGCTGGCGGGTGCGGCGTGCGCCGCCATGGTGGCCAGCAGGCACAGGGCCACTGCACTCAGGTGGCGCGTTGCGGTGGACATCGATCTCTCCGGGTCTGGTGGTGGCGGCGGCGGCGCGCATTCTGGATGCGAAACGCCGCGCGACCGAGGGACCCGACATTACGAATGAAACCGACTCACTGCTCCGGCTTGAACCCCGACGCGCGAATGATCGGCCCCCAGCGCTCGTAGTCGTCTTTCATGATCTGGCCCAGGCGTTGCGCGCCGTAGCCGGTGGGCTCGAGGTTCATCTCCTGCAGCCGCTTATGGGTGGCAGGGTCTTGGACCGCGGCGATGGCGGCGTTCGACAAGCGCTCGATCGCGGCCGGTGGCGTGCCCGCCGGCGCGAACAGGGCATACCACGGCTGCGCGACCAGGTCGTAGCCGAGCTCGCGGAAGGTCGGCACGTCGGGCAGCGAGGGGTCGCGCTTGTCGCCGGCCACCGCGAGCAGGCGCGCCTTGCCGGCGTCCATCACCGACTTGATGTCGGCCACCACAGTGGACAGGGCCACCACCTCGCCGGCGGCCAGCGCCTGCATCGCCGGGGCCGTGCCCTTGTAAGGCACGTGGGTCAACTGGATGTCGGCGCTCTTGGCGAACATGACACCGAAGAAGTGCGGCAGGCTGCCGGCAGCCGCCGACGCATAAAAGCCGTATTTCGCGGGATCGGCCTTCACCAGGGCCACGAACTCGGCCAGCGTCTTGGCCGGCACCTGCGCGTTCACCGCGAGGCCGAGCTGAAAGTTGCTCAGGTGCGCCACTGGCACGAAGTCCTTGAAGGGGTCGTAGCGAAGCTGGCCGGCGTACGAGTGCGGGAAGACCGACATCGTGGCCACCGGTGTCATCAGCAGCGTGCTGCCGTCGGCCGGCGCGGCCTTCACCGTCTCGTTGCCGATGCGCCCGCCGGCGCCGGCTTTGTTCTCGACGATCACGGGCTGCTTGAGGGTCTTGCTCATCTGCTCGGCCACCACCCGCGTCAACGCGTCGGAGGTGGCGCCGGCGGGGTAGCCGACCACGATGCGCACGGTGTTCGCGGCTTGTTGTGCGCTCGCTGGCGCGGCCAGCAGTGCCGCGGCCGTGAACAACGACAGGTGAATCGATCGACAGCAGGTCATCGTCATGGCAAAGCCCTCGGCACCATCGGTGCAGCGATCTTCGCGGCCGGCGCCGCGGCGGCACCCCGTGAAACCCCTGAGCGATGGATCGAGCCCCGGCGCTGAAACAAGAAGCCGCATCTGCAATATCCGCTCACCGATGCCCGGCGCGGGCAATCAACTCGCGCCGCAGCCGACCGGTGGCGAACGTGAATTCGATCCCGGCGTGCCGCACTTACCACTCGATGCAGCACTGCCGGGCGGCTGCGCGGCCGATGATCCGAGCCTTGCTCAGGGCATCTCTCTCATGGCCAAAGCCGTTGCACAAAAAGCCGCCTCGTTGAGCGCCGTCAAGTGCGCGATGCTCGGCATCTTCGGCATGGTCGGCCTGCTGATCTCGGCCGTCGGACCGTTCAAGGTGCCGTTTGCCGAGACGCTGGCCAAGACCTACTACCGCCAGGCCGTGTTCGGCCTGTTGATCGTGGCTGCGCTGGTGCTGGGCCTGATCACCGCGGTGGTCAAGCTGTTCGATCCCAACCAGTTCAAGGATCAGCTCGTTCGCTGGGTGCAGGAACGCACGCAGCGCGACCTGGTGCTCGACGGCGAGTTGAGCGTCAGCTACTTTCCCAAGCTCGCCCTGGAGAGCGGCAAGGCCTCGCTCAGCCAGCGCCGCAGCGCGCGCGAGTTCGCCAGCATCGACAAGGCGCGCGTCACGATCGCCTGGCTGCCGCTGCTGCGCGGGCACCTGCACATCGACAGCGCCGAGGTCGAAGGCTTGCGCGCGCAGATCGTGCGCTTCAAGGACGGCAGCACCAACGTCGACGACCTGGCGCGCGACGTGGCGGCCATCGAGTCGGCGAACGTCGATCTCGACGGCCTGCGCCTGAACCGTGCGACGCTGCAGTGGAACGACGAGCTGGTCTGGCAGCGCGGCAGCCTGCACGACCTGCAGATCGAACTGGGCCGCCTGGCCGACGGCGTGGCCAGCCCGCTGGTCGCCAGTGCACGGGTCGATGCGCCCGGCGCCGGCGTCGACGCGCGGCTCA
>DATDJF010000329.1:0-11049 GCA_036520715.1 Burkholderiaceae bacterium | reverse complement strand
CGTCGATCTCGCGAGCCAGGCCAGGTGCAGCTTGTGCAGCGGGCACGGGTGCGGCTCGCGCCGCACCCGCCTCGATCACTCGACCTCGATCACTCCACCACGATCTCGCGCCACGAGGTGCGGCGTGTGCCGATGCCCGACGGCGGGATCGGCGCCGTCGGCGTCTGCCACGTGTTGTCGGACATGCGCACCAGGCTGCGCACGGTGCCATCGGTGTATCGCAACTGGACCGGCCGGGTCGCCAGCGCGTTGCCGAGGAACAGGCCGACCATGCCGTTGGACCCTTGCACCGCGCCGCCGGTCTTGTAGTCGAAGAAGTTCACGTAGCTGCTGCCCCCCACCGAGCATGCGCTCGGGTCGAGCAGGTTGGTGGTGACCGCCAAGGTACCGAGCGCGAGCTGCGGATCGGTGTTCGCACGTTCCCGCGCGCCCGGCAGATCGACGAACCAGCCCTTCTGGGTGGCGAAGTTGACCGGGTTGGCGGACGACGTGCGGATCGGCGTGCCGGCCACGCAATACGCTGAGCCCGTCGGGCAGGTGCCCGCGGTCAGCGTCTGCTGCACGAAGCCGGTGGCGCCGACGTCGCCGCGCGGGTTGCCGACGCTGCTGGAACCGCCGTTGTCCTTGACGCCGTAGATGGTCTGCACGTCCGTGTTGTTCAGGTCGGTGCCGCCGAGGTAGCGCCCGGTGCCGACGAACACCACGGCCGAGCCAGCGACCTTGCCCAATTCGGGGCGCGCGGTCATCGACTGCACCGCACCGCCGGGCCCGCGCATCGTGGCCAGCAACTGGGCCTCGACGCCGGCAGCGCCGAAGGTGTCGTTGACGTCGAAGCGCCACAGGTTGCCGTAGAGGTCGCCGCCATAGACCTTGGTGGTGGTGTTGTTGTAGCGGGTGTTGTCGACCCAGGCGCGGATCTGGGCCAGGCCGCTCGGGCACGGCGCGGTTTCGCAGATGCCGGTGATGGTGCCGGTGTCGCTGCCGACTCCGGTGCTGATGCTGTTGATCGCCGCACCGGTGCCGGCGTTGACCACGTAGAGATAGCCCTGGCCATTGCCCGGATTCACGTTGTTGTAGCCGGAGGTGAACAGGACCACCCAGGTGCCGTTGGCCAGCTTGGTGATCTCCGGCCTGCCGAAGCTGTAGCCCATGTTGGTGTCGTTGAACTCCCACAGCGCCTTCGGGCTCGAGGGGTTGGTGATGTCGAGCGCGTAGTAGCCGCGGCCGCCACCATTGAAGCCACCCACCAGGATGGTGTGCCAGGCGCCGCCGAAGTAGACGTCGCCCACCGTGGGCGAGCCGTCCACGTAGTACTGGTGCGAGGTCGGATAGAGCTTGTCGGCCAGCCGGTACAGCGTCGGCATCAGCAGCTTGGGCACGTAGGCCCAGACCTCGTCACCGGTCGCCGCGTTGAACGCGTGCAGCATGCCGTCGTTGGCGCCCACATAGACCAACGGCGTGCGCCCCGCATTCGTCGACTTGAACGTGGCGTAGTCGGTATCCACGTAGTCGTAAATCGGGCCGCGCACGTACACCGCCTCGGAGTTGACGATGTCGCCCAGCCGGCGTGCGCGCTGGCGGAAGTACTTGCTTGTGTCGTCGGCCGAGCCTTCGTTGCTGCGGTCGCCTCGCAGGAAGTTCACCAGCGGGGCGCCGCCAGCGGCCGTTTGCGAGGCGGCGCTCAGGCACATCGAACCGGAGGCGCAAAACTGGCTGAGCGGCGGGCTGGCCGTGCTCGCCATGTAGGTCTTGGTGAAGTACGCCTGCTCGGCGGCCGTCAGGTTGGCCCACTCGAACGACTTGAGCTTGGTCGCCGCGCCCGCATCGAAGGTGTAGATCGTGCGCGTGGTCTTGGCGTCGAGCTGCGCGCCGGCCGTCCAGTCGGCCGCTGCGGCGAGCTGGCCGGTCACCACGTCGAGCTGACGGCGCTCAAGCTCGCCGTACCACTCGGCGGAGCGGAACGTGGAGCTGAACACGTAGTTGTCGCCCGCCGTCACGTTGGGGTTGCTGGTGGTCGCCGACGCCGAGTCGCTGGTCATGGCCGCGACGCTCTGCAACGCGCTGAGCAGGCCCACGCCCAGGCTGGCCGGGTCGGTGCTCGAGAAGTAGCGCCCGCGGCCGTTGACTGCGGCATGCCACAGGTCGTCGATGTTCTCGGGCTTGTCGTTGCCAGGAGTCGGCCAGTTGCAGGTGGTCCCGGCCGTCTGCCAGGTGCACACCGAGGACGACGCGGTCGCACCGGTCTTGACGGAGTGGTAGTCGCCCGAGGTCGCCGACTTGTAGTTCGACGTATAGATCATGCGGCCGCGCGCACCGAGACCCAGCGTGAACGTGGTCATGTGCTGGTGCGTGGCGTCGTCGTCGCCGCCCGGCTGCACGTTGTTCTGCGCCACGTTGTCGCCCGCGGAGTTGGTTTCGTTGTTCAGCGCCTGCGAGCGCAGGTCTGTCTTGTAGTAGTACATGGCCACGTCGGCCAGGGTGTCGCTGGTTCCACCCGAGGCCACGCTCGATCCCGAGAACGCCTGGATCGTCGCCGAGGCGCCGCCGCCGACCGTCACCGACGGGGTAAAGCTGATGGCTCCGGCGGAGGTCGGCGCGGTGATGGTGACCGTGTCGTCGTCACGCACGGCCGAGTATCCGGCCACGCCGCAGTTGCCGGTGGTGCTGGAGGTGCAGGCGTTGACCTTGTTGGTCACGTTGCGAGCCAGCTTCTCGGCCCGGCTGCCGAACCCGCCGCTCGAATCGGCGGTACCGGACAGGATCTCCACGCCGTTGACCTTGATGCTAGACACGTTGTCCGAGCTCGCCCCCGAGCTGAACACGATGGTGGCCGTGTAGACGTTGCTGGCCGTGCCGCCATCGTTGAACGGGCGCGGGTACGCCGCATCCTGGTTTCCGACGTCGGTGGAGCCATCGGCCTCGAATCCCGCGTTGCCGTTCCAGTAGCCGTCGGTCGACAGCAGCGTGAAGTTCTTCTGGCACGAGTACTGGATCGGGTCGTTGACGGTGGCGCCGTTCAGCGTCGTGATCTTGCCGGCATACATGCGCCCGGCGTTGGCCAGCGCCTCGCGCAACGGCGTGCTGTTGTTCGGGCTGGCGCCGTAGAGCTTGGCGTACCAGGCGTTCTTCTGCGTGCCGTCGAACGCCGACAGGTTCAGGAACGACGGGCTGACGTTGTTGTTCAGGCTCATGTAGCCGATGCGGTAGCGGTCGTCGATGCTCTTGAAGGCCAGGCCCGTGGCCGTCTTCATCATCAACATGCGCGTCCGGTAGTAGCTGTACCAGTTGGCGAAGTTGGTGCGTTCGTCGGCGCCGGCCGGCCCGGTACCCGACGTGCTGCTGACGGTGACCTTGGTGAACACCGAGCTGCCGGCGCTGACCAGGGTGGCGCACTCCGTGTAGAAAGTGCTCGAAGTGTTGAGGTAGTCCTTCTGCGCAGCGCTCAACTGCGAGCCCGAGTAGGTGTAGTAGAAGGCGGCCACGGCCGCGGCATCGGTGTTGTCGACCTGGCCGCCGCCGTTGTTGGTGGTCGCCTTGGTCCAGGCGCGAAAGCTCGTGGAGAGGTCTACCGTGCCGGCGCCGGTGTTGTAGCCGTTGATCCAGGCGCCTGTGAAGCTGGCGTCGGGATAGTTGGTGATGGCTCCGTTGGCCGCCACCGCGACCGGCGGGCTGTAGAGCAGGGCCGGGTTGTAGTACACGCCGTTGCACTGCGCGCTCGGGTAGCCGTACTTGGCGTTGCCCGAGTTGTCACGACCGAAGTTCGCCGCTGCATCCGGCATGTGGGTCATCGCCATACTGCCCGAGTCGTCGAGGATGAACATCAGGTTGGGCTTCACCACCTGAGGCGCCGAGGTGATCAGCGGCAGCGAGGACAGGTCGGTCTGGCCACCCTGCGCGGAAGTAGCCAGCGCCAGGCCCCATGCAATGGCGCTGACGCACCGCCGCAAGCTGAACGCGGGGCGTACGACAGCGTCAGGGTATTGAACGATTGTGTTCATGATTGCCTCTTGGTATCGGATGCGACGGCCATCAGATGGCCACGACCACCTGCACGTAGCTCAAGGTGTTGCGCGGGCCCGCCACACGCGTGGTGACGCGGTAGTAGACCTGTCGCGGCGAATTCAATGCGGTGACGCCGGCGCCCTGGCTGTTGCCCGACGAGGTCGCATCGGTCGGTGACGACGAGCATCCCGGGTACACCGGCGCGCCGGTGGCGTTGCACAACCTGTGAATGACGAACGACACCGTGTTTCCCGCGGCGTCGGCGGCCAGAGTGTTCACCGCGCCGGAGCCGGCCAGGGTCGCGTTCCAGAAGGCGTCCCAAGACTGGCCGGCAGCGGGATCCTGGCGCACGGACACGTAGCGGGTGCCGGAGCCGGACAGGACACTGCTGTGCAAGGCCGACACGCCGGCCACCAGCACGCTGTTGGCCTCGAGGTAGGCCACCGCCGTCTCGACGCCCACGTCGGCCGCATTCGTGGCGCCCTGCTGAAACGCCAGGTTGCCGGCGATCATGTTGGAGGTCGAGACCGAGCGAATGAGCGCGATGCCGGCCAGGCTGAGCGCCACCAACATGATCAATGCGATCAGCAGGACGGTGCCCCGCTGCTTCGCACCGCGAACACGCGCGGCGCATGGGTAGGTGTTGTTCAGCATCCCGCTTGCACTCCCAACCAGGCCACGTTGCGAAGCGGCACGATCGTCTCGAATACCTTGTATCGATAGTTCTGCCACGACGCGTCGGCCGATACGTCGATCGCATGGGTCGCACTGCCGGCCCACGCGGGGGCGGCGGCAGTGACGACGTCCTTCTCGAGCTGTGCGCTGCGCGCGACCAGAGCCATGCGGACGGCGCGCGTACGCACCCAACCGCATACATTGGTCGGCGTGGTCTGGTCGAACGCATCGACCGTGCCATCCATGGTGCCCGCGGTGGTGTCGCGTCCATACTGGGCGCGCAGGCTGACGACGTTGCTGGCCAGCGGCATCCAGTGCGCGGCATTGAAGGCGCCGCCGCAGTTGTTGACCATGTAGTCGCACATGGTCAGGCTGCCGCCGCGAATCGCGTAGGCCACGAAGCGCGGCGCTTGCCCGATGTTGAACAAGGCGCCGCCGGTCATCCCGGCGACGCCGGTGGCCACCGTGACGTTACTCAGGGCCAGAGCAGTCACCGACTCCATCGACAGCGCGCAAGGCGCGGGTCGCGGCGTCGGATGAGCGAGCACACGGTCGCCGACCCGAAAGGACGGCGTGCCGCTCGCATTCGAGAATCCGGCCAGCGTGTAGGTATTGGTCGCCGGCTGCGCCTCGACGCGATCCCCTTCGGGGCCATCGTCGCCGGTGCCGTAGAACACCAGCAAGGTGTCGGTGTTGGCGTCGCCGGCCGGGATGCTGGCATGGTTGACCGTCACCGGACCCAGCGCGTTGATCGTCACCCCCGCGCGCAAGGTGACGTTACAGCCGACCAGCGCGTAGGCAGAGGTCGACGCGGCGTTGTCGGTGAAGGAACTGGAGCCCTGCCCCGACATGCGCACGTCGCGTTGCAGCCCGTAGAGGCCGATCGCGCCGTTGTTCTGAGCGTCGTCGCCGCCGGTGGTGGTGCGCTTGTACCCCTCGGAAACCGAGAAGATCTGCATCATGACCACCACGCCGATCATGCCGATGACCAGGCCGACCATCAGTTCGATGAGGCTGAAGCCCGCGGATGCGCGCGCGCGGTGAATTCGAGTGGGTTTCATCGTCACCTCAGCGGACTCTGGCGATCGCGATGTAGTTGTGCACCGGGTCCGACGCTTGTTCGTTCGGCGCCTTCCAGAACACATTGATCGTCACCCGGCCGTCGTTGGCCACCACGACCGTCGGTGCGTTGGCGCCGGTCGATCCCGGCAACTGGGCCTGCACCGCGCCGGCCCACGTGGTGTAGCTCGCACCGCCGGTGTTGAAGTTGGTCTGCATCGTGGTGGTCACGCGATCGCTGACCCACATCTCGCCGATCAGGCGATTGACCAGCAGCGCGGCGTCCGATCGGTACTTCGCGTTGCTCGACTGGCGAACCGACGTCACCTGCAAGGCAATCAGCGCCAGCACGCCGATCGAGAAGATCAGGATGGCGATCAGCACTTCGATCAGGCTGAAGCCGCCCTGTTTTGTTTGCGGTCTGCGCATGGCTAGCATCCTTCCGACGTGCCGTTGAACGACGCTCTCGGGTCGCACATGCGAATCTGGCCGGCCGCGCCCACCACGATGCGCAGGCAGCGCATCGGCCCCGCGGCCGAGGAGCAGGCGCCGCCGGTGGGGTTGGTGACATCGATAACGATGTCACCCAGCGGCGCCGGCGTGACACGACCCAATCCGTTGAAGACGATGCTCGACTGATTGGCCGCGACGACGGCGTTGCGCGAGCCTTCGCTCGACGAGCGCGACTGGATCACCCGCGGCGCCGCCGGTGCTGCGGCGTCGGCCATGTTGGCCGATGCGCAATCGCCCACCGCGCTGTCCATGCTGACGATCCAGTTCGGGCCCGTTGTCGCCAGCGCGCACGCAGCGGTCAGCGAGTCGACGAGCTGAAAGCGAACCTGGCTGTTGCGCCGGACGGCCTCGGCCCGCGCGAGCTGAATGCCGTTTTGCATGGCTTCCGACATGTTGCGGATCTGCAGGTTCTGCATCCAGGTCGCGAAGCTCGGCCCGCCGATGGCCAGCACGATGGCCAGCAGCGCCACCCCGATCATCAGCTCCACGACCGTGAAGCCGCGCTGTGTGCGACGGCTCAACATTGGCCGGCCTTCTTGATCGCCCAGCAGGTGTTGGGTGACGGGTTCGACCAGCCCGTGTGGGTGATTGCGGACGTCTTCGCGCCGGTCTGGTTGATGGTGTACGAGAAGGCGGCCATCGAGCCTTTGCCGGCTGCGGTGATGGTGAAGGTGGCGGCCGTCACCCCGGAGCAACTGAAGTCGAAGTACTTGCTCGATGTCGTGTCGGCCGTGCAACCGGTGCCGCCGACGTAGGTGCGGTTGTCCTGGAAGAACTGCTCCATCTGCACCTGCTTGGTCGCCAGGCGCGACGTCGCCTCCGGAATGTTTCCGCGGATCACGTAGTCGCGATACGACGGGAGCGCCACCGCCGACAGGATCGCGACGATCGCCACGGTGATCATCACTTCGATCAGCGTGAACCCCGCCTGGGGGCACTGGGAACGAAGTCGTTGGTTCGAAGTCATGCGCTGGTTCCGGCAGTTGAATGACGTGGAAGCCCACGTGGTGCAACCAGCTTGGGCCATGCCGCGTGGAACGAACGGTCACAACCGCGGACGAGGGGTCCGGAAAGCGGAAGTAGTTGGCACTGCGCAGCACACGTCCGCGTGCCGAGGAAAGTGCTTACAAAAGTGCCGCGCCGCCCATCGGAAATCCGCGACCGCTCATCGCGGCGTCAGCAATTCACGCTTCGCGCGCGTCGCCGCCCGGTTCGTCGAGGTGATGGATGTCGCCCCAGCCGACCAGCATCAGGCCTTGGTCGCCGTGCAGCAGCCGGTTGATCGACGCGTTTTCCAGCGCCCAGGTGCGTGGCGCGTCGAGCGCCAAACGGGCGGCCGCGCGGTACAGGCAGTCGAGCACGCCGCCGTGCGTGACCCACACGATGGCGCGGCCGGGGTGTTGATCGGCGAGCCGCTCGGCCACCGCGATGCAGCGTTCGTAAAAGCCGCTCAGGCTTTCGCCGCGCGCCGGCGCAAACGCGCCCTCGCGTGCGCGCCAGCGCGCGTTGTCGTCGGGCCAGTGCCGCGCGATGTCGGCATAAGTGAAGCCCTCGAAGACTCCGAAGCAGCGCTCGCGCAGACCGCGCTCCGCTTGCACGCGCAGCCCTCTCGCGGCGGCCAGCGGCGCGACCGTCTGCATCGCGCGCGACAGGTCGCTCGCCACGATGGCATCGATCGGCTCGTGCGCCAGCGCCAGCGCCAACTGCTGCGCCTGCCAGCGGCCACGCGCATCGAGCGCGGTGTCGAGCTGCCCCTGCATGCGCGTTTCCGCGTTCCAGGCAGTCTGCCCGTGGCGGATCGCGATGATGCGGGTGGCTTCCTTCAACGCCGCTTCAGCGCGCCAGCCGGCGGTTGAGCGTGTAGGTGCCCGACAGCGTGGCCTCGCCGAGCACCTGGCCGGCCAGCGCCTCGCGCACCTGCGCCCCGGTGAACGCACCTTCGACCGGCAGGCGATCGACCGACACCGCATACAACGTGAACACGTAGTGGTGCACCAGCGAGTCGTTGAATGGCGGGAACGGCCCGTCGTACCCGAAGTAGGAGCCCGCCATCTGCGCATCGCCGGCGAACCAGCCGGTGTAGTCGTTGAGGCCGTGGCGCGCACCCTGTCCGGCGGCCGGGCCGGGCTTGCCTCGCGCGGTGAAGCCGCGGCTGAACTGGCCCTCGCCGATGGCACCCAGGCCAGGCGCGATGTCGACCATCACCCAATGGAAGAAGTCCACCCGCGGCAGATCGGCCGGTATCTCGCGGTCGCTCTTGTTGACGTCGTCGCCGTGGCTGGGCACGTCGAAGTCATGGCAGATCAGCACCAGCGAGCGTGTGCCCGCCGGCAACTCGCTCCACGCCAGGTGCGGGTTGACGTTGTCGGAGAAGCCGACGCCGCCCGCCGCCTCGATCTTGCCCGCGGCATGACGCGCGGGAATCGCGTCACCATTGGCCCAGCTGTCGCTCCACAATTTCATCGCTGCACTCGCTCGTGTCGTCAAACGCCCCAGACGATCGGCTCGCCCGCGCCCTGCGAGCGCTTCATCATCTCGATCATCGGCCAGACGCGCTGCTTGAGGCCGACGCCGCGTTCGCCGTCGCCGTCGCCGTCGCCGTCGGATGGCGGCTGCGCCTGTGCCGCCGCCTCTTGCAGTGCACGGATGGCTGCCGGCATGTCCGCCACTTCGATGATGCCCTTGGCGGACGGCGCGCGGCCGATCAGCCGCATCAACTGGTCACCATGCGGCTGCAACATGATCACGTCGCCCGCCGCCTTGCTCTTGAACTTGTAGATCATCGCGAGTGCATTCGTGGGCTCACTTGTACATGTAGCTGCGCTGGAACGGGAACGCCGATTGCGCGCCGCGCATCGGCCCGTCGTCGACGCTGCCGCTCGGTCGCCCTGCCAGCATCTGGTGCAACGAGATCCAGCCGCGCTCGAAGCTCATCGCCGACCCCGCCAGGTACAGCCGATAGGCGCGCACGACCCTCTCGCCGGCCACCTCTGCGGCATGCGCCAGCCGCGACTCCAGCGCGTCGGACCACGCCCACAGCGTGCGCGCGTAGTGCGGCCGCAGGTTCTCGACGTCCAGCGCCTCGAGGCCGCTGTCGGCCATCTCGCGCAGCACGTGCGACAGGTGCAGCAACTGGCCGCCCGGGAAGATGTAGCGCTCGATGAAGTCGCCGATGCCAGCGCCCAGCTGCGAGTTGCGTGTGCCGCCGGCCGTGATGCCATGGTTCATCAGCAGGCCGCCTGGCCTGAGCAGGCGGCAGATCTTGGCGAAGTAGGTCGGCAGCATCGCGCGGCCGACGTGCTCGAACATGCCGATCGACGCGATCTTGTCCCACGGCTCGTGCTCGGGCAGCTCACGGTAGTCGAGCAGCTTCATCTCGACGCGGCCCTGCAGCCCACGCTCGCCGATCAGCCGGCTCACGTGCGCGTGCTGGTTCTTCGACAGCGTGATGCCGGTGGCCTTGACGCCGTAGTGCTCGGCCGCCCACAGCAGCAGGCCGCCCCAGCCGGCGCCGATGTCGAGAAAGCGCTCGCCCTCGCGCAGCATGAGCTTGCGGCACACGTGGTCGAGCTTGGCCTCCTGCGCCTGCGCCAGCGGCATGCCGGCGTCGCGGTAGTAGGCACACGAGTAGACGCGCCGCGCGTCGAGCCACAGCGCATAGAAGTCATCGGACACGTCGTAGTGAAACTGCACTTTCCGCGCATCGGCGTCGGCATTGTGGTGGCCCACCGACTTGGTGGTGCGCAGCAAGTGGCGCCACCACGAGCTCGCGCCACCCGCCGTGGGATCGCCGGGAATCATCTGCGCGGCCGCGGCCATCACGTCGCGCATGTTGCCCTCGATCTGCAGGCGGCCCTCGACGTAATCGCCCGCCAGCAGGCCTACCTGGCCGGCGGCCAGGTGGGCCAGCGGCCCCAGCTCGTGCACGGTCAATGTCACCTCGGCGTCGGCCGCGCCCAACCGGCGCCCCCCGGGCAGCACCACCGCCGTGCTGGTCTGCAGGTTGGCAAACTTGCGTTCGATCAGGGTGTCGATGGGGTTCATGGCCACGCACGGGAACGGACGGTCGTGTCGTGACTGTAAGGTGAAATCCCGCGCCCCGTGGTTCGAGGGCGGCAGTGCGCCGGAACGGCGAAGGGTTGGCCTGCGCGGCGGCGCGGCCGTCAGCGCGACACGACGCGCAGGTGCCGGGCGTGGGTCGCCTGCTGGCGCAGGCGCTGCTCGAAGCTGAACGGGTCGAGCGCCGGCGCGAGCAGGAAGCCCTGCAGCTCGTCGCAGCCTTCCTGGGCCAGGAACTGCCGCTGCGGCTCGGTTTCCACGCCTTCGGCGTTGACCTTCAGGTTCAGGGCCCGCGCCATCTGGATCACGGCGCGCACGATCGCCGCGTCGCTGTCGTCTCCGGGCAGGCTGTGGATGAAGCTCTTGTCGATCTTCAGCTTCTCGATTGGAAAGCGCTTCAGATAGGCCAGGCTCGAGTAGCCGGTGCCGAAATCATCGATCGAGATGCGCAGGCCGCAGGCCTTGAGATACTGGAGCGTGCTGACGGTCCCTTCTGCGTTCTGCATCAGCGTACTCTCCGTGATCTCGAGTTCGAGGAATCTCGGCTCTATGCCGGACTTCTCTATCAGCGAGACGATGCTCTCGCCGAGATTGGAGGACTGGAATTGGCGCGCCGACAGATTGACCGCCACCGGAACCAGCTCGATCCCCGCGCGCTGCCACGCCAGGATTTGCGCGCAGGCGGACTTGATGACCCATTCTCCGACCGCAACGATGAGCCCGGTTTCCTCGAGCACGGGT
>DATDJF010000328.1:0-9654 GCA_036520715.1 Burkholderiaceae bacterium | reverse complement strand
CGGGCTATGCTTGACCCCGCGCTTCCTCGCTGGCCGACCCTGCGGGCCCTCCCATGCTGATCAACTTCTTCTTCACGCTGCGCGCCGCCAAGCTGCCGGTCTCGGTCAAGGAGTACCTGACGCTGCTCGACGCCATCAAGGCCGGCGTCATCGGCCCGTCGGTCGACGAGTTCTACTACCTGGCGCGCACCTCGCTGGTCAAGGACGAGTCGCACTTCGACAAGTTCGACCGCGCGTTCTCCGCTTACTTCAAGGGCGTCGAGCTGCTCACCGATTTCAGCCAGGACATCCCGCTCGAATGGCTGCGCAAGACGCTCGAGCTGGAGCTGTCGCCCGAGCAGAAGGCGGCGATCGAGAAGATGGGCTGGGACGAGCTGATGGAGACGCTCAAGAAGCGCTTCGAGGAGCAGAAGCAGCGCCACGAAGGCGGCAGCAAGATGATCGGCACCGGCGGCACGAGCCCCTTCGGTGCCTACGGCTACAACCCGCAGGGCATCCGCATCGGGCAGGACAAGGGCCGCAACCGCTCGGCGGTGAAGGTGTGGGACCAGCGCGCCTACAAGGACTACGACGACCAGCTCGAGCTCGGCACACGCAACATCAAAGTCGCGCTGCGGCGCCTGCGCCGCTTCGCGCGCGAGGGCTCGGATCTCGAGCTCGACCTCGACGACACCATCCACTGCACCGCCGCCAATGCCGGCCTGCTCGACATCAAGATGATTCCCGAGCGGCACAACAAGGTGAAGGTGCTGCTGCTGATGGACGTGGGCGGCACGATGGACGAGCACATCCATCGCGTCGAGGAGCTGTTCTCGGCCGCCAAGACCGAGTTCAAGCACCTCGAGTTCTTCTACTTCCACAACTGCCTGTACGACTTCGTGTGGAAGAACAACCGCCGCCGCTTCTCCGAGAAGACGCCGACCTGGGACCTGATCCACAAGTACAACAAGGATTACAAGCTGATCCTGGTGGGCGATGCGACGATGAGCCCCTATGAGATCCTGCAGCCCGGCGGCAGCGTCGAATACAACAACGAGGAGCCCGGCGCCGAGTGGCTGCAGCGCCTGACGCGCGCGTTCCCGAAGTACGCCTGGATCAACCCCGAGCCGCAGGGCGTATGGCAATACCGCCAGAGCATCGCGATCATCCAGCAGCTGATGCACCAGCGCATGTTTCCGCTCACGCTGCTGGGGCTCGAATCGGCGATGCGCCTGTTGAGCAAGTGATCCGTGGCGTGCGCCCGGCACGCACGGTCGCCCTGCTCGGCCTGCTGCTCGCGCTGTCGGGCTGTGCGTTGCTGGCCAGCGACGAGCCACCTCGGTCGCAACCCCCGCAGGGCGAACTCGCCGCCCAGGAGCAACGCCCCGGCGGCGAGCCGCCGCCACCGCCGCCCGAAAGCGAGGGCCTGACGATCGAGGCGCCACCGCAGTTGCGCGACCTGCTGCTGCGCAACCTCGACCTCGCACGCCTGGCCGCGCTCAGCGGCGCCGAAGCGCCCGACGAAACCGAGTGGCTGCGCCTGGTGGCGGCGGCACCGGCGCAGGTGCGCGAGTTGCTGGAGACCGAGGGCTACTTCCATCCCCAGATCAAGGTCGAGCGCGAGCGCGGGCCGCCGTCGGTGGTGCACGTGCACGTGGTGCCGGGCCCGCGCGCGCGCATCCGGGAAGTCATGCTGTCGCTGCAGGGTGTGGTGCGCGAGCGCGCCGACGCCGGCGACGAGGCCGCCCGCGAGCAGATCCGGGAGCTGCACGCCTGGTGGCCGCTGCCGCCAGGCGACACGTTTCGTAATCCAGATTGGTCGGCAGCCAAACGAGAAGCGCTGAGCAGGCTGCGCGCCGGCGGATATGCGGCCGCCACCATCACCAGCAGCGCCGCGCAGGTGAACGCCGACAACGACCAGGTGCAACTCACGCTCACGCTGGACAGCGGGCCGCTGTTCCTGGCCGGCGAGCTGCACATCGTGGGCCTGCAGCTCCACGACGAGGCGGCGGTGCGCCACCTGGCCGGCTTCGGCCCCGGCGCCCCGCTCACCGCCCAGACGCTGCTCGACTACCAGGAGCGGCTGCGCAAGGCCAACCTGTACGACAGCATCGTCGTCAGCTTCGACAGCGACATCGCCAAGGCCGGCGCGTCGCCGGTGACGGTGACGCTGCACGAGCTGCCGCTGCAGTCGCTGACGCTGGGTGTGGGCATCAGCGCCAACAACGGCCCGCGCGCGACTGCCGAGCACACGCACCGGCGCATCCTCGGCTACTCCGCCACGCTGCACAACAAGATCGAATGGGGCCGTGACCGCCAGGCCTGGGAAGGCGAGCTGAGCAGCCACCCCGGCGAGCGCTTCTACCGCAACATGATCGGCGTGCAGCTCGAAAACCAGATCACCGACGTCGACGAAGTGCTGTCGGCGCGCATGCGCCTGGGCCGCACGCAGGACACCAACCGCATCGAGCGGCTGTACTTCCTCGGCCTCGACCGCTCGGTGCAGACCGTCGGCACGCTCGAGAAGGAGGCCAAAGCGGTGAGCGCGCAGTACCACGGCATCTGGCGCGACCTCGACAGCGTGATCCTGCCGACGCGCGGCATCACCATCTCCGGCCAGGGCGGCGTCGGTTATGCCACCAGCAACTACGCCGACAAGGGGCCGTTCACCCTCCTGTACGGCAAAGTCACCGGCTACCTGCCGTTGGGCACCAGCTGGTACACCACGGCACGCCTGGAAGTGGGCCAGATCTTCAAGCACGACAACGTCGCGGTGCCCGACACGCTGGCGTTTCGCGCCGGCGGCGACGAGTCGGTGCGCGGCTACGACTACCGCACGCTGGCCCCGATCGGCGACGACGGTGCGATCATCGGCGGCAACGTGCTGGCCACCGCCAGCGTCGAGGTGGCGCGCCCGTTCGCGCAGATGCCCAGCGTGTGGTGGGCCGTGTTCGTCGACGCCGGCCGTGCCGCCGAGGGCTGGAAGGGCTTCAAGCCTGCGCTCGGCTATGGGGTCGGCGTGCGCTGGCGCAGCCCGGTGGGGCCGCTGCGCGCCGACCTGGCCTACGGCGAAGAGTTGCGCCAGGTACGCCTGCACGTGTCGGTGGGCATTGCGTTCTGAGGCCGAGCGAGGCATGCCTTGAGCCAGCCAGCATCACCACCCGCCCCGTCTGCGCGCCGCCGCGCCTGGCGCAGCTGGCTGTGGCTGGTCGCCTTGCTCGCCGTGCTGGTGGCGCTGCTGGCAGCAGGGGTGCAGCGCGCACGCAGCGAGGCCGGCACCCGTTGGCTGCTCGACCACGTGCCCGGCCTCACGGTCAGCGGTGTGCAGGGGTCGCTGGTCGGCGACGTGTTGCGCATCGAGTCGCTGCAGTGGCGCGGCGACGCCACGCAGCCCGAGCTGCGCATCGACGGCATCGAGCTGTTGCAGCCATCATGGCGGCTGCTGCCGTTTGCCGGCGGCTGGCTGTCGCTGTCGGCGCCGTCGCTGAAGGCGTCGCGTGTGCACTGGCGAACGCCGCGCGAGAGCACGCCCGGCACGGCGGCACCGTCGCTGCAGCTTCCGCTGGCGCTGCAGATCGACACGCTGTCGGTGGCCGAATTGCAGATCGACGACACGGCGCCGTGGCACGACGTGCGCGCGCGCATCCGCGTGGGCCACCAGGATGGCAGCGAACACCGCGTCGAGGCCTTGTCGCTGCACAACGATCGTCTGCGCGTGGCTGCCGACGCGCGCATCGGCGCCGCCCCACCGCTGCCGCTGGCGCTCACGCTGCGCGTCACGCCGCAAGGCGGCACGCCGTGGCAGGCCGAGGTCAGTGCCGACGGGCCGCTGTCGGACTTCACGCTGCGGGCCAGCCTGCGCGGCGACGAGCGCAGCGCCGACGCCCCGACGCTGGACGTGCGGGCGCGCGTCGCGCCGTTTGCCGACTGGCCGTTGGCGTCGCTGCAGTTGTCGACGCGCGCGCTCGACCTGGCCGCGCTCAGCAGCGCCGCGCCGCGCACGCGCATCGATGCGCAGGCCGACGTGCGCAGCGCCGGCCTCGACCGCCCCGCGTCGGCAACGGTCAGCGTGCGCAACCAGGCGCCCGGGCGCTGGGACGCCGGCCGTTTGCCGGTGCGCGAGGTCGAGCTCGAGCTCGGCGGCACGCCCAATCAGCTCGATCGCATCGAAGTGCGGCAGCTCGCCGTGCTGCTCGCCGACGATCGCCAGGCGGCCGGTCGCGTGCAAGGCCGCGGCCAGTGGCTCGGCAGCGTGCTGCAACTGCAACTGCAGCTCGCCGACGTCGAGCCGGCGCGCCTGCACGACGCCGTGCCGCCGCTGCGTGCCGGCGGTGCCGTCAACCTGCAGCTCAGCGGCGTGCCGCTGCCGGTGGCGGGCGGCGCCAGCGCGCCCGCGCGCAGCACGCCGGCGGCCGGCGAGCGCTGGCAGGCGCGCGTCGACGGCGCGCTCGACGGCACGCTGGCCGCATCGGCCCAGCCGCTCAACATGCAGTTCAAGCTGACCGCCGCAGCCGACACCGTGCAGTTGACCGAGCTGCAGGCCCGAGCGGGAGAGGCCAGCGCGCAGGCCACGTTGCAGGCGCAGCGCCAGCGCGACGGCCAACGGCAGGCCTGGCACCTCGTCGGCAGTGGCGAGATGAGCCAGTTCGATCCGCTGCCGTGGTGGCCGGGCGCCGCCGGCACCGTGTGGGCGCGTGGTCCGCACCGCGCCAGCGGCCGCTGGCAGCTCGACCTGCATCTGCCCGACACCCTGTTCGAGCAGATGCAGCGCCAGCCCGGGCCGGCGCTGGCGGCGCTGCGCGGCAACCTGCAGGTCGAGCTCACCGACGGCCTGCTGGCCGGCCTGCCGATGGTGGCGCGTGCCGAGGTGCGCGGCGACGGCCAGGCGCTGGCGTTGCGTGCTTCGTCGACCGCAGCCGGCAACCAGGCCACGCTCGACGGCCGCTTCGCCGTCGATGCCGCGCAGGACCACTGGCAGCTCGACGCCGCGCTGCCGGCGCCGGCGGCGTTGCAGCCGCTGTCGAGCCTGCTGCCCGCGGGCGCCGCCGCATCGTGGCCGCGCGCGGGCGCGCTGACGCTGCAGGCCCAACTCGACGGTCGGTGGCCACAGCTGCGTGGTGGCAGCGGCTCGCTGCAGGCCAACGGCCTGCGCGCCGGAGATTTCGCCGTCGGCCAGGGCCAGGCGCGCTGGCAGTTCGGCGGCAGCGACGACGCGCCGATCGAGCTGACGGTCAACGCCAGGGAACTTCAGCAAGGCGCGCAGCGCGCCGACGACCTGCAGCTGCGCGTCGACGGCACGTTGCGCGCGCATCACATCAGCGCCCAGGCCGAGACACCGGCGCGGCCGCCCGCCTGGAGCGAAAACCTGGTCGGCAGCAGCAGCACCGGCACACGCGCCGTGCTCGAGGCCCAGGGTGCCTGGCGCGCAGCGCCGGCCGGAGGCGGCCGCTGGTTGGCCGACGCGGCGTCGCTGCGTGTGATCGGGCGCGACGGCAAGGGCGAGCCCTGGCTCGATGTCAATGGCCTGCGCGCCGAGCTGGTGTTCGACGACCACGCCGCGCTGGCCGAGGCGCAGTTGTCGCCGGGCCGCGCGCTGCTGGCCGGCGGGGCGGCACTGCGCTGGAGCGAAGCGTCGTGGCGCGCCGACGGCAGCCGCCTCGATCTGCGCGGCGAGCTCGAGCCGTTGGCGGTGGCCCCGCTGCTGGCGCGCCTGCAACCCGAGATCGGCTGGCGCGGCGACCTCACGCTGGGCGGCCACTTCGAGGTGCACGCCGCCGAGCGCTTCGCTGCCGAAGTGGTGCTCGCGCGGTCCGCCGGCGATTTGCGCATCGCCGACGAATCGGGTGTCGCGCAGGCGCTGGGCATCGACGAGCTGCGGATCGCATTCGCCGCCAACGACGGCATCTGGCGCTTTGCGCAGGGCCTGGCCGGACGGCAGATCGGCGAGATGGCCGGCGCCCAGGTGCTGCGCACCAGCGCGCAGTCGCGCTGGCCGGCCGCCGACTCGCCGCTCGAGGGCGTGCTGCAGATGCACGTGGCCAACCTCGGTGCGTGGGGGGTGTGGGTGCCGCCGGGCTGGCGGCTGGGCGGCAACCTGCGCATGAATGCGTCGCTCGGCGGCCGCTTCGGCGCGCCCCAGCTGCGCGGCGAGCTGCAGGGCCAGGAGCTGTCGGTGCGCAACGTGCTGCAGGGCATCGGCCTGAGCGACGGCGAGCTCGCGGCGTCGCTCGAGGGCGAGACGGTCCGGGTGCGCAAGCTGTCGTTCAAGGGCGGCGACGGCACGCTCAATCTCAGCGGCGAAGCGGCACTGGGCGAAGCGCCGAGTGCGAAGCTGCAATTGGTGGCCGAGCGCTTCCGCCTGCTCGGGCGCATCGACCGCCGCATCACCACCAGCGGCAGCGCGCAGCTCCAGTTGCAGCGCGACAGCCTGCAGCTCGATGGCAAGTTCACCGTCGACGAGGGCCTGATCGACTTCAGCAAGGCCACTGCGCCGGGCCTCGACGACGACGTCATCGTGCTGCGCGCGGCCTCGGCTCCGGGCAGCGGCGCGGCACGCGACCCGCGTGCCGCCGCGCAGGCGCTGCCGGCGCCGATGCGCAATGCGCAAGTCAACTTGGCGGTGGCGCTGGGTGACAAGCTGCAGATCCGCGGCCACGGCCTGGACGCCTCGCTGCGCGGCGACCTGCGGCTCAGCACGCCGGGCGGACGCCCGGCGCTGCACGGCAACGTGCGCGCGGTCAACGGCACCTACGTCGCCTATGCGCAGCGGCTGGTGATCGAGCGCGGCGAGCTGGCGTTCAGCGGCGCGCCCGAGAACCCGCGGCTGGACATCCTGGCGATTCGGCCCAACCTCGACGTGCGGGTCGGCGTCGCCGTGACCGGGCTGTTGTCGAACCTGCACGTGCGCCTGTACAGCGACCCCGAGATGCCCGAGATGGACAAGCTGTCATGGCTGCTGCTCGGCCGGCCCAGCGAGGGCCTCGGCCGCAACGACACCGCGCTGCTGCAGCGTGCCGCGGTGGCACTGCTGGCCGGCGAGGACCAGGCGCCGACCGATCAACTGATGCACCAGCTCGGCCTCACCGACTTCTCGGTGCGCCAGGGCGACAGCGAGACGCGCGAGACCATCGTGTCGCTCGGGCGGCAGCTCTCGCAGCGCTGGTACGTGGGCTACGAACGCAGCGTCAACGCCACCACCGGCAATTGGCAGCTCATCTACCGCGTCGCGCAGCGCTTCACGGTGCGCGCGCAGTCGGGCGCCGACAACTCGCTGGACTTCATCTGGCAGTGGCGCTGGTGAGGCGCACCGCCTCCTTCGAGCCGTGATGCGCTCGACCCGCCGCGCCGACCGAAAGTCGACACGACGGGCCTCGCACACGGCAGCCGCGCCTACCCAGACTTGGGTTTGCGCGGCACTTCGACCGCCACGGCGCTGGCCGCGGGTGCGGCACGGACCTTGGCGACGGCCACTTCCAATTCGCCGGACGCCGACGCATACAGCACCACGACGAGGCCGAAAGAGAGCACGCTGGCGAGCATGGCTCCCAATACCGCGACGACTTCGGCGCTCAACGACAGGACGGCGAGTTTGGCTCTTTCCATGATGTTTCTCCAATCAAGCAAAAACGCACGGTGGCAACGACCAAGCGCCTGCTGGCGCCGCAGCGGTACGTGGCCCTCGTGCGGAGGCCACGCACTGCGTGCTCGTTCCGGTGACGGGTTCCGGAGCCGCCCCATGCATGCGGCCGATTTGCTGGCGAACGAATGACGACATGGCGAAAAGGCGCCGGACAAAACAAGAAGGCCCGGATCCTTGCGGAATCCGGGCCTCTGGAATCAGAGATTCGAGGGTCGTGCGTTCGCCCTAAGGCGACGCCGCATCTCCCTCTCCCGGACAACGGGGGAAGCCACCCAGGCCCTGCGCCATGCGCGCGCTCATGCGCACGAACGCAGCGGCGCTTGGCAGCGCGCTCGCGTGGGTGGCAATGCTGTGGCGGTTCATGGTGTGGGGACCTCGCGGAAAAAAGTGAAATAGAAGTTCGTGGGGACGCGAATGTAGAGGGCTTGCTCCCGCTCGGTCAACCCCCTAGTGCATAAGCGCGACACCCGCTGGCGATTGCAGATGACACGGAACGTGTTGCCCGTCCACCAGCGCGAGTTCGCAACCCTCCCCCTCGACTGCATGGGCCATGCGGACCGTCGATTGCCGTGGCCTCCCACACCTCGCCTGCCAGACCACGCCAGCCAGATGCGTCCCATCGAATTCTTCACGTGGCTGCTGCCGCCCAAGGAGGGCGGCGCCGGGCCCATCGAGTCACGCGACAAAATGACGCGCGAACAGGCTGCGGCCTATCCCGGAGCGGTATGCCTGGAGAACTCGCGCGAGGTGCGCATGGTCCCCGACAGCGAAGCCGATCGCCACGCGCGTGCCCGCGGCCAGATCGTGGCGCCGACTCAGAAGCCACGGTCGTAGGCCGGCATCGGCAGGTCTGCACGGCCGCACCGGCCACATCGGGTCAACCCCAACCCCATGCGAAAATTCGGGCACCCGCCGTAGTTCAATGGATAGAACGAGCGCCTCCTAAGCGCTAGATACAGGTTCGATTCCTGTCGGGGGGGCCAGCGGCCTGGGCCGAAGTGCCCGGTGTCCCACGGCCAACCCTGCCGCAAAGTTTTCCGCGGCTCGGCAACTTTTTCGTGTCGACCGTGTGGAACGGCCTCGCAGAGGGCTGGTTCGTCAGCAATCGGCATGCCGCGGCGCAGTGGCACGGAAGGTGCAAGCTCCCGCCGACGCGCGCCGAAACCAGCGTTTTGCCGGGCACCAGGAGGCCACCATGACGGTGATGGAAATGTCGACCACCCTCGAGGCCGACGAGCTGCACACGTTGCTCACTGCACTGGTGGCACTGCGCAAGGGCGATGCGGGCGTGCGCCTGCCGCTGCACTGGCCGGGCGTGGCCGGCCGGGTGGCCGACGCCTTCAACGAGGTGGTCGAGCAAAACGCCGCCATGACCGAGGAGCTGCGGCGGCTGCGCCAGGTGGTGGGCAAGCAGGGCAAGCTGAAGCAGCGCGCGTCGCTGCGCGAGTCGCGCGGCTTCTGGGGCGAATCGATCGACTCGATCAATTCCCTGATCGACGACCTCGTGCACCCCACCAGCGAAGTGGCGCGCGTGATCGGCGCGGTGGCCCAGGGCGACCTGAGCAAGAGCATGGCGCTCGAGGTCGAGAGCCGGCCGCTCGAAGGCGAGTTCCTGCGCACCGCGCAGACGATCAACAAGATGGTCGACCAGCTCGGCAACTTCTCCGCCGAGGTCACGCGGGTCGCGCGTGAGGTGGGCACCGAAGGCAAGCTCGGCGGCCAGGCCACCGTCAAGGGCGTGGCCGGCACCTGGAAGGACCTCACCGACTCGGTCAACTCGATGGCCGGCAACCTGACGGCGCAGGTGCGCAACATCGCCGACGTCACCACCGCGGTGGCCAAGGGCGACCTCTCCAAGAAGATCGAGGTCGACGTCAAGGGCGAGTTCCTGACGCTGAAGAACACCATCAACACGATGGTCGACCAGCTGCGCTCGTTCGCCTCCGAGGTGACCCGCGTGGCGCGCGAGGTCGGCACCGAAGGCTCGCTGGGCGGCCAGGCGCGGGTCGAAGGCGTCTCGGGCACCTGGAAGGACC
>DATDJF010000327.1:0-2264 GCA_036520715.1 Burkholderiaceae bacterium | reverse complement strand
ACGTAGGCCACCGCATCGCGCTGTTCCGCCGACACGTCGATGCGGCCCTGCGGCGGCGTGAACTTCAGTGAATTCACCAGCAGGTTGGTCACCACCTGATGCAGCCGTGTCGCGTCGCCTGCCACGACCAAGGGCGTGGCGGGCAATCGCATCGTGATGATGTGGTCGCGCTGCGCCGCGGCACCACGCTGGGCGTCGACCGCCATCGTGACCACGGCGTTCAGGTCCACCGGCTTGTCTTCGACGTGGATCTTGCCGCTGGTGACGCGGCTCACGTCGAGCAGGTCGTCGATCAGCCGCTTCATGTGCGCAGCCTGGCGAGCGATCACCTCGGTGCACCATTGCAAGTCGGGATTACGATCGACGTTGCTCTTCTGGAGCATCGCCACCGCGTTCTGGATCGGTGCCAGGGGGTTGCGCAGTTCGTGCGACAGCAATGCGATGAAGTGGCTGATCCGTCGGCCCTCGTTTTCCAGTGCCTCGGTGCGCAGGCGTTCGCTGAGGTCGCGCACGATCTGCACGAAACCCTGAAGGTGACGCGCGCCGTCGAACAGGGCGGTGGTGGCCACTTCGACCCAGATCTCGCTGCCGTCGGCCTTGCACCGCCACCCTTCGACGCGCAGGCCCGCCGCGCTGGTGGCAGCAGCCAGCTCTGCGGTCGGGCGCCCGGAGGCCTGGTCTTTCGGCGAATACAGGCTTCGCACGTCGCGGCCGACCGCCTCGTCGTCGGAGTACCCCAGCAGCCGCTGGGCGCCGGCGTTCCACGTGCGGATGCGCCCGTTGCGGTCGAGCAGGAACATCGCATGGTCCTTGACGCCGTCGACCAGCAGCCGGAAGTTGCGCTCGCGTTCGCGCAGGTCCTCTTCGTGGCGGCGCCGCTCGGTGAGGTCGCGGGTGACCTTGGAGAATCCCAGCAGCGTGCCTTGCTCGTCGACGATGGCGGTGATCACCACGTTGGCCCAGATGCGGCTGCCGTCCTTGCGCAGGCGCCAGCCCTCGTCTTCGAAGCGCCCGAACGCCCGCGCCCGGACGAGCTCCTCCTGGGGCCAGTTGATCGCCCTGGCTGACGGCGGATAGAAGATCGAGAAGTGCTTTCCGATGGCTTCTTCTGCGGTGTAGCCCTTGATTCGCTGCGCACCCAGGTTCCAGCTCGTGATCACGCCGTCGGGATTCAACGTGAAGATGGCGTAGTCCTGAACGCCGTCGATCAGCAGCCGCAGGTTGCGCTCGCTGGCGAGCAGGCGGTTCTCGTGCAGCCGCCGCTCCGTCAGGTCGCGCGTGATCTTGGAGTAGCCGCTCAAGCGCCCGGCAGAGAACATCGGCGAGATGACCACGTTGGCCCAGAAGCGCGAGCCGTCCTTGCGCACCCGCCAGCCTTCGTCCTCGAAGCGGCCTTCCTTCGCCGCCCGGCGCAGTTCCTCATCGGGCCAGCCGGTGGCCAGCGCCTCCGGCGTGTAGAAGATCGAGAAGTGCTTGCCGATGGCTTCCGACGCCGAATAGCCCTTGATGCGTTGCGCGCCGGTGTTCCAACTGACGATCGTGCCGCGCGGCGAGAGCAGGAAGATGGCGTAGTCGCGGACGCTGTCGACCAGACGCCGAAAGGCCTCGTCGCCCGCCTCCTGAAGGACACGAGCTTCGGGCTCCGCCGCGCCGGCGGCGTGCGCCGTCGCGCTGCTCGTTGAAGTCTGGGTGTCTTCGGCCACGGAGTTCCGATCTCGGCTCAGCGCGCCGGTTGCACGTCGCCTGCCTCGCCTGACAGCTTGCCCCACATGCCCACCGCCGAATGCGCAGCAGCGGTGGCGTCATTCAACGAGAAGCGCGTCGCGAGGGTTCATGACGCCCGATCGAGCAAGCGGCATGCCCACAGCGCATGCCGCCACTCGCAGCCGTCGCCACCGTCAGGCGCCACTCGGGTACTTCACCGTGCAGCCGTAGGCCTGCGTGGTGGCGCGGCTGACGGCCTTGCCGGCTATCGCCTCGCCGAGCGCCTGGTCGACGTAGTTGGTCGCCGTGGCGATGTCGGCCGCGTTGCTGGTGGCCTTGCTGTCGATCGCGCCGGCGTAGATCAAGGTGCCCTGCGGGTCGATGATGTACATGTGCGGCGTCGTGCGGGCGCCGTAGGCGCGCGCGATCTTGCCGTCGGCGTCGGTCAGCGTGGCGGTGGGTGAGGCGCTCTTGGCCTTCTGCCACGACTGCAGCTCCGCCGACGAATGGGTGTCACCGGTGCTGACCGACAGCCACACCACGCCCTTGGTGACGGCCTG
>DATDJF010000326.1:0-10704 GCA_036520715.1 Burkholderiaceae bacterium | reverse complement strand
AAGATCAGCGCGAACAGCGACACCCGGTTGAGCGTGAAGCCCCAGGCCGCGGAAGCGAACAACGTGCCCGCCAGCGTCAGCAGCACGGTCGCGCCGACGATGGCGGCCTCGCGCCGCCCGAGCGTGAAGAAGACCAGCGCCACCACGCACGCGGTGGCGAACCCCAACTTCTGGATCAGTGCCCTGGCCTTGTCGTTGGCCGTGACGCCGTAGTTGCGGCTCTGAACCACCTCCACGCCGTGCGGGATCACCGTGTTGCGCAGGGCGTCGATGCGCCGCAGCACGCCCTCGGCCACATCGATCGCGTTGGCGCCGGGCTTCTTGGAGATCTGGATCGTCACCGCCGGGTACTCGGCAGGCTCGGCACCGCCCACGCCGTGCCAGACGTGGCGCTTCGCGGGCGGCATGCCTTCGCGCAGCGTTGCCACTTCCTGCAGGTACACGGGCTTGCCGTTGCGCACGCCGACCACCAGCTCGCCGACCTCGAGGGCATCGTGCAGATAAAGCCCTGCGTCGACCGCCACCGAGCGGTTGCCGCCCAGCAGCTCGCCCACCGGTGCGCCGATGTTGGCCGCCTGCAGCGCCTGACGCAGATCGGCCACGGTGACGCCGGCGCGGGCCATGCGCTGCGGGTCGATCTCCACCAGGGCGGCGCGGCCGGGCCCTCCCAGGGTGACCACTTCGCGCGTGCCGGGCACCCGCTTGAGGTCGATCTCCAGGCTGTGCGCTACACGCTCCAGCTCTTGGGCACCCACGGCTCGATCGCGCGAGTACAACGTCAGCGCCACGATCGGCACGTCGTCGATGCCCATGGGCTTGATCAGCGGCTGGCCCACGCCGAGGCCGCGCGGCAGCCAGTCGGCGTGGGAATTGACCGCGTCGTACAGGCGCACCAGCGCCTCGCTGCGCGGCACGCCCACCTTGAACTGCAGCGCCAGCACGGCCACGCCCGGCTTCGAGATCGACAGGACGTGCTCGATGCCCGTGATCTGGCTGAGCACCTGCTCGGCCGGCGTCGCCACCATCTGCTCCACGTCGCGCACCGACGCACCCGGGAACGGGATGAACACGTTGGCCATCGTGACGTTGATCTGTGGCTCCTCCTCGCGCGGTGTCACCAGCACCGCGGCCACGCCCAACAGCAGCACGACGAGCGCCAACAGCGGCGTGATCTGCGCCGCCTGCAAGGCTGCGGCCATGCGACCGGCGAAACCCAGGCGTTCGGCGGCCACGCTGGCTCAGCGCAATCGCGCCGCCGCTTGGGGATCGAGCGCCACATGTTCGCCCGCCGCCACGCCGCTGAGGATCTCGACCTGGCTGCCGTCGCTGCGGCCCGGCCGCACCTGGCGCAGCATCGGCTTGCCGGCGCTGCCGATCACGTAGACGGCGGCGAGCTCCGAGCGACGCACCAGCGCCTGCACAGGCACGTACAGCCTGGGCTCTCCGGTGCTGGCATCGGTGCCGGTCCCGGAGAGCCATACGCGGGCGAACATGCCCGGCGCGGCGTTCGTGTGGGCGGGCAGGTCCAGGCGCAGCTCGAGCGTGTGGCTGGCCGCGTCGACCGTGGGCAGCAGGTGCACGCGCACCGGCTTGACCAGGCCTGCCGTCACGCCGGCGATCTCGGCCTGTGGCTCGAGTGGCCCCTTGACCCGGGCTGCGGCAGTTTGCGGGATCGCGGCGGTGACGCGCAGCGCCGACGGGTCGTACAAAGTCATCAGCGGCCGTCCCGGCAGCGCCATGTCGCCGAGCACCACGGAGACGTTGGCCACCACGCCGGCGTACGGCGCCTTGACGACATGGAAATCGGACTGCGTCTTGGCGGCCTCGGCCTGCGCCAATCGCGCGGACGCTTCGGCCTGTGCCGTCTTGAACTGCGCCTGCGCCCGCTCGAGCGCTGCCCGGCTGATGAAGCCCTGCGCGAACAGCTGCTGTTGCCGTTCGAAGTCGCCGGTCGCCGCGTCCATCGCGGCGTGGCCGGCACGCGCTTGCGCTGCACCGGCGAGCGCGGTCTGGTCCGCAGCGCGCGCATCGATGCGCATCAGCACCTGGCCGGCGTGCACCTTGTCGCCGGCCCGCACCTGAAGCGCGACCACCGCGCCGGCCACCTGCGCGGCCACGGTGGTCTGGCGCAGTGCCTCGACCACACCTTCGTACGCCGTGCTGCCGGAGCTCTCTCGAGTCGCGACCGCCACGCTCGCGACGGGCTGAGGGCCATCGGCCGGCGCCGCCGGCGGTGGCTTGGCCACGGCCGCGCTCGCCGCCACCGTTATGACAGCGAGCAGGCCACGGCCCGCCGAGCAGGCCACACGAACGCGCATCACCATGCCACCGCTCGTCAGGCCTGCTCGAGCAAGCGCGCCGGATCGGCCGACACGGCCAACAGCAGCGGCGCGAGCGCGTCGTTCACGCGCATCGCCTGGTCGGGGCTCAAGGTCGCGAACAGCACCTTCTGGAAGCGCGACTGCATGACGCCCGACACGATGTACTGCCAGCGATAGGCCTTGAGGAAAGTCGTCGCGATCGTGTCGCGCTGGGTGGCCGTGAACAGGCCCTTCGCGATGGCGAGGAAGTAGGCTGCATCGGCAGCGGCCTGGGCCTGCAGGATCTGGTCCACCGCGCCCACCAGCTCGATCAGTTCGCCGACGGCGGCGTCACGCTGCGCCGGCGTGAGCCGCGCGTCCTCGCTCAGGAACTCGAGCTCGTCGAGCACCGCGTGCTGCGACTCCTCCTTCCAATGGAACAGGAACACGTCGCGCCACAGCTCGCAGATGTCGGCCTCGGCGGCGATGCTGGCGCGGTAGTGCACTTGCGTGAAGAGTTCGATGTGCAGCGTCAGCGCCAGCACGGCCCAGGTGCTTTTGCCGAGCACGGCCACGGCCACCGCGTTGGGCTCGGCCGCCGGGCGATAGCCGGCAGGCATGTCGGCAGCCATCAGCGCTTCGAGGCGGCGGAACAGCTCCTGGTGCTTGATCTCCTCTTCGGTCATGCGCACCAGCGCTTCGAGGGCGACCTGGTCACCCAGCCAGTGCGTGCGACTGATCTCCAGCACCTTGGCGCTGATGAAGCGCTCGACCAGGCCGAAGATGTACGCATAGCTGCGGCCCTGGACCTGGCTGAACAGGCGGCGGTCGCCGTGCTGGAGGAACGGCAGTTCGCCGGCGAGCGACAAGCCGCCCGGCAGGAAGGGCTTGTTCAGATCGAAGCGGCGCCCGCGCACGACATCGGCCTCGATGTCCCAGCGCACGCGCTTGGAGTTGGCGATGGCCTTGGCGTACGAGCCGGCGCTGACGGAAGACGGTTGCATGATCTGCTCCTTGGAAGACATGCAACGCATTCTTCGCGGCAGGCCTCGAACCGACCATGCCGGGCGCTCGGTCAAATTTGTCCGAGGCTCCGGGTTCGCATCTGCGCCGGCGGGACCTTCAACCGGTCTTCAGCCCGCGGCCAGTTCGCGGACTCGATCGGCCTCGCTGCTTCGAGCCGCGCTGGCGTACTCCTGCTCGCCGCGAGACGCGGGCAGCCAACTCGCCAGCCTTGCCGCGAGGCAGCCGGCGATGTCGGTGCCGGCGCGCGCATCGAAGCCGAGGAACATCGGCGAGCCGTTCAGCTCCAGGAAGCGCAAGGTGCCCGCGGCGTCGCGCTTGAGGTCCATGCCGGTGAAGCGCAGGCCGATCACCTGCGCGGCGCGAACGCACTGCTGCCGCACGTCGGCGGGCAGCTCGACCGGCACGCAGCGTTCCTCGTGGCCACGAAAGTCGATCGCCTGCGAGACGATGTGGATGGCGGCGATCACCTCGCCGTCGAGCACGTAGACGCGGATGTCCTCGCCGGGCATCAGGCTCTGGAACGTGACCGGCGAGCGGCTCAGCAGCTCGAGCCGCGATGGCGCCAGGTCGTCTGCCTCGAGCTCGCGCGTCGCCGCTCCGCCGGACACCGGCTTGTAAGCCACACGCTCGGCGGCGGCGAACGAGCGCACCTCGCCGGGGTCGTTGGTCCAGCGCGTGGCCGGCACCGGCAGGCCGGCTTGCTTCAGCAGCGCAAGCTGGAACGGCTTGGTCATGCGCGGGCTCGCGGCCAGGCCGTTGTAGACCGGAACACCGAGGTGCGCCCAGCGGCTGAGCGTGGCGGTGAGCACGTCGGCACGCTCGCGGCCGACCAGCCAGTTGCGAAAGCGCTCGGCCGCCGAGTCGCACTCGGCGTTGCCGGCGGCTTGCAGCGCACCAGTGCCCATGTTGCGCACGTACACCGCTGCGGGTCGCACGCGGGCGCCGTCGATCCGCACGTCTTCGAGGTCCTCGCCCAGCGTGATCCGCAGGGCAGAAGGGAAGCAGCCGGCATCCAGCAGCAACGGCTCGGCGCCGAACGTGCGCACGCGCTGGGCGATGCCCACCACGTGCGCATCGTCGTGCGGGCCGACGATGACGACCGGAGAGGTCATCGGCCGAGGTCGCGGACGAACAGGTCGAGCAGCTTCTCGAGTTGCGTGGGGCCGCTGCCGAGTGCGGGACCGGCGCAACCTTCTTCGCCGAGCGCCATGGTGGTGACCTCGCCACCGCCTTCTTCGCCGAGTGCCATGGAGGTGACTTCGCCGCCACCTTCTTCGCCGATGGCCATGGAGGTGACTTCGCCGCCGCCTTCCTCGCCGATGGCCATGGAGGTGACTTCGCCGCCGCCTTCTTCGCCGATGGCCATGGAGGTGACTTCGCCACCGCCTTCCTCGCCGATGGCCATGCTGGTGGCCTCGCAGCCGCATTCCTCGCCCACGGCCATGGTGGTGACGTCGCCGCCGCCTTCTTCGCCGACCGCCATGGTCGTCAGCTTGCCCGGGTCGTTGCGGTTGGTCAGGGCCTCCGGCTTGAAGGCCTGGCCCAGGTCGGGGATGAACAGCGATGAACTGGAAATGCGCATGGGGTACCTCTGTGCGTGTGAATGGTGTGACAACCTGGGCCCGAGCGTACGCATCGCGCTCGTGCATGAAAAGTTGTCGCCGCCACTAGCTGCGGTCGCTCCCAGCCACTGAACGGGTGGAGTGGCCGTGGCCGGATTCGACGCGCCGCGGCGTGGTACACGATCGCGCCCGCGGCCTTGCCGGTGGAGCGAATCGTGGGCACACGCCTTGCCGCGTTGGCGCATGGCGGTCAGGAAGGGCCAGTATCCCGGCATGTTGGAGCGCGAGCCGTTCGGCGCGCGTTTCCGCCAGCGCTTCGCCGATCCGGCGTTCGATCGCGAGCGCGACGCACTCCAGCGCATCGAGGTGATCGCGTGGGAGGCGTACGAACAATCTCGCAAGGCCCCGCGCACGCACAAGGCCGGCGCCGGTTTTGCCGACCCGGACTACGACCTGTCCGACGAGTGGCGCGACACGCACGAGCGGCTGAATGCCGCGCAGCGGCGCTGGCAGGATCGCACGAGCCCGTCGCGCGCGTTGTTGATCGCCTGCGGCGCGCGCAACGACGGCACCTGTCCGGGGGAGATCTCCAAGACCTGGCGGCTGGTGCAGATCGCACGCGAGTCGCTGCAGGCGGCCAGCATCGAAGTCGACGTGCTCGACCTGAGCCACCTCACGTCGGACTACGCGCGCCACATCCACCCGTGCAAGGGCTGCGTCTCCACGGCGATGCCGCTGTGCCACTGGCCGTGCAGCTGTTACCCCAACCACGCGCTCGGCCAGACCAACGACTGGATGGCCGAGATCTACGAACGATGGGTCGCTGCCCACGGCGTGCTGCTGGTGACGCCGGTGTACTGGTACCAGGCGGCGAGCCCGCTGAAGCTGATGATGGACCGGCTGGTGTGCGCCGACGGCGGCAATCCCGATCCGACCACCACGCACGGCAAGGATCCCGAACGCGCCAAGGCGCTCGAGCTGGCCGGCTGGCCGTACCCCAAGCACCTGGCGGGCCGCACCTACGGCGTGGTGGTGCATGGCGATGTCGCCGGCATCGAAGGGGTGCGGCGCGGTTTGAGCGACTGGCTCGACTGGATGGGCCTCGTCGATGCCGGCTCGCGCAGCCGGCTCGACCGCTTCATCGGCTACTACGAGCCCTATGCCACCAGCCACGAGGCGCTCGACCGCGACACTGGCGTGCAGCAGGAAGTGCGCAACGTCGCCCAGGCGGTGGCGCACGCCATCGCCGAGGTGCGCCGCGGCAGGCTGAGCCAGCCCGACCGCGGGCTGGTGCCGCCGCGCCCGAAGTGACCCGAGGCCGGACTCCTCGGCGCCGCGAGTAAGCTACGGCGCCATCGAACCCCCCACAGGAGTCTTTGCCATGAGGATGCGCAGCTACCAGGTCTGCGAGTGCGGCGCGCCGCTCCAGCTCGCCGAAAGCGACGTGCCGACGCCGCAGGGCGGCGAGGTGCTGATGAAGGTGCTCGCCGCGGGCGTGTGCCACTCCGACCTGCACATCTGGGACGGCTACTACGAGGTCGGCGGCGGCAAGCGGCTCAACCTCATCCAGCGCGGCATCAAGCTGCCACTGACGATGGGCCACGAGAACGTCGGTGAGGTGATCGAGGTCGGCCCCGACGTCACCGGCGTCAAGGTGGGCGACGTGCGCCTGGTCAACCCGTGGATCGGCTGCGGGCAGTGCAAGGTGTGCCTGCGCGGCGAGGAGAACCTGTGCGTCAAGCCGCAGTCGATCGGCGTCTACGCGCAGGGCGGCTACGCCACGCACCTGCTGGTGCCGCATCAGCGGCACCTGTTCGCCATCGGCAAGCTCAAGCCGCGCGACGCGGCGCCGCTCGCCTGCTCCGGCGTCACGGCTTACTCGGCGCTGAAGAAGGTGGCGGCCACCCTGCAGGACGAGCCACTCGTCATCATCGGCGCCGGCGGCGTCGGGCTGATGGGGATCACGCTGGCGCGCATGATGGGCGCGCGCGAGGTGATCGTGGTCGACATCGATCCCGCCAAGCGCGACGCCGCGCTCACCGCCGGTGCCACGCTGGCCATCGACGGCGCTGCCGCCGACGCGGTGAAGCAGATCCACGCGGCCACCGGTGGCGGCGCCTGGGGCGTGATCGACTTCGTCGGCTCGGGCCAGACCGCCAACCTGGCGATCGCTGCCATCGTCAAGGGCGGCACGGTCGTGGTGGTGGGCCTGTTCGGCGGCGACGTCACGGTGCCCACGCCGTTCCTGCCGCTGCGCGCGATGACGCTGCGCGGCTCGTACGTGGGCAGCGCCATCGAGATCGCCGAACTGCTCGACCTGGTCAATCGCAAGGGCATGCCTTCGGTGCCGATCCGCACGCGCCCGCTCGACGAGGTGAGTGCCGCGCTCGGCGACTTGCGCGCCGGCAAGGTGGTCGGGCGGGTGGTGCTCACGCCCGGCGCCTGACACGGGAAGCCGATCGCGCCGCGCCCTCGAGCCGGGCGCCGGCGCAGGCGGGTGCGTCGGTCCTTGCTATCGGTCCGATTGCCAGGGTTGGATTGATCGCCGTGGTAGCCGACGCTTAGACTGCCCCGGTCGCATCCGACGCAGGCAGTTCAAGGAGACCACCATGTCCAGCGAAGCCAAGTGCCCGTTCAATCACACCGGTGGAGGCGGCACGTCGAACCAGCAGTGGTGGCCGAATCAACTGAAGCTCAACATCCTGCGCCAGCGCTCGTCGTTGTCCAACCCGATGGGCGGCGACTTCGACTACGCCGCGGCGTTCAAGAGCCTCGACTTCGCGGCCCTGAAGAAGGATCTGCGGGCGCTGATGACCGACTCGCAGGACTGGTGGCCCGCGGACTTCGGCCACTACGGGCCGTTGTTCATCCGCATGGCCTGGCACAGCGCCGGCACCTACCGCACCGGCGACGGCCGCGGCGGCGCCGGCAACGGCAGCCAGCGCTTCGCGCCGCTCAACAGCTGGCCCGACAACGTCAACCTCGACAAGGCGCGCCGGCTGCTGTGGCCAATCAAGCAGAAGTACGGTCGCCAGATCTCATGGGCCGACCGGATGATCCTGACCGGCAACGTCGCGCTCGAGTCGATGGGCTTCAAGACCTTCGGCTTCGGAGGCGGGCGCGAGGACATATGGGAACCCGAGCAAGACGTCTACTGGGGCGCCGAAGACAAGTGGCTGGCCGACAAGCGCTACGCCGGCGAACGTGATCTCGAGAACCCGCTGGCTGCGGTGCAGATGGGCCTCATCTACGTCAACCCCGAGGGCCCGAACGGCAACCCCGATCCGCTGGCCGCCGCCCGGGACATCCGCGAGACCTTCGCCCGCATGGCGATGGATGACGAAGAGACAGTGGCGCTGATCGCCGGCGGACACACCTTCGGCAAGACCCACGGCGCCGCCGCTGCCTCGCACGTGGGTGTCGAGCCCGAAGCGGGCGGCATCGAAGACATGGGCCTGGGCTGGAAGAGCAGCTTCGGCTCCGGCGCTGGCGGTGACTGCATCAGCAGCGGCCTGGAAGTCACCTGGACCACCACGCCCACCAAGTGGAGCGGCAACTTCTTCTGGAACCTGTTCGGCTACGAGTGGGAGCTGACCAAGAGCCCGGCGGGTGCGCACCAGTGGCAGCCCAAGGGCGGCATGGGTGCCGGCACCGTGCCGCATGCGCACGACCCGTCCAAGCGCATCGCGCCCGCGATGCTGACCACCGACCTCGCGCTGCGCTTCGATCCGGCCTACGAAAAGATCTCGCGCCGCTTCATGGAGAACCCGGATCAGTTTGCCGACGCGTTCGCGCGCGCCTGGTTCAAGCTGACACACCGCGACATGGGCCCACGCGCACGCTACCTCGGCCCGGAGGTGCCCGCCGAAGAGCTGGTCTGGCAGGACCCCATCCCTGCGGTCGACCACAAGCTGATCGATGGGCAGGACATCGCCGCCCTCAAGGGCAAGATCGCCGCATCGGGGCTGTCGGTCTCGGAGTTGGTGTCCACGGCGTGGGCTTCGGCGTCCACCTTCCGCGGCTCCGACAAGCGTGGCGGGGCCAACGGCGCCCGCATCCGCCTGGCGCCACAGAAGGATTGGGAGGCCAACCAGCCGGCGCAGCTCGCCAAGGTGCTCGAGACGCTGGGCAAGGTCCAACGCGAGTTCAATGCCGCCGCCGCCGGCGGCAAGAAGGTCTCGCTGGCCGACCTGATCGTGCTGGCCGGCTGCGTGGGTGTCGAGCAGGCGGCCAAGAAGGGTGGCCACGCGGTGACGGTGCCTTTCACGCCAGGACGCATGGACGCCTCGCAGCAGCAGACCGACATCGATGCGATGGCCGTGCTCGAGCCGGTCGCCGACGGCTTTCGCAACTACCAGAAGGCCCGCTACACGGTTTCGGCCGAGGAGCTGCTGATCGACAAGGCCCAGCTGCTCACGCTCACGGCACCCGAAATGACGGTGCTCGTCGGCGGCCTGCGCGTGCTCGACACCAACGTCGGCCAGACCCGGCACGGTGTATTCACCCAGCGGCCGCAGGCGCTGAGCAACGACTTCTTCGCCAACCTGCTCGACACACGCACGCAGTGGAAGGCCACCGCGACGGACGCCGACGTGTTCGAGGGCAGCGACCGCACGAGTGGCCAGGTCAAGTGGACCGCCACGCGCGTGGACCTGGTGTTCGGCTCCAACTCCGAGCTGCGCGCACTGGCCGAGGTGTACGCCAGCGCGGACGCGCAGAAGAAGTTCGTCGACGACTTCGTCGCGGCCTGGAGCAAGGTGATGAACCTCGATCGTTTCGACCTCGCCTGATCGATGGCCGGCGGTCTGCAGCGCGTGCCGCTTGCAGATCGCCGGCGTCGGAGTACGCTGTCGCACGATCCGACGCGTGGAGGTGTGATGCGCAAGGACATTCTTCGCACCGGCATGATCAAGGTCACCGACGATGCCGGGCACCTGCTGGTGGTGGACGAGTACGCCGAGGTGCTCGACGACGAGAGCACGGTGTCGTTCCCCGGCGCCGAGCTGCGGGGGATGCGCGAATACCGCCTGGGCGACGACCACTGCAACGTCGAGAAGGACGGCACGTTCATCGTGCTGCGCACCGGCCAGCGCCTGCGACGGCGCTGAGGTCGGCGCCAAGGCCGGCGATCAGGTCGATCCCTTCAGCGCGTTCACGGTCACTTGCGGACCTGCCGCGGCAGGCCCGGTAACCTCGCGCCATGGACTCCCTGATCGCAGCCGCCGGGCGCGCGCTGGCCGCCGGCGACGCGCTCGGTGCACTCAAGCGTGTGAGCCTGCGCGACGACCCGCCGGCGCTGGCGCTGCGCGGCATCGCGATGGCGCAGCTCGGCGAGCTTGCGCGTGCGCGCGAGCTGCTGCGCCGCGCCGCGCGCGGCTTCGGCGCGCACGAGGAACTGTCGCGCGCCCGCTGCGTGGTGGCGCAGGCCGAAGTGGCGCTGGCGATGCGCGACCTCGGCGGCTCGCCGCGCACGCTGGCCGCTGCGGCGACCACGCTCGAGGCGCGCGCCGATCACGCCAACGCGCTGCACGCGCGGCTGATCGCGGTGCGCCGGCTGCTGCTGCTCGGCCGCCTCGACGAGGCCGCGTCGGCGCTGGCTGCGCTCGATGCCGGCGCTCGTTCGCGCAGCGTGCCGCCGTCGCTGCTGGCGTTGGCTGAGCTGGCCGGCGCCGAGGTGGCGCTGCGCTCGCTGCGCACGGCGTCGGCGCAGGCGGCACTCATGCGCGCCGGGGCGGCTGCCGCAAGCGCGCGTGTGCCCGCGATGCAGGCCGAGGTGGCCGAGGCGCGGCCCTGCGACGTCGACCGCCACGAGCTGA
>DATDJF010000325.1:0-9739 GCA_036520715.1 Burkholderiaceae bacterium | reverse complement strand
GGCAAAGCGCCGCACGTCGACGAAGTGGCCGTTGAGCGCGGCAGCAGCCGCCATCGCGGGACTCACCAGATGCGTGCGGCCGCCGGCGCCCTGCCGGCCCTCGAAGTTGCGGTTGCTGGTGGAGGCGCAGCGCTCGCCCGGTTCCAGGCGGTCGGCGTTCATGGCCAGGCACATCGAGCAGCCGGGCTCGCGCCACTCGAAGCCCGCGGCCTTGAAGATCTCGTGCAGGCCTTCTTTCTCGGCCTGCGCCTTCACCAGGCCCGAGCCGGGCACCACCATCGCCAGCTTGACGCTCGGCGCCACCCGCTGCCCGATGCGGCGCACCATTGCCGCGGCCTCGCGCAAGTCTTCGATGCGGCTGTTGGTGCACGAGCCGATGAAGACCTTATCGATGCCGATGTCGGCGATCGGCTTGTTCGGCTCCAGCCCCATGTAGACCAGCGCGCGCTCGATCGCGTCGCGCTTGGTGGCGTCCTTCTCCCGCTCGGGGTCGGGCACACGGTCCTCGATGCTCAACACCATCTCGGGCGACGTGCCCCAGGTCACCTGCGGCTTGATCTGCGCAGCGTCGAGTTCGACCACCTTGTCGAAATGTGCACCGGCGTCGGAGTGCAAGCCGCGCCATGCCGCCACCGCCTGGTCCCACTCCAGCCCCTGCGGCGCGAACAGCCGGCCCTTGACGTAGCGCACCGTCGTGTCGTCCACCGCCACCAGGCCGGCGCGCGCACCGGCCTCGATCGCCATGTTGCACACCGTCATGCGGCCTTCCATCGACAGCGCGCGCATCGCCGAGCCGCCGAACTCGATCGTGTGGCCGGTGCCGCCGGCGGTGCCGATGCGGCCGATGATCGCCAGCACGATGTCCTTGGCGCTGCAGCCCCTGGACAGCGTGCCATCCACTTTCACCAGCAGGTTCTTCATCTTCTTGGCCAGCAGCGTCTGTGTGGCCAGCACGTGCTCGACCTCGCTGGTGCCGATGCCGAACGCGAGCGCACCGAAGGCGCCGTGCGTGCTGGTGTGCGAGTCGCCGCACACCACCGTCATGCCGGGCAGCGTGGCGCCGTTCTCCGGGCCGATCACGTGCACGATGCCCTGCCGCCGGTCGAGGAAGGGAAAGTACGCAGCCGCGCCGTGCGCCTTGATGTTGGCGTCGAGCGTGGTGATCTGCAGCTTGCTGATCGGGTCGGCGATGCCGTCGTAGCCCTGCGACCAGCCGGTGGTGGGCGTGTTGTGGTCGGCGGTGGCCACCACCGAACTGGTGCGCCAGACCTTGCGGCCGGCCAGGCGCAGCCCCTCGTAGGCCTGCGGGCTTGTCACCTCGTGCACCAGGTGGCGGTCGATGTAGAGGATGGCGGTGCCGTCATCCTCGGTGTGGACGACGTGGTCGTCCCAGAGCTTGTCGTACAGCGTGCGTGCGCTCATGGCAGTGTCGGAGTGTGTGGTCGTGAGTGTGAACCGAATCGCGGCGGCCGGATCGTCATGCCGCTCGCGCCCTGGACGGCGCCCTGGCGGACGGTGCGGGCTGCGCCTGGGTGGGGCGACACAGCGCATCGACGAAGCGGCGCAGTGACGGCGGCAGCACGTCCTGACGACGCACCGCCAGCAGGTAGTGGCGCTGCGCCCAGTCTTCGTTGAGCTTCAGCGGCTGCACCTTGAACACCTTGGCAAAGCGCTCGGCCACCACCGCCGGCAGCACCGCGACGCCCAGCCCCGCCTCGACCAGCTGCGCGATCGCGTCGAAGCCGTGCACCTGCATGCGGGCATTCAGCGTGCGGCCCAGCGCCTGCGCGCGTTCGCGCATCTGCTGCTGAGCGGCGGCGCCGGCGTGCAGGCCCACGATGTCGTGATCGAGCAGCGCGTCGAAGCGCTGCCCGGCGCGGCGGGCCAGCGTGTGGCCACGCGGCACCAGGACGGCCAGCAACCCGTCGCGGTAGGGGCGGCCCTCGAGCGCCGTTTCGCGGGCTGGCGCCACGAAGATGCCGGCATCCGCGCGCCCCTCCACGACGGCATCCTGCACCTCGTCGCTGGTGAGTTCCTCGAGGCTGATGCGGATGCCGGGATTCGCCTTGGCAAAAGCCGCCAGGTCGGCCGGCAGGTGCTCGGCGATCGCGCTGGCATTGGCGGCGATGCGCAGGTGGCCCTTGATGCCGCGCGAGAACTCGACCACCTCGCTCTCCAGCGCATGCAGCGACGAGTGCAGCGTGCGGATGTGCCGCAGCAGCGCGCGCCCGGCTTCGGTGGGCTCGACACCGCGCGCACGGCGCTCGAACAGGCTGACGCCCAGGCGCGACTCCAGGTCCGACAGGCGCTTGCTGGCCGCGGCCAGCGCCAGGCTCTCGCGCTCGGCGCCGCGGGTGATGCTGCGGGTGTCGGCAATGGCGAGCACGAGGTTCAGGGTGGTGAGGTCGAAGCGCATGGCGGCATGGCCGGCGCGAGCGTGATCTTCGCGCGCGCGGGCTGAAGGAGCGATGCGCGAATTGTGAACCGAGGCTTCGCCAAACGCGAAGGCTCGTTCGAGTGCCGCAGCGTCAAGGCCCGCCGAACCTGAAATCGATGCCGGTGAACAGGCTCACGTCGTTGCGCACGGCGCCCTCGGGTGGCTCGCTGTTGTAGGTGTCGATCACGCCGACGGTCAGATTCAGCGAGCTGTTGAGCGCCACCGCCAGGTTGGCGTTGAACCTCACCAGCACGCCACGCCCGCCGGCGATCGTCGGGCTGGCCTCCAGGCGCTGCTTGAACGAAACCGTCTCCGAATACTTGTGCGCCGACTCCTCGGCAAGAAACAGCGTCGTGCGGTCGAACCGGCTGCCCACCTCGCCGTCGATGGTCTGCGTCGAGCCGTAGCGCTCGGTGGTGTATCCCACGCCGGCCTGCAGCGTGAAGGTCGTCTGCGGCGTGTCGATCACGCGGTAGCCGACGCCCGTCGCCACCGCGCTGCGCAGCGACAGGTCGACCAGCGCATCCTTGTCGAGCGCCAGGCGGCCGAAGGCGAACCACTGCGGCGCGAAGTCGCGGTCGTATTGGCCGAACGCCAACCCCTTGTTGGCCGTGGTGGTGCGGATGCCGTCGAGCCGCGCTCGCGCATAGTTGTAGTTGCCACCGAGCCCGATCTTGTCGACCTCGCTGGCGCGGCTGGCGTCGATGTTGAACAAGACCGAGCCGGTCTCCGAATTGCCCGAGGTGGCTGCTAGGGCAACGCCGCCGGTGCCGCGCCAGCGCTCGTCCTTGGGGGTCGGGCCGGCATCGACGGCGAGCGCCGCCTGCCACACGCTCAGCAACAAGCATCCGCTGCCCAGACGCGCAGCACTGGGATACCACATGACGAAACCTCCGCATCGACCCGGGCCCGGGTCGATGGGAGCACGGCGCGTGCCTGCCCGCCGCGGCCGCAACGCTCAAGCGGTTCGTTGCAGTGCGGCGATCACCTCGGGCGGCGCCTGGACCAGTTCGATCAACACGCCCTCGCCGCCGATCGGAAACTCGTCGCCGCCCTTCGGGTGGATGAAGCAGATGTCGTGGCCGGCCGCGCCCTTGCGGATGCCACCCGGCGCGAAGCGCACGCCCTGCGCGCTCATCCACTGCACGGCCGCAGGAAGATCGTCGACCCACAAGCCCACGTGGTTGAGCGGCGTGGTGTGCACGGCCGGCTTGCTGTCGGGGTCGAGCGGTTGCATCAAGTCGACCTCGACGGCGTGAGCGCCGTGGCCCAGGGCACAGATGTCCTCGTCGACGTTCTCGCGCTCGCTGACGAAGGTGCTCTTGATCGCCAGCCCGAAGATGCCCACCCACAGCTTTTGCAGCTTGTGCTTGTCGGGGCCGCCGATCGCGATCTGCTGGATGCCGAGAATCTGGAACGGCTTGTCCATCGCGGACTCCGTCATGCGAAGGCCAGGATCGGCTGATCGACCGCCAGGCTCTCGCCACGTCGCGCGAGCACTTCGCGCACCTCGCCGTCCTGGGTGGCGATGAGGATGTTCTCCATCTTCATCGCCTCGATCACCGCGAGCTTTTCGCCGGCCAGCACCTTTTGCCCCGGCTGCACGGCCACGTCGACCAGCAGCCCCGGCATCGGCGACAGCAGGAACTTGCTCAGATCGGGCGGTGCCTTGTGCGGCATCAGCTTCAGCAACTCGGCGGCGCGCGGCAGCATCACCAGCGTTTCGATCTGCAGGCCGTTGTGCGTGATGCGGATGCCGAGCGGATTCTTGACACCGCCGCGCTCGATCTGCGCGGTGAAGGGCTTGCCGTTGCAGGCACCGGTGACCAGGATCTCGCCGAGCTTGGTGTTGCTCTGGATCGCGAAGTGGCGCCGGTCGCCGGGCCGCCCCAAGACCGGAGCGCCGCCTCGGGGGGCCGGCCCGGCTTGCCGAGCCTCGGGGGCGGGGATCTCGATCACCACGTCGGCCTTGCCCGAGGCGGTATCGAACTCGTCCACGCGCACCGCGTGGTGCTGTTGCCGGCCAGCGGCGCCGAGCACCACCACCACCAGATTGGGCAGGTGCTTGACGCCGTGGCCGGCAAGCTGGCCGCTGATGCCGGCCGAGCGTTCGCGTGCCTTGCGGCGCACGAAGGCCGCCATCGCCACCAGGAACAACGGGTCGTCGTGCGGCACGTCGGCAGGCTGGAAGCCGGCGCCGAAGTGCTCGGCAATGAAGCCGGTGTTGAAGTCGCCGGCCACGAATTGCGGGTGCGCGAGCAACGCCGACTGGAAGGCCACGTTGCTCGAGATGCCGCGGATCACGAAGCCGTTGAGCGCCTCGCGCATGCGGGCGATCGCATCGGCGCGGTCGCGGCCATGCACGATCAGCTTGGCGATCATCGAGTCGTAGTACATCGGGATCTCGCCGCCCTCGTAGACGCCGGTGTCGACCCGAACGCCGCCGCCCGACTGCATCGGCGCGGCTGCTTCCATCGTGGCCGGCGGCGGCAGGTAGCGCACCAGCCGGCCGGTGGAAGGCAGGAAGTTGCGCACCGGGTCCTCCGCGTTGATGCGGCACTCGATGGCCCAGCCCTTGCGTTGCACGTCGGCCTGGCCGAACGGCAACTTCTCGCCGGCGGCCACACGAATCATCAGCTCGACCAGGTCGACCTCGGTGATGCACTCGGTCACCGGATGCTCCACCTGCAGCCGTGTGTTCATCTCGAGAAAGTAGAAGCTCTGGTCGCGGCCGACCACGAACTCCACGGTACCCGCACTCTGGTACCTCACCGCCCGCGCCAGCGCCACCGCCTGCTCGCCCATCGCCTTGCGCGTGGCATCGCTGATGAACGGCGACGGCGCCTCTTCGATCACCTTCTGGTGCCGGCGCTGGATCGAACATTCGCGCTCGTTGAGGTACACGAGGTTGCCGTGCGCGTCGCCGAGCACCTGGATCTCGATGTGACGCGGGCTCTCGACGAACTTCTCGATGAACACACGGTCGTCGCCGAAGGCGGCCTTGGCCTCGTTGCGACACGAGGTGAAGCCCTCGAAGGCCTCCTTGTCGTTGAACGCGACGCGCAGGCCCTTGCCGCCGCCGCCTGCGCTGGCCTTGATCATCACCGGGTAGCCGATGTCCCTGGCGATCTTCACCGCCGCCTCGGGCGACTCGATGACATCGTTGTAGCCGGGGATGGTGTTGACCTTGGCTTGCAGCGCCAGCTTCTTGGATGCGATCTTGTCGCCCATCGCGGCGATGCTGTGGTGCTTGGGGCCGATGAAGACGATGCCTTCGTCTTCCACGCGCTTTGCGAAGGCCTCGTTCTCGCTGAGGAAGCCGTAGCCAGGATGGATCGCCTGCGCGCCGGTCTTCTTGGCAGCGGCGATGATCTTGTCTGCCACCAGGTAGCTCTCGCGCGAGGGCGCCGGGCCGATCAGCACGGCTTCGTCGGCCAGCTCGACGTGCATCGCATCGCGGTCGGCCTCGGAGTAGACGGCCACCGTGGCGATGCCCATCTTCTTCGCCGTCTTGATCACGCGACAGGCGATCTCTCCGCGGTTGGCGATCAGGATCTTGGTGAACATCGCGGCGCTCACAGTGAACCCTCCGCGCTGTCGCGCTCCGGGATGAGCGCTTCGGAGCGGCCGTGCGCGCTCATAGCGGAATGTTCCCGTGCTTGCGCCACGGGTTCTCGAGCTTCTTGTCCTTCAGCATCGCCAGCGAGCGGCAGATGCGCTTGCGGGTTTCGTGCGGCTGGATCACGTCGTCGATGTAGCCGCGTGCGCCGGCGACGAACGGGTTGGCAAAGCGCGCCTTGTACTCGGCTTCCTTGGCCGCCAGCTTGGCCGGGTCGCCCTTGTCCTCGCGAAAGATGATCTCCACCGCGCCCTTGGCGCCCATCACCGCGATCTCGGCGTTGGGCCAGGCGAAGTTGACGTCGCCGCGCAGGTGCTTGGAACTCATCACGTCGTAGGCACCGCCGTAGGCCTTGCGCGTGATCACCGTGACCTTGGGCACCGTGCACTCGGCGTACGCATACAGCAGCTTGGCGCCGTGCTTGATGATGCCGCCGTACTCCTGGCTGGTGCCGGGCATGAAGCCGGGCACGTCGACGAAGGTGATCACCGGGATGTTGAAGGCGTCGCAGAAGCGCACGAAGCGCGCCCCCTTGATCGCGCTCTTGATGTCGAGGCACCCGGCCAGCACCTGCGGATTGTTGGCGACGATGCCCACCGATTGCCCGGCCATGCGGCCGAAGCCGACCACGATGTTCCTGGCGTAGTCGAGCTGCAGTTCGAAGAAGTCGCCGTCGTCGACCACCTTGACGATCAGTTCCTTGATGTCATACGGCTTGTTGGGGTTGTCGGGCACCAGCGTGTCGAGCGAGAAGTCCTGCCGATCCGGCGCGTCGCCGCTGGGGCGCAGCGGCGGGCCGTCGCGGTTGTTCAGCGGCAGGTAGTTGAAGAAGCGCCTGAGCATCAGCAGCGCTTCGACGTCGTTGTCGAACGCCAGGTCGGCGACGCCGCTTTGTGTGGTGTGCGTGCCGGCGCCGCCGAGCTGCTCGGCGGTGACTTCCTCGTGCGTGACGGTCTTCACCACCTCGGGGCCGGTGACGAACATGTACGAGCTGTCGCGCACCATGAAGATGAAGTCGGTCATCGCCGGCGAGTACACGGCACCACCGGCGCACGGCCCCATGATCAGGCTGATCTGCGGGATCACGCCCGAGGCCATGACGTTGCGCTGGAACACCTCGGCATAGCCGCCGAGCGAAGCCACACCCTCCTGGATGCGCGCGCCGCCCGAGTCGTTGAGGCCGATCACCGGTGCGCCGACCTTCATCGCCTGGTCCATCACCTTGCAGATCTTCTCGGCATGCGCCTCGCTCAGCGCGCCGCCGAACACGGTGAAATCCTGGCTGAACACGAACACCAGGCGGCCGTTGATCATGCCGTAGCCGGTGACCACGCCGTCGCCCGGCACCTTGTTGTCGGCCATGCCGAAGTCGGCGCAGCGGTGCTCGACGAACATGTCCCACTCTTCGAACGAGCCCTCGTCGAGCAGCAGCTCGAGCCGCTCGCGTGCCGTGAGCTTGCCCTTGGCGTGCTGCGCGTCGATGCGCTTTTGGCCGCCGCCCAGGCGCGCACCGCCACGCTTTTTTTCCAGTTGTTCGAGGATGTCGTGCATGAGGCAGTCTCCGAGGTCCTAGTTCATCAGATCGATCAGGCGGCGCGCCGCCACCGAGGCGGCGACACGGCCGGCGCGCACGTCGACGGTGAGCTGCGGCAACGCCTCGGCCACCTGCGGCTGCGCGCGAAACCGCTCGTGCAGCAGCGCTTCGATGCGCTCCCACATCCACGCCTCGTCCTGCTCGTGGCGGCGCGCGGCCCCTCGGCCGCTGGCGGCTTGCTGATCGCGAAACTCGCTCACCGCGCGCCAGAACTCGGCCAGTCCGGCGCCGGTGACGGCACTGAGCGTCAGCACGCGCGACTGCCAATGAACCGTATCGCGCTCGCTGTCGTGTCCGCCGTGCTGCATCAGCCGCAGCGACGAGGTGATCTGCGCCTGCGCGCGGGTTGCTGCGGCGGGATCGAGATCGGCCTTGTTGATCGCCACCACGTCGGCCAGCTCCATCACGCCGCGCTTGATGGCCTGCAGATCGTCACCCGCATTGGGCAACTGCAGCAGCACGAAGCAGTCGGTCATGCCGGCCACCGCGGTTTCGCTCTGGCCGACGCCGACCGTCTCGACGATCACGATGTCATGGCCCGCCGCCTCCAGCACCAGCAGCGCCTCGCGGGTGTGGGCCGACACGCCGCCCAGCGTGCCGCTGGTGGGGCTCGGGCGGATGAAGGCATCGGCTTGCACCGACAGCCGTTCCATGCGCGTCTTGTCGCCGAGGATCGAGCCGCCCGACACGCTGGACGAGGGGTCGACGGCCAGCACCGCGACGCGATGCCCCTGCTGCAGCAGATGCAGGCCCAGCGCCTCGATGAAGGTCGACTTGCCGACGCCGGGCACGCCGGAAATGCCGAGCCGGAACGACTTGCCGCTGGCCGGCAGCAGCGCGTTGAGCAAGTCCTCCGCGCGGGCGCGATGGTCGGGGCGCGTGGATTCCAGCAGCGTGATCGTCTTGGCGATCGCCCGCCGCTGCGCCTCGCCCTGCGCGTGCAGCACGCCGTCGAGCAAGGCCTTGTCTGTCGGGTCGACCATCACCACGCGCCTTGGCAAGGCTACTTCGGCGTCGAAGACGCGGCACGAATCTGCTCGAGCACGTCTTTCGCGCTCGCCGGAATCGGCGTGCCGGGCCCGTAGATGCCCTTCACGCCGGCGGCATAGAGGAAGTCGTAGTCCTGTTGCGGAATGACACCGCCGACGAACACGATGATGTCGTCGGCCCCCTGCTTCTTCAGCTCACCGATGATCGCCGGCACCAGCGTCTTGTGGCCGGCGGCGAGCGTGGACACGCCCACCGCGTGCACGTCGTTCTCGATCGCCTGGCGCGCACACTCCTCGGGCGTCTGGAACAGCGGGCCGATGTCGACGTCGAAGCCGAGGTCGGCAAACGCGGTGGCCACCACCTTGGAGCCGCGGTCGTGGCCGTCCTGGCCGAGCTTGGCAATCATCACGCGCGGCCGGCGGCCCTGCGCTTTGGCGAAGGCGGCGATCTCACCCTTCAGTTTGTCCCAGCCTTCGGCCGAGTCGTAGGCTTTTGCGTACACGCCGGTCACCTTCTGAATGTCGGCGCGGTGGCGCCCGAACACCTGCTCCAGCGCATCGCTGATCTCGCCCACGGTGGCGCGCAGCCGGATGGCCTGGATGCTGAGGTCGAACAGGTTACCCTGACCCGAGCGCGCGCACTCGGTGAGCGCCGCCAGCGCCGCCTTGACCTTGGCCGCATCGCGCTGGGCGCGCACCGACTTCAGCCGTGCCACCTGCTGCTCGCGCACCTTGTGGTTGTCGACCTCGAGGATGTCGACCGCGTCGTTGCGCTCGCTCCTGAACTTGTTGACGCCGACGATCACGTCGCGCGACGAGTCGATGCGCGCCTGCTTCTCGGCGGCGCTGGCCTCGATCTTCAGCTTGGCCCAGCCGGAGCCAACGGCCTTGGTCATGCCGCCCTGGGTCTGCACCTCTTCGATGATCGACCACGCCGTGTCGGCCATCTGCTGCGTCAGCGACTCCATCAGGTACGAGCCGGCCCAGGGGTCGACCACGTGCGTGATGTGCGTCTCTTCCTGCAGGATCAACTGCGTGTTGCGCGCGATGCGCGAGCTGAACTCGCTGGGCAGCGCGATCGCCTCGTCGAAGCTGTTGGT
>DATDJF010000324.1:0-3432 GCA_036520715.1 Burkholderiaceae bacterium | reverse complement strand
GGTGGGCGCGGTGATCCATCAGGCCGCCCCCGGTGACGCCGAGATCGCCAAGGTCACGATCATCCGCGACGGCCTGCGCCGCGAGATCGAGTTCCGCAAGGACCAGCCGAGCATCCTCGATGCCGCGTCGGCCGCCGGCCTCGAAGTGCCGTTCTCGTGCACCTCCGGCGTGTGCGGCACCTGCCGCGCCAAGCTGGTGGAAGGCAGCGTGCGCATGGAGCGCAACTTCGCGCTCGACAAGAAAGAGGTCGAGGCCGGCTTCGTGCTCACCTGCCAGGCGCACCCGACCACCGAGCGCGTCGTCCTGTCTTTCGACGAGAGATAAGCCCGCATGCCCCGCGGCCGCGCCAAGAACTACGACGACCAGCGCGAGCTGATCCTGGCGCGCGCGGCCACGCTGTTCGCCAACCGCGGCTACCCCGGCACGTCGATGAACGAGGTGGCGCAGGCCTGTGGCCTTTCCAAGGCCACGCTGTACCACTACTACGACGACAAGTACGCCATCCTGGTGTCGATCGCCGAGGGCCACGTGCAGCGGCTGCATGCGCTGGTGGCCGAGGTGGGCGCCGAGCGCCTGCCGCCCGAGGCCCACCTGCGCGAGCTGATCAAGCGCATCGTGCTCGAGTACGCCGACGCGCAGCACGCCCACCGTGTGCTCACCGACGACGTGCGTTTTCTCAACGAGGCCGACCGCGAGCGCATCCTCGGCAAGGAGCGCGAGGTCGTCGCCGGCTTCGCCAAGGCGGTGGCCGCGCTGCGGCCCGACCTGAAGAAGGCGAAGCTCGCCAAGCCGTCGACGATGCTGCTGTTCGGCATGATCAACTGGATGTTCACCTGGATGAAGCCCGAGGGCGCGCTCGACCACGCGTCGATCGCGCCGATCGTGGCCGATCTGTTCCTCGGTGGCCTGCCGGCGGTGAAGCTGCCGCGCAAGTCAGCGGCCGCCGTGGCTTGAGTCGCTCGCTTGAACGCCGGCCCGCTCGTGCTGCTGCGGTCGCCCGCGCGATTCGAGCGCCAGGCCGAATGCCAGCGGCATCGCCATGCCCACGCAGGCCGCCACCATCACGTCGGTGGGCCAATGCACGCCGAGCACCAGCCGCGACAAGCCGACCAGCAGCGTCCACACCAGCGCCAGCACGAGCGCGGGTATGCGCACGGCGGGCCACACGCGGCCGGCCACCAGCGCGGCCGAGGTGGCGAAAGCCGCCATCACCAGCGTGTGCCCGCTCGGAAAACTCGATCCCCAGTACCACTGCACCTCCCACAGCGCGGGGCGCTCGCGGCCGATGATCACCTTCATGGCGTAGACCACCAGCGCCGCGCTGACCACCGAGCCGGCCACCAGCAGCGCCCCGACGCGCCGGCGCATCGTCAGCAGGCCGATGGTGGCGGCCATCGTCAGCGGCGTCAGCACGGTCGACGATGCGGACAACGTGATCGCCTCGAAGTACGGCGTCAGCGAGGCCGGCATGCGCTCGCGAATCCACAGCAGCACGGCGCGGTCGATCGGGTCCGATTGGCCCTTCAGCGTGTCTTCGGCCACCATCACCGCGGCGGCCATCAATGCGAGCAGGCACACCACCCCAGCGCGGCGCCGGTCGATGTGCTCGCTCCACGGCGAGCGCTGCAGCCGCAGCACCAGCCGCAGCGCGAACCACATCGTGGCCACGCTGAGCGCGAGCTGAGCAAATTCTTCCGTGGCTTCGAGCAGCATCGGTCGAACGATTCGCCCTGCTCGGCGCGCACCATCGCGCCCAACGGGCACCCATTGAAGCGCGCTAGGTTATCGTAGCCACGCGCCTGGCCCACCGAAGGAGACCACCATGTCACTGCCCCGCCCCGTCTGGATCGTCGATGGCGTGCGCACCCCGATCGGCCGCTACGGCGGCGCACTGGCCAGCGTGCGCCCCGACGACCTCGGCGCGATCCCAATCAGGGCGCTGATGCAGCGCAACGCCGGCGTCGACTGGAAAGCCGTCGACGACGTGATCTACGGCTGCGCCAACGGCGCTGGCGAAGACAACCGCAACGTCGCCCGCATGGCCGCGCTGCTCGCCGGCCTGCCCACCGACGTGGCCGGCGCCACGCTGAACCGCCTGTGCGGCTCGGGGCTCGACGCGGTGGCGACCTGCGCTCGCACGATCGCCAGCGGCGAAGCCGAGCTGATGATCGCCGGTGGCGTGGAGAGCATGACGCGTGCGCCATTCGTGCTGGCCAAGGCCGACAGCGCGTTTTCGCGCAGCGCCAAGATCGAAGACACCACCATCGGCTGGCGCTTCGTCAACCCGCTGATGAAGCAGCAACACGGCATCGACTCGATGCCCGAGACCGCCGAGAACGTGGCCGCCGAGTTCAAGGTGTCGCGCGCCGACCAGGATGCTTTCGCGCTGCGCTCGCAGGAGCGCTGGCAGGCCGCCAGCAAGGCCGGCTTCTTCGAGGGCGAGACCGTGTCCGTGAGCATCGCCGGCAAGAAGGGCGAGACCACGCAGTTCACCACCGACGAGCATCCGCGCGCCACCACGCTCGAGGCGCTGGCCAAGCTCAAGGGCGTGGTCAGGCCCGACGGCACCGTGACCGCGGGCAACGCATCGGGCGTCAACGACGGCTCGTGCGCGCTGCTGATCGCCAGCGATGCGGCGCTGAAGAAATACAACCTCAAGCCCAGAGCCCGCATCATCGGCGCCGCGGTGGCCGGCGTGGCGCCGCGCATCATGGGCATCGGCCCCGCGCCGGCCACACAAAAGCTGCTCGCGCGGCTGGGCTGGACGGTGAGCGAGCTCGACGTGATCGAGCTCAACGAGGCATTCGCCGCGCAGGGCCTGGCAGTCACGCGGCAGCTCGGTATCGCCGACGACGACCCTCGCGTCAACCCCAATGGCGGCGCCATCGCGATCGGCCATCCGCTCGGCGCCTCGGGCGCGCGCCTGGCGCTCACCGCCATGCGCCAGCTCGAGCGCACCGGCGGCCGGCGCGGCCTGGCCACCATGTGCATCGGCGTCGGCCAGGGCATCGCGCTCGCCCTGGAGCGAGCGTCCTAGGGCGCGTGATCGTGCCCTGCACGGCAGGGTTTGCCCTGCGGCCCTTGGCTGCACCGGCACGCTAGCCTGCCGCGCTGCAGCCGCTGGTGGCTGCGCATTCGCGGAGACATCGACGTGAGCGAAGACAGGCTGATCCTCGACCAGGTGTACGACCACGAGGCGAACCGCGCCAGCAGCGTGTACCTCACGCAGCCGCTCGGCGGCGGGCAGGTGGCCGACTACACCTGGGCCCAGGTGCTCGACCAATCGCGCCGCATGGCCGCACACCTGCAGAGCCGCGGCTTCGAGCGCGGAGCTCGCATCGCCATCCTGTCGAAGAACTGCGCGCACTTCTTCATGGCCGAGCTGGCCATCTGGCTCGGCGGCTACACCACGGTGGCGATCTTTCCCACCG
>DATDJF010000323.1:0-4304 GCA_036520715.1 Burkholderiaceae bacterium | reverse complement strand
GCCTTCTCGCGGCCGATCGATTCGCGATCGGGGCCCAGATACTCGGTGTGATCGAGCGCGATGCCGGTCACCACCGCGCAATCGGCGTCGAACGCATTCACCGCATCGAGACGGCCGCCGAGGCCCACTTCGAGGATCGCCACATCGGGTTTGGCATGCACGAACGCGCGCACGATGGCCAGCGTCGTGAACTCGAAGTAGGTCAGCGTGACGTCGCCGCGCGCCGCCTCCACCGCCTCGAAGTGCGGCAGCAGCGTCGCCGCATCGGCCATGCGGCCATCGATCAGGCAACGCTCCTCGAAGCGCACCAGGTGCGGGCTCATGTACAGCACCGTGCGGTAGCCGGCGTGGCGCGCGATCGATTCGATCATCGCGCAGGTCGAGCCCTTGCCGTTGGTGCCGGCGACGCTGATCACCGGGCACTGAAATCGCAACTGCAGGCGATCACGCACGACCCTCACGCGATCGAGCGTGAAGTCCATGCTCTTGGGATGCAGCCGCTCGCAATGCGCGAGCCACTCGTCGAGCGTGCGAGGTGCAGTCATCGGGCGATCGGGCTCAGGTCAGCCACGCCGCCGACGCCAGGCCGTTCAGGCGACGGCGTCGGCGCTTTGTTTGAGCAGCATCGCCAACAGCTTGGCCACGGCGGGACGAAGCTGGCGACGGTCGATGATCATGTCGAGCGCACCCTTGCCGAGCAGGAATTCGGCCCGCTGAAAGCCTTCGGGCAACTTCTCGCGCACGGTGTTCTCGATCACCCGCGGGCCGGCGAACCCGATCAGCGCCTTGGGCTCGGCCAGCACCACGTCGCCCATGAAGGCGAAGCTGGCCGACACGCCGCCCATCGTGGGGTCGGTGAGCACGCTGATGAAAGGCAGCCGCGCCTTGGACAGGCGCGCCAGCGACGCATTGGTCTTGGCCATCTGCATCAGGCTCAAGGTGCCTTCGTACATGCGGGCGCCGCCCGAGGCGGTGAAGCACACGAACGGCATCTTCTGCTCGAGCGCGGCATCGACGCCGCGCACGAAGCGCTCGCCGACCACGCTGCCCATCGAGCCGCCCATGAAATCGAACTCGAAGCAGGCGGCCACCAGCGGCACGCTCATCACCGCACCGCCCATGACAACCAGCGCATCGGTCTCGCCGGTGTTCTCCAGCGCGATCTTCAGCCGCTCGGGGTACTTCTTGCTGTCCTTGAACTTCAGCGCATCGACCGGCACGACCTCCTGGCCGATCTCGAAGCGGCCTTCGGGGTCGAGGAAGGAATCGAGTCGCGCGCGCGCGCCGATGCGGTGGTGGTGCTCGCACTTCGGGCAGACGTTGAGGTTGCCCTCGAGGTCGGTCTTGTAGAGCACGGTCTCGCAGGCCGGGCACTTGATCCACAGGCCCTCCGGCACCGAGCGGCGCTCGGCCGGATCGGTCTGCTGGATCTTCGGCGGCAGCAGTTTCTCGAGCCAACTCATTGGAACCCCCCGGTCGATGAATACATCGCCCGGCCCCCCGAGGGGGCACGGGCCGGCTTGGGAGCGGCCCGGTGCTCGGCCCGCCGCGCTAAGTACTTCTGCATCATGCGTGTCATTGCCCGGTGTCGAGCGCCGTTCGGATCTCGGCCATGAACCGGCGGCCGGCGGCGGCCACATTGTCGCGCGGTTCGGCCTCCAGAATCTGCACCAAACGTGCGCCGATGACCACCGCGTCGGCCACCTTGGCCACTGCGCTGGCAGTGGCCGCATCCCGTATGCCGAAACCCACGCCGACCGGCAACTTGACGTGTGCCCGGATGCGCGGCATCGCCTGTGCGACCGCCGACACGTCGAGGTGGCCGGCGCCGGTGACGCCCTTCAACGACACGTAATACACGAAGCCGCTGGCCAGGCGCGCCACCTCGCGGATGCGCGCGTCGGTGGAAGTCGGGGCGAGCAGGAAGATCATGTCGATGCCGGCCGATTTCAGCGCCGTGGCGAACTCGCCGCACTCTTCGGGCGGGTAGTCGACCACCAGCACGCCGTCGACGCCCGCCTGCGCGGCCTCGCGCACGAAGGCCCCGCCACCCGCGCGCTGGTCGAAGCGTTCGATCGGGTTGGCGTAGCCCATCAGCACGATCGGCGTGTGGCTGTTGGATTGCCGAAAGCCGCGCACGATGTCGAGCACCTGCGGCATGCCGATGCCGCGCGCCAGCGCGCGCTCGGATGCCTTCTGGATCACCGGGCCGTCGGCCATCGGGTCGGAAAACGGCACACCGAGTTCGATCACGTCGGCCCCGCCGTCGACCAGGCCGTGCAGCACGTCGACGGTGGCGTCGGCATACGGGTCACCGGCCGTGACGTAGGGAATCAGGGCCTTGCGGCCCTCGCGCCGTTGCCGCTCCAACACGGTTGCGATGCGGCTCATGACTTCACCGCCTGGCCTTGGCACGACGGCCGGCAGTAGAAGGTGGCGCCGGACAGGTCGGCCACGGTGCCGATGTCCTTATCGCCACGGCCCGACAGGTTGACCAGCAGGTGCTGGTCCGCCGTCATGGTGGCGGCCAGCTTGATCGCGTGCGCCACCGCGTGGCTCGACTCGAGTGCGGGAATGATGCCCTCGGTACGGCACAGGCGATGGAACGCGGCCAGCGCCTCGTCGTCGGTGATGGCGGCGTACTCGGCACGCCCGGTGTCCTTGAGGTAGGCGTGCTCGGGGCCGACGCCGGGATAGTCCAGGCCGGCCGACACCGAGTGCGTCTCGAGAATCTGGCCGTTGTCGTCCTGCAGCAAATAGGTGCGGTTGCCGTGCAGCACGCCGGGCGAGCCGGCGTTCAGGCTCGCCGCGTGCTTGCCGGTGTGCAGTCCGTGGCCCGCCGCCTCGACACCGATCAGGCGCACGCGTTCGTGCTCGATGTACGGATAGAAGATGCCCATCGCGTTGCTGCCACCGCCCACGCACGCGATCACCGCATCGGGCTGGCGGCCGATGCTCCTTTGCATCTGCACGATGCATTCGTCGCCGATCACGCGCTGGAAGTCGCGCACCATCGTCGGGTACGGGTGCGGGCCGGCCACCGTGCCGATGATGTAGAAGGTGTTCTCGACGTGGGTCACCCAGTCGCGCAGCGCTTCGTTGAGCGCGTCCTTCAGGGTCCTGGAGCCGCTGTCGACCGGCACCACCTTGGCGCCCAGCAGGTGCATGCGGTAGACGTTGGGCGACTGGCGCTTGACGTCCTCGCTGCCCATGTAGACCACGCACTCCATGCCGTAGCGCGCACACACGGTGGCGGTGGCCACGCCGTGCTGGCCGGCGCCGGTTTCGGCGATGACGCGCGGCTTGCCCATGCGCTTGGCCAGCAGCGCCTGGCCGACCGTGTTGTTGATCTTGTGCGCGCCGGTGTGGTTCAGGTCCTCGCGCTTGAGGTGGATCTGTGCGCCGCCGACCTCGCGGCTCAGCCGCACGGCGTGGTACACCGGGCTCGGCCGTCCCACGAAGTGCTCGAGCTCGTTGCGAAACTCGGTGACGAAGGCGTCGTCGCTGCGGTAGTGCTGATAGGCGGCCTGCAGTTCATCGAGCGCGTGGACCAGCGTTTCGGCGACGAAGCTGCCGCCATAGGGCCCGAAGTGCCCGCGCGCGTCGGGCTGTTGGTAGTGCTTCATGTGATCGATCAGGCCGCCGCCGCGCCGCTCCAGGCCAAGCAACGCCCCCGCAGGGGTGCGCCCGGGCGAAGCGACAGCGTGGCGGCCAGGACTCCTCTAGTGGATGGCATCGTCGATGCGCGCATCGGCTTCGCGCACCGCCTCGCAGAACCGGCGGATCAGCGTGGCGTCCTTGACGCTCTTGCTCGATTCGACGCCGGAGCTCACGTCAACGGCCCAGGGCCGGACGCGCATCACCCCATCGATCACGTTTGCAGGATTCAACCCACCAGACAAAACGAGCGGAACGGGCACGCTTGGTGGAATGAGTGACCAATCGAAGACCTTTCCTCCGCCACCATAGCCCTGGACATCGGCGTCCAGCAGCAGCGCTGCCGCGCTGGTGTAGGCGTTGGCGAAGTCTAGCAGCGCAAACCCCTCGCGCATGCGGGCGGCGCGGATGTAGGTGCGCCCGGCGGCCTGGCACTGCGCAGGCGTCTCGTCGCCATGGAATTGCAACACCGCCCGCCCGATGTGGTCGGTCGCGCGGGCGATGTCGTCGGCCTTGGCGTTGACGAACAGGCACACCGGGGTCACGAACGGCGGCAGCGCACGGGCCAGCTCACCGGCCCGCGCCGCGCTCACGTGCCGCGGGCTGCGCGCGTAGAACACGAACCCCACGGCGTCGGCGCCCGCCTC
>DATDJF010000322.1:0-16245 GCA_036520715.1 Burkholderiaceae bacterium | reverse complement strand
TTCATCATGCGCTGCTCGAAGCGGCGTGCCAGGGCTTCGGTCTCCTGGATCGTCGAGCCTTCCGGAAGCCACAGGTCCACCAGGATCTCGGGCCGGCTCGAATCGGGAAAGAACTGCTGCTGCACCTTGCCCATGCCAGCCACGCCGAGCACGAAGGTCAGCACGGTGGCGCCGATGGTGAGCCAGCGGTGCTGCACGCACCAGCCGACCAGCGAGCGGAAGCGCGAATAAAACGGCGTGTCGAACAACTCGTGCGCCTCGCCCGCTCCTGCCTTCTGCCGTGCGCGCAGCAGGATCGCGCCAAGGTATGGCACGAAGTACACCGAGGCCAGCCACGAGATCAGCAACGCGGCCGAGGTGACGGCGAAGATCGCGAAGGTGTACTCACCGGTCACCGACTTGGCCAGGCCGATCGGCAGGAAGCCTGCGGCGGTGATCAGCGTGCCGGTGAGCATCGGCATCGACGTGATCTCGTAGGCGAACGATGCGGCGCGCTTCATGTCGTAGCCCTCTTCGAGCTTGCGCACCATCATCTCGACCGCGATGATCGCGTCGTCGACCAGCAGGCCGAGCGCGATGATCAGCGAGCCGAGCGAGATCTTGTGCAGGCCGACGCCCCAATAGAACATCGTCACGAAGGTGATCGCCAGCACCAGAGGGATCGTGATGCCCACCACCATGCCGGGCCGGAAGTCGATGCGCAGCGGCTTGGTGTGCAGGCCCAGGCTGATGAAGCTCACCAGCAGCACCACGACGATGGCCTCCATCAGCACGCGCACGAACTCGCCCACCGAACGCGACACGGCACGCGGCTGATCCTGCACCTGCACCAGCTCGATGCCGGCGGGCAGGTCGCGCCGCAGCTCGTCGGCCTTGCCGCGCAGCGCGTCGCCGAGCGCGATGATGTCGCCACCCTTGGCCATCGACACGCCCAGCGCGATCACCGGCTTGCCCTGGTGGCGTACCTTCACGGCCGGCGGGTCGATCGTCGCGCGCCGGATGTCGGCGATGTCCGCCAGGCGCAGGCTGCTGGCCGTGCCGGTGGCCGGGTTGACGGCGCGGATCGGAAAGCGGCGCAACTCCTCGACGGAATCGAACGCACCCGCCACACGCACCTGCAGGTTCTGCGTGCCCGCATGGAGCACGCCGGCGCCTTCGACGGCGTTTTGCGCGCCGAGCTGAGCGATCACCTGGGTCATGTCCAGGCCAAGCTGCGCCAGCCGCTTGTGCGAGATCTCGATGAACAGCTTCTCGGGCTGGGCGCCGAAGATCTCCACCTTCGCCACGTCGGGCACGCGCAGCAGCGCCGAACGCACGTCGTCGGCGAATTCGCGCAGCTCCTCATCGCTGAAACCATCGGCCGACAACGCGAAGATCGAGCCGAAGACGTCGCCGAAGTCGTCGTTGAAGACCGGCCCGATCACGCCCTGCGGCAGCGTGCTGCGCATGTCGGCGACCCGCTTGCGCACCTGGTACCAGGTGTTGGCCACCTCTTTCGGCGGCGCGCTGTCCTTCAACTGCAGGATGGTCAGCGATTCGCCCGGCTTGGTGTAGCTGCGGATGATGTCGGCGTGCGGCGCCTCCTGCAGCGTCTTCTCGATCCTGTCGGTCACCTGCTCGGCCATCTGCTGCGCGCTGGCGCCGGGCCAGAAGGCCTGCACGACCATCGCGCGGAAGGTGAACGGCGGGTCTTCGTCCTGCCCGAGCTGAAAGTACGAGGCGAAGCCCAGCGCCATCAACACGATCAACAGGTAGCGCGTCAGCGCCGGATGCTCCAGCGCCCAGCTCGAGATGTTGAAGCGCGACGTGGGGGTCGCGCCGACGGTGGCATCGGACATCGGCGGCTCTCGATTCAGCGGGAGGCCACGCTGTTGCCGTTCGTCGTGCCGGCAGCGCCGGCAGCGGCGCGCTCGGCGTAGAGCCGAACCTTCTGCCCGGCACTGAGCACGTGAACGCCAGCCACGACGACCGTCTCGCCGGGTGCGACGCCGCCTGCCAGCACGACCTCGTTGCCTTCGGCACCGGCCACACGCACGGGCTGCTGCTTGACCGTCATGCTCGTGCGATCGACCACCCACACTGCGGGCGCGCCCTTGGCTTCGAACACCGCCGCCAGCGGCAGCTTGATCTGGCCGGCCACACGCGGCATCTCGATCTTGACGTTGGCGGTTTGCCCGAGCCGCACGTCGGCGCGGCCGAGGTCGGCCTTGACCAGGAACGTGCGCGTGGCGGGGTCAGCCGCCGCGGCGACCTCGCGCACGGTGGCGTTGAGCGGCGCCAGGCCGTTGTTCCAGACGTGGACCTTCAATGCGCCGGCCTTGCCGGCCAGCACACGCAGGTCTGCGGCTCGATCCTCGGGCACGTTGAAGACCACATCGCGCGGCCCGTCGTGAGCAAGCCGTACCACGGAGGCCCCCGCGGCCACCACGGCACCCGGCTCGGCGTCGACGGCGGTGATGACGCCCGATGCATCGGCAGTCAGCGTGGCATAGCGGGCCTGATTGCCCTGGACATTGGCCTGCGCCCGGGCCTGCTCGTAGACTGCCCTCGCTCCGGTCAGCGCGGTCTCCCTGCGCTCGAGCTCGAGGCCGCTGATGAAGCCCTGGTCTCTGAGTTCCTTGAAGCGCTTGAACTCGGCTTCGCTGAACTCATAGCTTGCCTTGGCAGCGGCCAATGCCGCCTGCGCGGACTCCAGGCTCAGCTTGAGATCGCCTGGATCGAGTTGCGCCAGCGCCTGCCCGGCACGCACGGCGTCACCGATGTTGGCCGATCGCGAGAGCAACTTGCCGCCGACCCGAAAACCCAGCCGCGATTCGGTGCGCGCCCGCACCTCGGCGGCGTACTCGTGGGCCCCGCCGACGCTGGCAGCGGCCAGCGTGATCGTGCGCACGGCGCGGATCGGTTCCGCGGGGGGTGTCGCCGGCGAGCAGGCAGCCAGCAGCGCGAGGGTCGTTGGCAGCAGCAAGGTGATGAGGGTGCGCTTCATGGCAAGACCGTGTGAGCTGACGACACCGCGAGCGGCGGCCGATTGACCTGTTGCCCGCTTAATGACTGACCGGTCAGTAATGTAGGGGCCGAACCCGGACGCTGTCAAACCCGAAACGGCGTAACCGCCGTGGACAATCGGACGGTGGGTGTGGGTCACTACGAGAACTTCCCCGTCGCGTCGCTGTTGTGCCCGCCAAACCTGCGCGAGCCGGTGCGCGCCATCTATGCATTCGCCCGCACGGCCGATGACATCGCCGACGAAGGCGACGCGACAGCCACTGCCCGCCTGGCCGAACTCGCGCGCTTTCGGGCCGCGCTGCGCGCCGCGGCCGAACGCCGCCAGGGCAGCTCGCAGATGCCGGGAGCGCTGCCATGGTCCGGCGTGTTCACCGCGCTGGAGCGCGCGATCCGGCAGCACGCGCTGCCCGAGCACCTGCTGCACGATTTACTCGACGCCTTCGAGCAGGACGTGCGCAACCCGAGCTACGCGGATCGCGACGCGCTGCTCGACTACTGCCGGCGCTCGGCCAACCCGATCGGGCGGCTGCTGCTGCATCTGTACGGCATCGGCGACGCCGCGTCGTTGCGGCAGGCCGACGCGCTGTGTTCGAGCCTGCAGCTCATCAACCTCTGGCAGGACCTGAGCGTCGACCTGCCGCGCGGGCGCAACTACCTGCCGCAGGCCGACGCGGCCCGCCATCGGGTGGGCACCCACGATCCGATGGGATTGGTCGATACCCCGGGCCTGCGCGCGCTCGTGCGTGACCTGGTGATGTGGACGGCCTCGCTGATGGCCGAGGGTGCCGCGCTGCCGGCGCGTGTGCCCGGTCGCGCCGGCTGGGAGTTGCGGCTGGTGGTGAACGGCGGCTGGCGCATCCTTGAGAAAATCGCGCGCATGGATTTCGCCACGATCAACCGCCGGCCGCGTCTGCACGCCGCCGACCTGCCACTCCTGGCGTGGCGAAGCTGGCGCTATCGCCCCGCAGATTACAACCCCGACCGCCTGACGTGACGCCTGAACAGTACGTGCGCGACAAGGCGGCGCGAAGCGGCTCGTCGTTCTACTACGCCTTCCTGTTCCTGCCGGCTCCGCGCCGCGCAGCCATCACCGCGTTCTATGCGTTCTGCCGCGAGGTCGACGATGTGGTCGATGAGCACATCGACCCGGGCGTGGCGGCAGCCAAGCTCAACTGGTGGCGGCAGGAGGTGGCCCGTGCCTTTGCCGACGGCCCGACCCACCCGGTGATGCAGGCCTTGATGCCGCTGACCCAGGCGCATGGCATCGAGCAAAGCCATCTGCTGGCGGTGATCGAGGGCTGCCAGATGGACCTCGACCAGACGCGTTACCTCGACTTCGTTGCCCTGCGTCGCTACTGCCACCTGGTGGCCGGCGTGGTGGGCGAGGTCGCAGCCAACATCTTCGGACGCTCCAACGAACGCACGGTCGAATACGCCCATACGCTGGGCCGCGCGCTGCAGCTCACCAACATCATCCGCGACGTCGGCGACGACGCGCGGCGCGGTCGCATCTACCTGCCGCTGGACGAGATGCAGCGCTTCGGCGTCAAAGCCTCCGAGATCCTGCAGCGCCACGCGCCCTGGGGATACAGCGATCGTTTCAGCGCGCTGATGCACCACCAGGCGCAGCGCGCGCAGGCCACCTACGACGAGGCGCTGGCGCTGTTGCCGCAAGCGGATCGCGAGTCGCAGCGGCCCGGACTGATGATGGCCAACATCTACCGCACGCTGCTGCACGAGATCGAGGACGACGGATTCCAGGTGCTGCATCAGCGCACGTCGCTGACGCCGTTGCGCAAGCTGTGGATCGCCGCACGCACGCAGTGGCAAGGCCACTGAGGTGAGCCGCCCGCCTCAGCGCGTGGCCGTGGTCGGCGCCGGGTGGGCCGGCTTGGCCGCGGCGGTGCAGGCCACCGCCGATGGCCACGCGGTCACGCTGTTCGAGATGGCGGCCCACACCGGGGGACGCGCGCGCAGCGTGGCCGTCAACTCATTGGCACTCGACAACGGCCAGCACATCCTGATCGGCGCCTACACCGAGACACTGCGGCTGATGCGCCTGGTCGGTGTGGACCCGACGCAGTTGCTGCATCGGCGGCCGCTCGAGCTGCTCTACCCCGATGGCAGCGGCCTGCGGCTGCCGCGCGGCAACGTGCGCCTCGCGTTTGCCTGGGCGGTCGCGCGCGCGCGCGGCTGGCGTTGGCGCGAGCGCGCGGCCCTGTTGCGCCAGACGTTCGGCTGGTTGCGCAACGGCATGCGCAATCCGGGAGTCGACACCGTGGCCGAGCTCTGCGCCGACCTGCCCGAGCGGGTGCGCGCCGACCTGATCGACCCGCTGTGCATCGCCGCACTGAACACGCCCTCGGCACAGGCCAGCGCCACCGTGTTCCTGCGTGTGCTCGCCGACTCGTTGTTCGGCGGAACGGGCAGCTCGGATCTGCTGCTGCCTGCTGCCGGGTTGTCGCGCCTGTTTCCGCTGCCTGCCGGGGCATGGCTGGCTCAGCAAGGCGCCAGCCTGCGGCTGGGCTGCCGCGTGCAGTCGATCGTGCGAAGGCCGGACGCGACCTGGGCAGTCGACGGTGAGCCCTTCGACCTCGTGGTGCTTGGCTGCAGCGCCGTCGAGGCGGCGCGGTTAACCACCACGTTGAATCCGGCCTGGTCCGCCCTGGCGTCGTCGCTGCACTACGAGCCGATCGCTACCGTTTACCTGCATCGGCAGGCGGATCCGTTGCCGGCTCCGATGGTGGCGCTGCGCAGCAGCGCGGAGCAGCCGGCGCAGTTTGCGTTCGACCTCGGGCTGCTCGGGCAACACCGCGACATGGTGGCCTTCGTGGTGAGCGGCGCACGCGATTGGCTGGAGCGCGGCCTGCCGGCGCTGTCGGCGGCGGTGCAGCGGCAGGCTACCAGCGCCTTCCCGGCCTCCTTCAGCGCCTCGCCGACGGTCGTGCACACCGCAATGGAGCGTCGCGCGACCTTTGCGTGCGTGCCGGCGTTGGCCCGGCCCCCGCTGGCCATCGCGCCCGGCTTGCTGGCGGCCGGCGACTACATCGAAGGTCCCTACCCCGCAACGATCGAGGGCGCCGTGCGCGCCGGAGTGCGGGCCGTGTCGACGGCCGTCGAGGCGTCGTGAGGCCACCCGGCGAATCGGTTTGAGGCGCCGCTTTCAGGATGCAAAATCGCGTCCCATGAAAGAAAAGCAAAGCGACGCCCATCGAGGCGCCATCCGCCCGACGATCCAGGTGATCGAGCGCATGTTCGACCTGCTCGACGTGCTCGCCTCGCAGCCGGACCCGGTGCCGCTGAAGCAGCTCACCGAGCGAACCGGGCTGCACCCCTCGACCGCGCATCGCATCCTCAACGACCTGGTGATCGGCCGCTATGTCGATCGGCCCGAGGCCGGCAGCTACCGGCTCGGGATGCGGCTGCTCGAGCTCGGCAATCTCGTCAAGGCACGCCTGGACGTGCGCGACGCGGCGCTGGGCCCGATGCGCGAGTTGCACAAGCTGACGCATCAGCCGGTCAACCTGTCGGTTCGGCAAGGCGACGAAATCGTCTACATCGAGCGAACCTACAGCGAGCGCTCCGGCATGCAGGTCGTGCGCGCCGTCGGCGGGCGAGCGCCTTTGCATCTCACCTCGGTGGGCAAGCTGTTCCTGGCGTTCGACGATCCGCAGCGGGTGCGGGCCTATGCCACCCGCACGGGGCTCGCCGGCCATACACGCAACAGCATCACCGACCTGCCCCGGCTGGAGCGTGAGCTTTCGCAGGTGCGCCAGACCGCCGTGGCCCGTGACGACGAGGAGCTGGAACTGGGCGTGCGCTGCTTCGCAGCCGGCATCTTCGATGATCAGTCCAGCCTGGTGGCCGGCCTGTCGGTGTCGGCGCCGGCGGACCGGCTCGAGGAGTCGTGGCTAGAACGTGTCCGAGCCACTGCGGCCCAGATCTCGCTCGCCCTCGGTCACCGACGGTGATTCCTGTTGCGGCGCCGGCGTCTCGTCAGCGGCATGCGCGGTCGGCATGGCATCGAGCCAGCGACGGATGCGCTCGGCATCGCCGACGCGTGAGTAGCGGCCTGCCGAATCGAGCAGCACCATGATGAGCTTGCGCCCGGCCAGTTGCGCCTGCATCACCACGCAGCGACCGGCCTCGGAGATGTAGCCGGTTTTCTGCAGGCCGATCTCCCACGAGGGGTTGCGCACCAGCGAGTTGGTGGTGCGGAACTGCACCGTCCGGCGGCCCACTGCCATCGAGGCGTCGGGGGCGGTGGAGTACTCGCGAAGCACGGGATTCTGATAAGCGGCCTTGACGAGAAGCGCGAGATCCTGCGCGCTCGACCGGTTGTCGCTCGACAGGCCGGTGGGCTCGACGAAGTGCGAGTCGTTCATGCCCAACTCGAGCGCTTTGCGATTCATCGCCTCGACCAATGCCGGCAGGCCGCCCGGATATGCGGCGCCAATGGAGTACGCGGCACGGTTCTCGGATGACATCAACGCCAGGTGCATCAGTTCGCCGCGGGTCAGCGTGGCGCCCACCCGCAAGGGCGAGCGGTTGTTCCGCGGCGTGTCCAGCGCGACCTTGGAGACCTTCAGGGGCTCGTCCATCTCTTGCCCGGCGTCGAGCACCACGATGGCCGTCATCAGCTTGGTGATCGACGCGATCGGCAACACGGCCTCGGCGTTCTTGCTGAACAGCACCTCGTCGGTGTCCTGATCGATCACCAGCGCGGCGCTGGACCTCAGGTCAAGCGCATCCTCGGTGCTACGCAGGCCCAGCTTCTGGGCGATCGACGGCCGCGTTGCGGAGATGCGCGCCTTGCGGCGGGGCGAGACGGCCGATTTGGCGGTCGAGCTGCTGGCCTTGGCCTTCACCACCGGAAGCGACCCGGAGGCAGCGGTGCCCGCGATCGCAGGCGTGGCCAGAAAACAAACCAAGGCGGCCACGCCGGCCGCCCACACGCCCACTTGCTTACCCAACGATGCACCCCAGGTTTTTGCTTGCATGCCCCGCACCAACGAACGAACCGGCCATTTCGATGACCGGTGCGTCAGTGTATCGGCATGCCAAAAGGCGGGCAATATCAAAAACTTAGGTAGATTTCCTCAAGTGCGGGGGTTCGAGAATTGTTGCCGTGCGTTGTTATCACCCGACTGAGGGGGCAGGCGAAGGGGCCTCAGCCCTGGGCCGCCACCCGCTCCGGACTGTGATGCAGCTTGTTCAAGGCGGCGATGTAGGCCTTTGCCGAGGCAACCACGATGTCGGGATCGGCTCCGACGCCGTTGACTATCCGCCCCCCGAGTTGCAGCCGCACGGTCACCTCACCCTGCGACTCGGTGCTGCCGGAAGTGATGGCATTCACCGAGTACAGCAGCAGTTCCGCACCCGAATGCACCCGCGACTCGATGGCCTTGAGGCTGGCATCGACCGGGCCATTGCCGTCGCTGTCGGCCACGAATTCGGATTCGCCGATCGCGAAGGTCACCTTGGCGTGCGGCCGCTCGCCGCTCTCGCTGTGCTGGGCGAGCCCGAGCAGCCGGTAGTGCTCGTGCTGGCTGGTCACGCTCTCGTCGCTCACCAGCGCGAGGATGTCCTCGTCGAAGATGTCGCTCTTGCGATCGGCCAGGTCCTTGAAGCGCATGAACGCGGCATTCACGTCGGCCTCGGACTCCATCGTGATGCCGAGTTCCTGCAGGCGCTGCTTGAATGCGTTGCGGCCGGACAGCTTGCCCAGCACGATGCGATTGGCGGCCCAGCCGACATCCTCGGCACGCATGATTTCGTAGGTGTCTCGCGCCTTCAGCACGCCATCTTGGTGGATGCCCGAGGCGTGGGCAAATGCATTGGCGCCCACCACCGCCTTGTTGGGCTGCACGACGAAGCCGGTGGTCTGACTGACCATGCGCGACGCCGGCACGATCTGGCTGGCGTCGATGCCCAACTCGAGGCCGAAGTAGTCGCGGCGCGTGCGCACCGCCATCACCACCTCTTCGAGCGCGCAATTGCCGGCTCGCTCGCCCAGGCCGTTGATGGTGCATTCGATCTGGCGGGCGCCGCCGATCTTGACGCCGGCCAGCGAGTTGGCCACCGCCATGCCGAGGTCGTTGTGGCAGTGCACAGACCACACCGCCTTGCCGGAGTTCGGAATACGCTCGCGCAACGTCGCGATGAAGCTGCCATACAGCTCGGGCACCGCGTAGCCCACGGTGTCGGGGATGTTGATGGTCGTGGCGCCCTCGCGGATCGCCGTCTCCAGCACCCGGCACAGGAAGTCGACATCCGAGCGGTAGCCGTCCTCCGGCGAGAACTCGACGTCGTCGCACAGGTTGCGCGCAAACCGCACCGACAATTTGGACTGCTCGAACACCTGATCGGGCGTCATGCGCAGCTTCTTTTCCATGTGCAGCGCGCTGGTGGCGATGAAGGTGTGGATGCGCGCTCGTGCGGCCCCCTTCAACGCCTCGGCCGCACGCGAAATGTCGCGGTCGTTGGCCCGCGCCAGCGAACACACGATGCTCTCGCGCACGGCATGGGCGATCGCCTTGACCGCTTCGAAGTCGCCATTGGACGAGGCTGCGAAACCGGCCTCGATCACATCGACCTTCAGGCGCTCGAGCTGGCGCGCGATGCGCAACTTCTCGTCGCGCGTCATCGAGGCGCCCGGGGATTGTTCGCCGTCGCGCAAGGTGGTGTCGAAAATGATGAGCTTGTCGGCCATGGTGTGCTCCTGCTACTGCGCGATGTTAGGCGTGATCGGCGACCGGCTGCGGCGCAGCGGCTCTGGCCTGGGCGCGGCGCAGTCCGGACACGATCGCCTTGAACGACGCGGTGGTGATGCTGCGATCGATGCCTACGCCGAACAGGGTGTGTTCTCCGACGCGCAACTCGATGTAGGCGGCCGCGCTCGCATCGGCGCCGCCGGTGACCGCGTGCTCGTGGTAGTCGAGCACCCGGATCGGCATGCCGGCATGCGCCTGCAGCGCCGTGACGAAGGCGTCGATCGGTCCGTTGCCGACACCGGTGATCGATTGCCGTGAACCGTCGACGCCCAGCAGTTGAGCTCGCACCGTGACCCCATCGTCGCTGTGTTGGCTGATGCTGGCGTGTGCCACGCTCGGCAGCGCCACGCCGTACTGCGCATCGAAGATCGCCTTGATCTGGCCGGCCGTCACTTCCTTGCCGGTGTCGTCGGTCACCGCCTGCACGACGCGGCTGAATTCGATCTGCAACCGTCGCGGCAGCTCGAGGCCGTACTCGTGCTCGAGCAGGTAAGCGATGCCGCCCTTGCCCGACTGGCTGTTGACGCGGATCACGGCGTCGTAGTTGCGGCCCAGATCCACGGGGTCGATCGGCAGGTATGGCATGTCCCACACATCGCCCTCGCGCCGCGCGGCAAAGGCCTTCTTGATCGCGTCCTGGTGCGACCCGGAAAACGAGGTGTAGACCAGGTCACCGGCGTACGGGTGGCGCGGGTGCACCGGCAGCTGGTTGCAGTGCTCGACGCAGCGCCGCACCTCGTCGATGTCAGAGAAGTCGAGCCCCGGCGCCACCCCTTGCGTGTAGAGGTTGAGCGCGATGTTGACGAGGTCGACATTGCCCGTGCGCTCGCCGTTGCCGAACAAGCAGCCCTCGATGCGGTCGGCGCCGGCCATCAGCGCGAACTCGCCCGCTGCGGTACCGGTGCCGCGGTCGTTGTGCGGATGCACCGACAGCACGATCGAGTCACGACGCGCCAGGTGGCGGTGCATCCACTCGATCATGTCGGCAAAGATGTTGGGAGTGCTGTGCTCCACCGTCGAAGGCAGATTGACGATCACCTTGCGCTCGGGGGTGGCTTCCCAGACCGCGGTGACCGCATCGACCACACGCTTGGAGAACGCCAGTTCGGTGCCAGAGAACATCTCCGGGGAGTACTGGAAGACGAACTGCGTGCGCGGCTGGCGGGCAGCGAGATCGCGCACCAGTCGTGCGTGCGTCGTCGCCAGCTCGACGATACCGTCTTCGTCGAGCCCGAGCACGATGCGGCGCATCGAGGGTGACGTCGCGTTGTACAGGTGCACGATCACCCGCTTGGCCCCGATCAGCGACTCGAACGTGCGCTCGATCAACTCGGGCCGCGCCTGGGTCAGCACCTGGATCGTCACGTCGTCGGGCACCAAGTCGCGCTCAATCAGCAACCGGACGAAATCGAACTCCGTCTGCGACGCCGACGGGAAGCCGACTTCGATCTCCTTGAAGCCGATGCGCACCAGCATGTTGAACAGGCGCAGCTTGCGGTCGCTGTCCATCGGCTCGATCAGCGCCTGGTTGCCGTCGCGCAGATCGACGCTGCTCCACACGGGCGCGCGCGTCAGCACGGCGTCGGGCCAGCGACGATCGGTGAGGTGCACCGGCGCGAAGGTCCGGTACTTGGTCTGCGGTTGCTTCAACATGGCTTTCCTCGTTGGATCATGGTCGCAACCCGCGCTCCACAAGACAAACGGCCCGCTGCGGGTTGCATACGGGCCGTGAGATCGAAAACGGTAGGACGTGGACGATCAGCGAGCCCGTGGGTCTCCTAGCAGTAGCGCCAGCGCGATCGCGAGTCGGAACGTCATGGGCACGGACTTTAGCATGTTCGGCGCTCAGCGATGCAAGCCCTCTTCGTCGGGCTCGTCCGTCGAGGTCGCGATCACGCTGACCGGCCTGCCCTTGGCGCGCCTGTACACATACACCGCGTACCCCGAAAACCCGTACACACAAAAGGCCGCGAACAGCACCAGCGGCGGATCGATGTTGACCACCGCGATGCCCAGCGCAATGGCCACGATCACGATGAAAGGGACCGACCGCTTGAAGCTGATGTCCTTGAAGCTGTAGAACGGCACGTTGGTGACCATGGTCAGGCCCGCATACAGCGTGACGCCGAATGCCGTCCAGGCCAGCCAGTCGACACGCGCGGCATCCTTGAAGCCGTAGTCGTCGAGCACCCAGATCAGACCGGTCACGATGGCCGCCGCCGCCGGGCTGGGCAGCCCCTGAAAGAAGCGCTTGTCGACGATGCCGATGTTGGTGTTGAAGCGCGCCAGGCGCAGTGCGGCGCAGGCGCAGTACACGAACGCCGCGATCCAGCCGGCCTTGCCCAGCCCACGCAACGCCCACTCGTAGACGATGAGCGCCGGCGCCGCACCAAAACTCACCATGTCGGACAGGCTGTCCATCTGCTCGCCGAACGCGCTTTGTGTGCGCGTCATTCGTGCCACCCGGCCGTCGAGGCTGTCGAGCACCATCGCGCAGAACACGCCGATGGCCGCGCTGTCGAAACGATCGTTCATCGCCATCACGATGGCGTAGAAGCCGCCGAACAGCGCCGCCACGGTGAACAGGTTGGGCAGGATGTAGATGCCCTTGCGCCGCGGCGGCAATGGCGGCCCCTGCTCGACCACGTCGTCGACGGCACCCGGCTGCGTCAGATCGTTCATCGTGCGGCCATTGTGCGCGTGCCACGGCCTCCAGCAGGCATCCCAGGGTGGCTCAGTTGCGGCTCTTGTCGACCAGCTTGTGGGCCTTGATCCACGGCATCATCGCGCGCAGCTTCTCGCCCACCCCCTCGATCGGATGCTCGGCGGTCAGGCGGCGGCGCGACAGCAGCGTCGGCGCGCCGGCGCGGTTCTCGAGGATGAAGCTCTTGGCGTATTCACCGCTCTGGATGTCCGCCAGAGCCTTCTTCATCGCCGCTCGCGAGGCCTCGCCGATCACCTTCTCGCCGGTGGAGTACTCGCCGTACTCGGCGTTGTTGGAGATCGAGTAGTTCATGTTGCCGATGCCGCCCTCGTACATCAGGTCGACGATCAGCTTGAGCTCGTGCAGGCATTCGAAGTACGCCATCTCCGGCGCATAGCCGGCGTCCACCAGCGTCTCGAAGCCGGCCTTCACGAGTTCGACGCAGCCGCCGCACAGCACGGCCTGCTCGCCGAACAGATCGGTCTCGGTTTCCTCGCGGAAGGATGTCTCGATGACACCGGCCTTGCCGCCGCCGTTGGCCGCTGCGTAACTCAACGCCAGATCGCGCGCCTTGCCCGAGCGGTCGGCGTGCACGGCAATCAGGTGCGGCACGCCGCCGCCTTGCGTGTAGGTGTTGCGCACCGTGTGCCCGGGCGCCTTGGGAGCCACCATCCAGACGTCGAGATCCTCGCGCGGCATCACCTGCCCGTAGTGGATGTTGAAGCCGTGCGCGAACGCCAGCGATGCGCCCTGGCGGATGTTCGGATGCACGTCGTCGCGGTAGACCGCGGCGATCTGCTCGTCGGGCAATAGGATCATCACGACGTCGGCGTCCTTCACGGCATCGCCGACCGCCGCCACCTTGAGTCCCGCCTTCTCGGCCTTCGACCACGAGGCGCCGCCGCGGCGCAGGCCCACGGTGACGCGCACGCCGCTGTCGTTGAGGTTCTGCGCGTGGGCGTGGCCCTGTGAGCCGTAGCCCACGATGGTGACGTTCTTGCCCTTGATCAGGCTCAGGTCGGCGTCTTTGTCGTAATAAACCTTCATGCTGCTCTCCAATTGATCTCTAAGGGCTCCGCAGAAGCCCGCTTCTACACCCTGAGTATCCGCTCGCCGCGGCCGATGCCGCTGGTGCCGGTGCGCACCGTCTCCAGGATCGCCGCGCGGTCGACGGCGTCGATGAAGGCATCGAGCTTGGCGGCGTCGCCGGTCAGCTCGATGGTGTAGCTCTTGTCGGTGACGTCGACGATGTGACCGCGAAAGATGTCGGCCATGCGCTTCATCTCGTCGCGCTCCTTGCCCACCGCGCGCACCTTGATCAGCATCAGCTCACGCTCGGTGAAGCTGCCCTCGGTGAGGTCGACCACCTTCACGACCTCGATCAGGCGGTTCAGGTGCTTGGTGATCTGCTCGATCACCTCGTCGGACCCGGTGGTGACGACGGTCATGCGCGACAGCGAGGCATCCTCGGTTGGCGCGACGGTCAGGCTCTCGATGTTGTAGCCGCGCGCCGAGAACAGCGCCACCACGCGCGACAGCGCGCCCGGCTCGTTCTCCAGCAGCACGGCAATGATGTGCTTCATCTCGGTTCGTCCTTCGGACTCTTCAGCGCCGGCGGCGGTAACCGCCGGGCCTTGGTCGCGCTCTTCGAATTCAGTTGTAGACAGGCAGACCCTCGCGCGCCCTTCGACACGGCGATCACGGCGCCGGTAGGCGCCGCGTGCCGGCCGCTCAGGCGCTCAAAGGTCCTCGGAACCGAGCAGCATCTCGGTGATGCCCTTGCCCGCCTGGACCATCGGCCAGACGTTCTCGGTGGGGTCGGTGCGAAAGTCGAGGAAGACCGTGCGGTCCTTCAGCTTGATGGCCTCGCGCAGCGCCGGCTCCACGTCGGCGGGCTTTTCCACCAGCAGGCCGACGTGGCCATAGGCTTCGGCCAGCTTCACGAAGTCGGGCAGCGCGTCCATGTAGCTGTGCGAGTAGCGGCCGCCGTAGTCGATCTCCTGCCACTGCCGCACCATGCCCAGGTAGCGGTTGTTCAGCGACACGATCTTCACCGGGGTCTTGTACTGCAGGCAGGTCGACAGCTCCTGGATGCACATCTGGATCGAGCCCTCGCCGGTGACGCAGAACACGTCGGCCTGCGGCTTGGCCAGCTTGATGCCCATCGCATACGGCAGGCCGACACCCATCGTGCCGAGGCCGCCGCTGTTGATCCAGCGGCGCGGCTCCTTGAAGCCGTAGAACTGCGCCACCCACATCTGGTGTTGCCCGACGTCGGAAGTGACATAGACATCGCTGTCGCGCGTGAGCTGCCACAGCGTCTCCACCACCTGCTGGGGCTTGATGACCTCGCTGCTGCGCTTGTAGGTCAGGCACTCGCGCTTGCGCCATTCGTTGATCTGGCCCCACCAGGCCGACAGCGCTCCGGCATCGGGCTTGGCCTGGCTTTCCTTGAACTGCTCGATCAGCTCACGCAGCACGTCCTTGACGTCGCCCACGATCGGAATGTCGACCCGCACCCGCTTGGAGATCGACGACGGGTCGATGTCGATGTGGATGATCTTGCGCTCCACCGACGCGAAGTGCTTCGGGTTGCCGATCACCCGGTCGTCGAAGCGCGCGCCGACGGCCAGCAGGACGTCGCAGTTCTGCATCGTCATGTTGGCTTCGTAGGTGCCGTGCATGCCGAGCATGCCGAGGAACTTGGGGTCGCTCGACGCCGTGGCACCCAGGCCCATCAGCGTGTTGGTGCACGGAAAGCCGAGCCAGTCGGCAAGCTCGCGCAGTTCAGCTGCCGCGTTGCCCAGCACAACGCCGCCGCCGGTGTAGATGTAAGGCCGCTTCGCGCCCAGCAGCAACTGCAGCGCCTTGCGGATCTGGCCGCCGTGACCCTTGCGAACCGGGTTGTACGAGCGCATCTCGATGCGCGCCGGGTAGCTGAACGGCGCGGTGTGCAGCGACACGTCCTTCGGCACGTCGACCACCACCGGGCCGGGCCGCCCGGTGCGCGCGATGTGGAATGCCTTCTTCATCGTCAGCGCCAGTTCGCGCACGTCCTTGACCAGGAAGTTGTGCTTGACGATCGGGCGCGTGATGCCGACGGTGTCGCACTCCTGGAAGGCGTCCAGGCCGATCGCCGGCGTCGGCACCTGGCCGGTGATGATCACCATCGGGATCGAGTCCATGTAGGCGGTCGCGATGCCGGTGATGGCATTCGTGACGCCCGGACCCGAGGTGACCAGCGCGACGCCGACCTCGCCGGTGGCACGCGCGTAGCCGTCGGCGGCGTGCACCGCGGCCTGCTCGTGACGCACCAGCACGTGCTCGATGCTGTCCTGCTTGTACAGGGCGTCGTAGATGTAGAGCACCGCTCCGCCGGGGTAGCCCCAGAGGAACTTGACACCCTCGGCCTGCAGGCAGCGCACGAGGATCTCGGAGCCGTTCGGCTCGGTGTGGGAGGAGGGGGAATGCGGCTGTGCCGAAGCGGCACGCTTGACTTCCGCGGCAGACATGTCCATCTTGAACCTTTGCGAATTTCTCTGACGAAAAACCATCGGTGCACCTCTCCGCATCCTCGTGAGACGGGTGTGGTGCCTGCGCGGTCAGGATGCCCGGGCGTCCGGGTCGGACGTCCAGCTCGTGACCCAGCTGTTGTGCAAAGCAGCATTATGACACCTGTTTGCACATCGGCCGGCCGGGCCGCAGCCGACTGCGGGGCCGATGAGATAATCCGCGCCGTCCGTAGCGGGCCCCGCCCGAGGC
>DATDJF010000321.1:0-23699 GCA_036520715.1 Burkholderiaceae bacterium | reverse complement strand
GCGCTGCACACTTCGGCCAGCCCCGCCACGCCGGGCTCGGCGCACGACGAGTGATAGAACAGCACGCCGTCGCCCACCTGCATGCGGTCGCGCATGAAATTGCGGGCCTGGTAGTTGCGCACGCCGGTCCAGGGCAGGCGTTTGCCCGGCGCACGCGCGAGATCGTCGATCGAGGCCTCGTCGGGCTCGCTCTTCATCAACCAGTATTGGGTCATCGTGGTGTCTCGAGCTCGCGCCCCGAGGCGCCGCGATGAAAGGTGCGAAAGTGTCCGCCGCGCACCGAAGGCCGCATTCCTGAACCCAGGGGATTCAGGTGGGCCCGGTCAGCATGGCTTCGGGTTCATCTGACGCGAGACGATCGCACCTGCCAAGCAATGTTCCGGTCCCTAGCTCGTTGAGCATCGGTTCAAGGAAATAAGAACCTTCGCGAACGCAGCGGACCGATTCATTCTACGCGTCGGCTTGCGCAACGCAATGCGATGCAAGGGCTTGACGAACGTGACAGGTTCGACGCTTGCCGCTTGTCGAGGGTCACAAGAGGCGGCCGTCGTCGCTCAGCGCGTGGTCGATGCGCTGCACCAGGCGCTCGAGCTCGGCCGGCGCGGCGGCGGCGTCTGCCGATGGCAGCGGCGCCTCGGCCAACTGGTACGCCAGGTTCAGCGCCGCCAGCACGGCGATGCGTTCGCGTGCCTTGACCTTGCCGGCATCGCGGATCGCGCTCATCTCGCGATCGACCATCGCCACCGCTTCCAGCAGATCGCGCTCGCCGCCGTCTGGGCAGGCGAGCACGTAACTCTGCCCGAGGATCGTCACTTCGAGTTGGCTCAAAGAGGTCTCGTGGGTTGGGTCAGCGTTCCGGCCCGCCGCTGTCGGGTGCGCCCGCCGGCAGCCGCTCGAGCAGGGCATCGATGCGCGCACGCGCCGCTGCCAGGCGCGACTTCAAGCTGTCGCGCTCGCCACCGACGACCGCCAGCTTTTCCTCGAGCAGGGCATTGGTGCGCTTGAGCTCGTCGTGTCGCAACACGAGGCGCTCGACGCGATCGGCAAGCTCTTGCAGCGTGGCCATGTGCGCGGAAGGTATCGGCAACGGCAGCGATTGTAGGGGCCGCCGGCATCACCGGCCCTAGCGCAACGTGGGCGCGCCGCCGGAGGCGGCAAATGCCGCACACACGCTGTGGATCGCGCAGGCGCGGCAATCGGGCGAACGAGCGGTGCACACGTAGCGTCCGTGCAGGATCAGCCAGTGATGGGCTTCGCTTCGATAGGGCTGCGGCACGACGGCCAGCAAACCTTGCTCCACCGCTTCGGCGTTGCTGCCGGGCGCCAGCCCGGTGCGGTTGGCGACGCGGAACACATGCGTGTCCACCGCCATCGTGGGCTCGCCGAACGCCACGTTGAGCACCACGTTGGCGGTCTTGCGGCCCACGCCCGGCAACGCCTGCAAGGCTTCGCGGTCACGCGGCACCTCACCGCCGTGGCGCTCGACCAGCAGGCGGCAGGCCTCGATCAGGTGCTTGGCCTTGGTGCGGTACAGCCCGATGCTGCGAATGTGATCGCACAGCGCCGCCTCGCCCAGCGCCAGCATCGCCTGCGGCGTGGGCGCCACCGCAAACAGGCGCCGCGTGGCGCGGTTGACGCTGGCATCGGTGGCTTGCGCCGACAGCAGCACGGCCGCCAGCAGCTCGAACGTGCCGCTGTAGAGCAATTCGCTGGCGGGGTGGGGGTTCGCGCGCTGCAACGTCGCGAACATGAACTCGATGTCTGCGCTGTTCATGCGTCGTCGTCGGCTTGGGGCTCGTCGCTCGGCCGGGCGGGCGCGCGCGCAGCACGTGCCCGCGCCAGCGCAGCCGCGACGACGGCGCGCTTGGCCTCGAGCGCGGCCGGATCGACGATGCGGCTGTGTTGCTCGAGTTCGGCGAGCTTCTGCGCCGCGCGCTGGGCCATCACGAGGTCGTGCTCGCGCTGTTCACGCGCCAGCCGTTGCTGGTGCCGGCCATACCGTTCACGCGCCTGGCTCGCCAGTTCGGGGCTCCAGGCCTGCCAGCCGGTGGCCGGTGATGTGACGTCGACCATGGCGATGCAGTCCACCGGACACACCGGGATGCACAGCTCGCAGCCGGTGCACAAGGCATCGATTACCGTGTGCATGCGCTTGGCGCTACCGACGATGCAATCGACCGGGCACGCCTTGATGCAAAGCGTGCAGCCGATGCACCACTGCTCGTCGATCACCGCCAGGCGGCGCGGCCCTTCGGCGCCGCGCTCGGAATCGAGCGGCAGCGGTTGACGGCCGGTGAGCTCGGCGAGGCGTTGAATGCCTTGCTCGCCACCCGGCGGACAACGGTTGATGGCTGCGTCGTCGTACGCAATCGCCTCGGCGTAGCCGCGGCAGTCGGGAAATCCGCAGCGCGTGCATTGGGTCTGCGGCAGCGCATCGACGATGCGTGCGGCCAAGCGGGTCTGGCCTGCCGAAGCCGCCACCGCCGTGCTTACTTGCGGGTTGCCCTGGCCGTCGCCTTGTGGCCGCGCTTGGCGGCAGCGCGGGCGGTCGACGGAGCGGCGGCGCCGCGGCTGTGGCGCTCGATGAATTGCTGGACCTCCGGATACACCTGCTCGCGCCAACGCCGCCCGGAGAAGATGCCGTAGTGTCCAGCGCCGACGGCGTCATAGTGAGCCTGCCGCGCCTTCGGGATGCCGGTGCACAACGCATGCGCCGCGCGGGTCTGGCCGGCACCGGAAATGTCGTCGAGCTCGCCCTCGATGGTGAGCAATGCGCTGCGGGTGATGTCTTGCGGGCGTACCCGCTTGCCCGCGACGTCCCAGGTGCCGTTGACGAGCGCGAACTCCTGGAACACGGTTTCGATGGTGTCGAGGTAGTACTCCGCCGGCATGTCGAGCACTGCGTTGTACTCGTCGTAGAACTGACGGTGCGCATCGGCACTTTCCTCGTCACCGCGCACGAGGTCGAGAAAGTAGTCGTAGTGCGAGCTCATGTGGCGATCAGGGTTCATCGCCACGAAGCCGGTGTGTTGCAGGAACCCCGGGTACACGCGGCGCCCGGCGCCCGGGTAGTTGTGCGGCACGCGGTAGATCACGTTGTTCTCGAACCACTCGAAGCTCTTGTTCATCGCCAGGTTGTTCACCGCGGTCGGCGACAGGCGTGCGTCGATCGGGCCACCCATCATCACCAGCGCAGGCGGCGTCGGCTCGCCGGCACTGGCCATCAACGACACGGCGGCCAGCACCGGCACGGTGGGCTGGCACACCGAGATCACGTTGACGTTGTGGCCGATCGTGCGGATGAACTCCTGCACGTAGTGCACGTAGTCGTCGAGATGGAACGGACCCTGGTCGAGCGGCACCATGCGTGCGTCGGTCCAGTCGGTGATGAACACCTTGTGGTCGCGCAGCAGCATCTTCACGGTGTCGCGCAGCAGCGTGGCATGGTGTCCCGACAGCGGCGCCACCACCAGCACGGTGGGCTGCACCTTCATGCGCTCGAGCACCGGCGCATGGTCGGTGAAGCGCTTGAAGCGCAGCAAGCGGCAGAACGGCTTTTCCAGCGCCACCTGCTCCTGCACGGCCACCTCGACGCCGTCGACGGTGGTGCTCTGGATGTCGAAACGCGGCTTCTCGTATTCCTTGGCCAGCCGGTGCATCAGGTCGAAGCTGGCGGCCAGGCGCTGCGCCATCGGCACATGGGTGAACGGCGACAGCGGGTGGCTGTACAGCTTGGACGACGCACTCGCGAACTCTGCGAACGGCGACATCAGCGCGCGTTGCGATTCATAGAGCTGATACAGCATGTACAGGGGACTCCCGACCGGTGGTGTCGGTTTGCCGGTCTCCTGGTCAGGGTTTTGCCGGCATCGACGGTGTGTCCGCTGCGTGAAATGATGCACCGCAGCAGTGCGAATGCTACCCGAGCACAGCCTGCCACGGCCGGGCCGGGATCGAATTGATCGACAGCGGCACAAAGACCGTGCAATTCGCCGCCGGCGGGCGGTGGCCGGCCTACATCACGCGGGCGATGGCTTGCGCCACGTGGCCGAGGTTGCGCTCGTTGAGCGCCGCCACGCAGATGCGGCCCGAATCGACACCGTAGACGCTGAACTCGCTGCGCAGGCGGCGCATCTGCTCGGCGGACAAGCCGCTGTAGCTGAACATGCCCTGCTGCGCGGCGATGAACGACACGTCCTGTTGCACCCCGGCTTCGCGCAACTTGGTGATCAGGCGCTCGCGCATCGTGTGGATGCGGTTGCGCATCTGCGCCAGCTCTTCGTGCCAGAGCCGGCGCAGCGCCGGATCGGCCAGCACGGCTGCGACGGCCTTGGCGCCGTGGGTGGGCGGGTTGGAGTAGTTGGCGCGGATCATCAGCTTCAGCTGCGACAGCACGCGTTGCGCCTCTTGAGGTTGCTCGCACACCACCGACAACGCCCCGACTCGCTCGCCATAAAGAGAAAAGTTCTTCGAGAACGAGGTGGCGACCAGGCACGCGAGGCCGGCGTCGACGAACAGGCGCGCTGCCGCTGCGTCTTCATCCAGCCCGCGGCCGAAGCCCTGGTACGCCATGTCGAGCAACGGGATCCAGCCGCGCGCGCGCGCCGAAGCGACCACCTCGCGCCATTGCTCTTGGGTGAGATCGCAGCCGGTCGGGTTGTGGCAGCAGGCGTGCAGCACCACGACGGTGTCGGCCGACGCCGCGTTCAGCGCGGCCAGCATGGCGTCGAAGCGCACGCCGTGCGACACCGGGTCGTAGTACGGATAGGTCGCGACTTCGAAGCCTGCCTGCGTGAACAACGCGCGGTGGTTCTCCCAGCTCGGATCGCTGATCAGCACGCGCGATTGCGGGCGCAGCCGCTTCAGGAAGTCGGCGGCCACCTTGAGCGCGCCGGTGCCGCCCAGGGCCTGCGCCGTGGCGATGCGTTTCTCGGTCACGGCGGGCGATGACTCGCCAAAAGCCAGGTGCTGCGCCGCACGGTCGTAGTCGGCCATGCCGTCGATCGGCAGGTAGCCGCGCGCCGCGGGAGCCTCGACCATCGCCTGCTCGGCTGCCGCCACGCACTTCAACAGCGGCAGGCGACCGTTCTCGTCGTAGTACATGCCGACGCCCAGGTTCACCTTGTGCGGGCTGGGGTCGGCCGCAAATTGTTCGGTGATGCCGAGGATGGGGTCCCGCGCGGCGAGCTCAACGGTCGAAAACAGCGTCATGAATGCTTCCGGGGAGGGGAGATGTTTGCCAGCGCCGGGCGCACGCCCGATCGCCGGCTGGGTTAGTCTGTCAGGTCGTGTTGCGCCAACCGGCGCGCCCCTTGATTTTATTCGTTGACCATGAGCACGTCCGTTCGATCACCGGTGGCCGAAGTGCGCGACCCGTCCGCGGCGACCAGCGGGCGCTTCGTCGACTTCCCAGGCTCGCCGTTCCAGCTCTTCCAGCCCTACGCGCCGGCGGGTGACCAGTCGCCGGCCATCGCGCAGCTGGCCGAGGGCGTGGCCGACGGCCTGAGCTATCAAACCTTGCTCGGTGTCACCGGCTCGGGCAAGACCTTCACGATGGCCAACGTGATCGCGCAGCTGGGCCGGCCGGCGATCGTGTTCGCGCCCAACAAGACGCTGGCAGCGCAGCTGTACAGCGAGTTCCGAGAGTTCTTTCCGAAGAACGCGGTCGAGTATTTCGTCAGCTACTACGACTACTACCAGCCAGAGGCCTACGTGCCGCAGCGCGACCTCTACATCGAGAAGGACAGCTCGATCAACGACCACATCGAGCAGATGCGGCTGTCGGCCACCAAGAGCCTGCTGGAGCGCCGCGACGTGGTGATCGTGGCCACCGTGAGCGCCATCTACGGCATCGGCAACCCGAGCGACTACCACAAGATGGTGATGACCATCCGTGCCGGCGACAAGATGGGCCAGCGCGACGTGATCGCCCAGCTGATCCGCATGCAGTACACACGCAACGAGATCGACTTCAGCCGCGGCACGTTTCGTGTGCGTGGTGACACGATCGACGTCTTCCCGGCCGAGCACAGCGAGCTCGCGCTGCGCATCGAGTTGTTCGACGACGAGGTGGAGTCGCTGTCGCTGCTCGACCCGCTGAACGGCCGGGTGCGCCAGAAGATCCCTCGCTTCACCGTCTATCCGTCGAGCCACTACGTGACGCCGCGCGACCGCGTGGTGGCGGCGATCGAGACCATCAAGGTCGAGTTGCGCAACCGGCTCGACGAGTTCGTCAAGGCCGGCAAGCTGGTCGAGGCGCAGCGTCTGGAGCAGCGCACCCGTTTCGATCTCGAGATGCTGCAGGAGGTGGGCCATTGCAAGGGCATCGAGAACTACACCCGCCATCTGTCGGGCGCGGCGCCCGGCGAGCCGCCGCCCACGCTGGTGGACTACCTGCCTCCCGACGCGCTCATGTTTCTCGACGAGAGCCACGTGCTGATCGGCCAGCTCGGCGGCATGTACCTCGGCGACCGCTCGCGCAAGGAGACCCTGGTCGAGTACGGCTTCAGGCTGCCCAGCGCGCTCGACAACCGGCCGCTGAAGTTCGCCGAGTTCGAACGCAAGATGCGCCAGGCCGTGTTCGTGTCGGCCACGCCGGCCGACTACGAGCGCCAGCACGCCGGACAGGTGGTCGAGCAACTGGTGCGTCCCACCGGGTTGATCGATCCGGCGGTCGAGGTTCGGTCGGCCGCCACGCAGGTCGACGACGTGCTGCAGGAGATTCGCGAGCGCGAGCAGGTGCACGAGCGGGTGTTGATCACCACCCTGACCAAGCGCATGGCCGAGCAGCTCACCGACTACCTGTCGGACAACGGCGTCAAGGTGCGCTACCTGCACAGCGATATCGACACCGTCGAGCGGGTGGAGATCATCCGCGACCTGCGCCTGGGCGTGTTCGACGTGCTGGTGGGCATCAACCTGCTGCGCGAGGGGCTCGACCTGCCCGAGGTGTCGCTGGTGGCGATCCTCGATGCCGACAAGGAAGGCTTCCTGCGCGCCGAGCGAAGCCTGATCCAGACGATCGGCCGCGCGGCCCGCCACGTCAACGGCAGGGCGATCCTCTATGCCGAGCGCATCACCGATTCGATGCGGCGCGCGATCGACGAAACCGATCGCCGCCGCGCCCGCCAGCTCGCCCACAACGCCGAGCAGGGCATCACGCCGCGCAGCATCAGCAAGCAGGTGCGCGAGATGATCGACGGCGTGGTCGACTCGCAGTCGGACAAGTCCAAGCACAAGGGCATGGCGGCTGCGGCCGAGGTCGAGTCGATGAGCGAAAAGGACCTCGGCAAGCGCATCAAGGCCCTGGAGCGGCAGATGCTCGAGCATGCCCGCAACCTGGAGTTCGAACAGGCGGCGCGGGTGCGCGACCAGCTCAGCCTGCTGCGCGAGCAGGCATTCGGCGCCTCCACGGACGATGGCAAGGTGATACCGATCGACAGCGCGCGGGGCGCCTCGTGACGGCATCGATCCGCGTGCTGATGGTGTGCACCGGCAACATCTGCCGCTCGCCCACCGCCGAGGGCGTGTTGCGGCGCAAGCTCGCCGACGCGGGTTTGGAGGGCCAGGTCGAAGTGGCTTCGGCCGGTACGGTGGACTACCACGCCGGCTCGCCACCGGACCACCGCGCGCAGCAAAGCGCGCTGCGCCGCGGCTACGACTTGTCGCGCCAGCGGGCCCGCCAACTGCGGGCAGACGACTTCGAGCGCTTCGACCTCGTCCTGGCCATGGATACCGATCACGTCGAGCGAATGGTTGAGATCTGCCCAGGGCCTTTGGCTTCCCGCATCCGCCTGCTGATGGACTTTTCGCCGCGGCGGCCACGTGGCGTGAGCGTGCCGGACCCGTACTACGGGGCACCGGCAGGGTTCGAGCGCGTGCTCGATCTGATCGAAGAGGCCTGCGACGGCCTGATGCAGGACCTGCAGACGCGGCTCGAGCCCAGGCCGCCGCCTTGACCCATTGCCGACGAAATTAGTCGGCCTCCGATATACTTGACCAAAGAGCTCGGGATTCGGGCTTTACGGTCGCTGCCGCGGGCAACCGCGTCAGCGGCCAGCTGTCAAGGAGCACTCCATGCGATTGACCACAAAGGGACGGTTCGCGGTCACGGCAATGATCGACCTCGGTCTGCGATCCACCAACGGCCCGGTGGCCCTGGCCGCGATCAGCCAGCGTCAGCAGATTTCGCTGTCCTATCTCGAGCAGCTGTTCGGCAAGCTGCGCCGCCATGAACTGGTGGAAAGCACGCGCGGCCCCGGTGGGGGCTACACCCTGGGTCGCAAGGCCGAGGAGATCTCGGTGGCCGACATCATCGTGGCGGTCGACGAGCCGATCGACGCCACCGGCTGCCTCGGCAAGGAAAATTGCATGGGCGAGGACACCGGCCGCTGCATGACGCACGACCTGTGGGCCAACCTCAACCAGAAGATGATCGAATACCTCGACTCGATCTCGCTGCGCAAGCTGGTCGACGAGCAGTTGGCCAAGGGCGTGGCGATCGAGGAAGCGCCGATCAAGCGTGCGATCTCCAACGTACCGGTGGTCAAGCCGATCAAGGTGACGGCGCCGAACTCGGTGTTCGCCCTCGGCAGCGCCATGTCCAAGTGACCTTGCCTGCCATCGAGCCACGTCGACCACGACCATGACCCCGCATTTCCCGATCTACATGGACTACGGTGCGACGACGCCGGTCGACCCGCGTGTGGTCGACGCCATGATCCCCTGGTTGCGCGAGCATTTCGGCAACCCGGCCTCGCGCAGCCACGCCTGGGGCTGGGAAGCCGAAGAGGCGGTCGAGAAGGCGCGTGGCCAGGTGGCGGCGTTGATCGGCGCCGACCCGCGCGAGGTCGTCTGGACTTCGGGTGCCACCGAGTCGAACAACCTGGCGATCAAGGGCGCCGCAAATTTCTACCAGTCGCGCGGCAAGCACCTGATCACCGTGAAAACCGAGCACAAGGCCGTGCTCGACACGACGCGCGAGCTGGAGCGCCAAGGCTTCGAGGTGACCTACCTGGAGGTGCAGGAAAACGGGTTGCTCGACCTCGATCGTTTCAAGGCCGCGCTGAGGCCTGACACCATCCTGGCCTCGGTGATGCTCGTCAACAACGAGATCGGCGTGATCCAGGACGTCGCCACCATCGGCGCCATGTGTCGCGAGCGCGGCGTCATCTTCCACGTCGACGCGGCGCAGGCCACCGGCAAGGTGGCGATCAACCTGATGGCGTTGCCGATCGACCTGATGAGCCTGGCGTCGCACAAGTCCTACGGGCCCAAGGGCATCGGTGCGCTGTACGTGCGCCGCAAGCCGCGGGTGCGGCTCGAGGCGCAGATGCATGGCGGTGGCCACGAGCGCGGGCTGCGCTCCGGCACGCTGCCGACGCACCAGATCGTGGGCATGGGCACCGCCTACGCGATCGCCGGCGCCGAGATGGCGACCGAGATCGAGCGCATCCGTATGCTGCAGCGCCGCCTGCTCGACGGCATCGGCGACATCGAGCAGGTGTTCATCAACGGCGACCTCGAGCGACGCGTGCCGCACAACGTCAACGCCTCGTTCAACTTCGTCGAAGGCGAGTCGCTGATCATGGGCGTCAAGGGCATCGCGGTGTCGTCGGGCTCGGCCTGCACGTCGGCGAGCCTGGAGCCGAGCTACGTGCTGCGCGCGCTCGGCCGCAGCGACGAGCTGGCGCACTCGAGCCTGCGCATGACGATCGGCCGCTTCACGACCGAGCAGGAGATCGACTACGCGGTGGCCACGCTGCGCGACCGCGTGGCCAAGCTGCGCGAGTTGTCGCCGCTGTGGGAGATGTATCGCGACGGCGTGGACTTGAGCACGATCCAATGGACCGCACATTGAGAACAGAGACATAGGAGTCCTGACATGGCATACAGCGACAAGGTCATCGACCACTACGAGAATCCACGCAACGTCGGCTCGTTCGACAAGGGCGACGCCACAGTGGGCACCGGCATGGTCGGCGCCCCTGCCTGCGGCGACGTGATGAAGCTTCAGATCAAGGTCGACCCGCACACCGGGCTGATCGAGGATGCACGCTTCAAGACCTATGGCTGCGGCTCGGCGATCGCGTCGAGCTCTCTGGTCACCGAGTGGGTCAAGGGCAAGTCGCTCGATCAGGCGATGACGATCAGAAACTCGCAGATCGCCGAGGAGTTGGCATTGCCACCGGTGAAGATCCACTGCTCGATCTTGGCCGAAGACGCCATCAAGGCGGCGGTCAGCGACTACAAGGCCCGCCACGGCGCGGCCGAAGAAGCGAAGGTGAACTGAGGTCCATGGCTGTCACGTTGTCCGAAGCTGCTGCGCGCCATGTCACGCGCTACATCGCCAAACGCGGCAAGGGCGTCGGTGTGCGCCTGGGCGTCAAGACCACCGGCTGCTCGGGGTTGGCCTACAAGCTCGAGTACGCGGACGACATCGCGCCGGAGGACCATGTGTTCGAGGAACACGGCGTCAAGGTGCTGGTCGACCCGAAGAGCCTGCCCTACCTCGACGGTACGCAGCTCGACTTCGTGCGCGAAGGCTTGAACGAAGGATTCAGGTTCCAGAACCCGAAGGAAAAAGACCGCTGCGGTTGCGGCGAGTCCTTTCGAGTCTGACGCCGCCACCTGTGGCAGGCGCGGCTGCTGGTCGTTGCCTGAGTTGCATCGCCATGTCACCCGCGCACATCGTCATCTGCCCCGAGTGGCCTGAATCCCATGATCGCCTCGATTCGGCTGTCTGGGAAGCGGCCCGCGCAGCATGAAGCTCGATCAGGACGACTTCTCGCTGTTCGGCCTGCCGCGCCGCTTCCAGCTCGATGCGGCCGCGCTGAGCGCGCGATGGCGCGAGTTGCAGTCGCGCGTGCACCCCGACCGCTTTGTTGCCGAAGGTGCCGCGGCGCAGCGGCTCGCCATGCAATGGGCGGTGCGCGTCAACGAGGCTCATCAGCGTCTCAAGGACCCCCTGGCCCGTGCCACCTACCTTTGCGAGCTGGGTGGCCACAAGGTGCAGGGCCGCGACGGCGAGGCGGTGTCACCCGAGGTGTTGGGGCGGCAGATGCAATGGCATGAAGCGCTGGCCGAGGCGCCGTCGGCAGCAGCGGTCCAGGCACTCGACGCTGAGGTCGAGGCCCGGCTGATGTCCGTTCGTGACGCGGTCAGCAGCGACCTCGACGTTCACCACGACGTGCGTGCTGCGCTGGCGAAGGTGCGCGAGTGGATGTTCCTGGCGCGCCTGCGCGAACAGATCGAGCAAAGGCTCGAGATCCTGGAGTCCTGACGCGATGGCGCTGCTGCAGCTGTCGGAGCCCGGCCAGAGCCCCGATCCACACACACGCCGCGTGGCCGTGGGCATCGACCTGGGCACCACACATTCGTTGGTGGCCGCGATGCGCCATGGCCAGGCGACGTGCCTGCCCGACGATCAGGGCCGTGTGCTGTTGCCGTCGATCGTGCGCTATCGCGGCGACGGCGGCTGCGATATCGGCGCCGCTGCCCAGGCGATGCAGGGTGTCGACCCCGAGCACACGATCGCGTCGGTGAAGCGGCTGATGGGACGCAAGCTGGCCGACCTGCCCGACGCGGCACGGTTGCCTTACCAGTTGGTCGACGGCCCGGGCATGGTGCAGGTGCGCACACCGCAAGGGCTCAAGTCACCGGTCGAGGTGTCGGCACAGATCCTGGCCACCCTGCGGCAGCGGGCCGAGGACTCGTTCGATGGCGAGCTCTTTGGCGCGGTGATCACCGTGCCGGCGTACTTCGACGATGCGCAGCGCCAGGCCACCAAGGGTGCTGCCGAATTGGCCGGACTGAAAGTCATGCGGCTGATCAACGAGCCGACCGCCGCGGCATTGGCCTACGGCTTGGACAACGGCAGCGAGGGCCTGTACCTGATCTACGACCTCGGCGGCGGCACCTTCGACGTGTCGTTGCTCCGCCTGGCACGCGGCGTGTTCGAGGTGGTCGCCACCGGCGGCGACTCGGCCCTCGGCGGCGACGACTTCGATCGTGCGCTCGCCGCGTGGGCGCTGGCGCATGCGCGAGCGGCTGCCGACACGCCGCGCGACAAGCAGGCCATGCTGAGCGCAGCGCGCACGGCCAAGGAGGCGTTGACGGCGCAGGAGCAGGCGCATGTGCGCGCCGAGCTGTCCGGCGGCACGCTCGATGTGGTGGTCGACCGCGACACGTTCGACGCTGCGACGCGGCCGCTGGTCGAGCGCACGATCGGTGTTTTGCGCAAGGTCATGCGCGACGCGCGCGTCGACCTCGCCGAGGTGCAGGGCGTCGTGTTGGTGGGAGGTGCGACGCGCATGCCGGCGGTGCGGCGTGCGGTGGCGGCCTACTTGAGCCGGCCTGCGCTGACCAACCTCGATCCCGACCAGGTGGTGGCCCTCGGCGCTGCCATCCAGGCCAACGCGCTGGCAGGCAACTCGCGCGAGGGCGAGTTGCTGCTGCTCGACGTGATCCCGCTGTCGCTCGGCATCGAGACGATGGGCGGCCTGGTCGAGCGCATCATCGAGCGCAACACCACCATACCGGTGGCCAAGGCGCAGGAATTCACCACCTTCAAGGAGGGTCAGACCGCGATGGCCATCCATGTCGTGCAAGGCGAGCGCGAACTGGTTGCCGACTGCCGCTCGCTGGCGCGTTTCGAGTTGCGCGGCATTCCGCCGATGGCGGCCGGCGCTGCGCGCATCCGCGTCACGTTTCAGGTCGACGCGGACGGCCTGCTGTCGGTCTCGGCGCGCGAGCTGACGGCGGGGGTCGAGGCCTCGGTGGTGGTCAAGCCCAGCTACGGCCTGTCCGACGACGACGTCGCCCGCATGCTGCGCGAAGGATTCGGCAGCGCCGAAGTCGACATGCACCAACGCGCCCTGCGCGAGGCCCAGGTCGACGCCGAGCGATTGGTGCTCGCCACGCGCGCGGCGCTGGCGGCCGATGCAGACTTGCTGAGCGCGTCGGAGCGGGCGTCGATCGAGCGTTGCATCGGCGAGCTCGAGCAGGCGCGCGCGGGTGTCGATTCGGCAACGATCCGCGCAGCGCTCGATGCGTTGGCCGACAGCACCGAAGGCTTCGCGGCGATGCGCATGAACCGCAGCATCCGCTCGGTACTCACCGGTCGCCGAGTCGAAGAGGTCTGAGTGCCGGTCATCCGCATCCTGCCGCATGCCGAGTACTGTCCGCAGGGCGACAGCATCGAGGCGCCCGCCGGCACGTCGCTGTGCGAGGCGATGCTCGAAAACGGCATCGCCATCGAGCACGCCTGCGAGATGAGCTGTGCCTGCACCACCTGCCACGTGATCGTGCGGGAGGGCTTCGAGTCGCTGGGCGAGATGGACGAATCCGAGGAAGACCTGCTCGACCGGGCCTGGGGCCTGGCGCCGACCTCGCGGCTGTCGTGTCAGGCCATCCTGTCCAATCGCGACGTCACTGTCGAGATCCCGAAATACTCGATCAACCACGCCAAGGAAGAGCATTGACGCGGGCGGGCCTCAAAGCACGAGGCCCGTCGTGACGGGCCTTGTTCGATCGATGCGGCGTGACCCCTCCAGGCCCTCGCGTCCGGCCTCAGTGCCTGGCGTTCTCGCCGTGCCACGCGCGGCGCAACCAGCCGCCCAGGGGCCCGAGCAGGCCCTGCGTCTCTTCGTGATCACGCTCGCGCAACAGCCCGCGATCGGTCAGCATCTGCAGGAACACACGCACTTCGAGCTTGGTGGCTCCGCTGCTTTCGCACAGCTGATGCGCCGTCACGAAGCGATGCGACATGTCGCTCAGCATCCGGCGATAGGCAATTCGTTGGTACGTCGCCGGCAGCTCCGGCCATGCTGTGAGCTTGAACTCTTTCATGGTCCCAACGTTCTTCGGTTTCGAAAATCCGCCATGTGCAAGCGCCGCAAGAGTAACCGCGTGATTGACACTCAACAAGCACCGTGACTGGCATCACGGGTATGTCCGCATGGTGATGCGTGATGTATTTGTGCGATCCGCCGCAAAACCTGCATAGAGATACTGTTCGTTACAGGCAGTCACGATGAACGTCCTCGGCATCGAATCGTCGTGCGACGAGACCGGCGTCGCGTTGGTGAGCGCGCAGGCGGCGGAGCTCCCCCAGTTGCTCGCGCATGCCTTGCACAGTCAGGCCGACATGCATGTTGCCTATGGCGGCGTCGTGCCCGAATTGGCTTCGCGCGATCATGTTCGCCGCCTCTTGCCACTGGTGCAGCAGGTGCTCGCGCAGGCGGGGTGCTCGCTGGATGACGTCGACGTCATCGCGTACACGCGTGGGCCGGGGCTTGCCGGCGCGCTGCTGGTGGGTGCCGCCTGCGCCAACGCGATGGCGGCCGCGCTCGGCCGGCCTTGCCTGGCGGTGCATCACCTCGAAGGCCACCTGCTGTCGCCCTTCCTGTCGAGAGACCCGCCGCAGTTTCCGTTCGTCGCGCTGCTGGTGTCGGGTGGACACACGCAACTGATGCACGTGCGCGAAGTCGGGCGCTACGAGTTGCTTGGAGAGACGGTCGACGATGCCGCGGGAGAGGCCTTCGACAAATCCGCCAAGTTGCTCGGCCTCGGCTACCCGGGCGGCCCGGCACTGGCCGCGCTTGCCAAGCAGGGCCGCGCCGACGCGTTCACGTTGCCGCGCCCATTGCTGAACAGCGGGGATCTGGATTTTTCGTTCGCCGGCTTGAAGACCGCCGTCTGGACGCAGCACCGCAAGCTTGGGCCCGAGCCGACGGCCGCTCAGCGCGCCGACCTCGCGGCGTCGACGCAGGCGGCGATCGTCGACGTGCTGGTGCACAAGGCCGTGCGGGCGTTGCGCGACACCGCACTCGATCGACTCGTCGTCGCCGGCGGCGTCGGCGCCAATGCATTGTTGAGGCAACGCCTCAACGCGTTGGCGCAGCAGCGCCGCTTCCGGGTTCACTACCCGGAGGCGGCGCTGTGCACGGACAACGGGGCGATGATCGCGCTGGCCGCGGCGATGCGCCTGCAACGCGGTGAGGTCGCACCACGCCACTACGCGTTCGACGTTGCGCCGCGCTGGCCGCTCGACCAGCTGCCGGCGCCCGGCGCGCCGGCGGCGATCAGTTGATCGCGATCCGTGTCGCGGCCGCGTCGCGGCGCTTGGCCAGTTCGAGCTTCAGCACGCCGTTGTCGAGCTTGGCGGTGGAACGCTCCTGATCGAGCTCCACCGGCAGCACGAAGCTGCGCGCGTAGCTCGCACCGGCGCGCTCGCGCACCAGCACGCGGTCGCCTTCCTTGCGCTCGGCGGCCTGCGAGGCTTGCGTCTCGATCTGCACGCGGCGGCCTTCGATCGTCACCTTGACGTGGTCCTTGGCGACGCCCGGCAGGTCGAGCGTGACTGTGTATGCTTGGTCGGACTCGGCGACGTCCAGCGCCGGGCTGCGTGGCAGCGCAGGTTGCGCCGACGCGTTGCCGAACAGGCGGTCGAACGACTCGTCGAACAGGACGTTGCGCACCCAGCTGGATGTGCGCGGGATCGGAATCAGAAACATGGTGGGAACCTCTCTTGACTGTCTGGCGGTCCGGCAACGAGCCAATCGCTCGTGGCCTCAGCGCCCATGGCCTCGAATTGGAAGCGGGATGAGAAATTTCAAGGGCATCGAATCGGTCGGCACATCACGCGTGCCGGGTTTCACGGCTGGGGAGGCCTCGCATGCGTGACACCGTGGTCGCGATGCAGAGTTCGCGCATCCGCGAGGTGGCCAATGCCGCGCTGAAGAACCCGGATGTGCTGGCCTTCTGGTTCGGCGAGAGCGACGAGGTCACGCCGCTGGCTGTGCGCGAAGCGGCGGCGCGTTCGCTGGAGCGCGGCGAGACCTTCTATGGCCACAACCTGGGTCTGCCCGAGTTGCGCGACGCACTGGCGCGCTACATGACGGGCTTTCACGGCGCCATCGCCGCCGACCGCATCGCCGTCACGAGCTCGGGCGTCAGCGCGCTGATGCTGGCCACGCAACTGCTGGCTGGCGCCGGCGACGAGGTGGTGGCGGTGGTGCCCGTGTGGCCCAACCTGACCCAGCAGCCCACGATGATGGGCGCCCGGGTGCGGCGCATCGCGCTGGCGCCCAACGCCGCAGGGCAATGGCGGCTCGACGTGCAATCGCTGATCGAGGTGATCACGCCGCAGACCAAGGTGGTGCTGGTCAACTCGCCCAACAACCCTACCGGGTGGACGCTCACGCGCGACGAGCAGCAGGCTTTGCTCGCGCACTGCCGGCGCACCGGCACCTGGATCGTCGCCGACGAGGTCTACGAGCGCATGTGGTTCGGTGCCGGCCCGTGCGCGCCCAGCTTCCTCGACCTCGCCACCGCCGACGACCGCCTGATCGTCGTGCACAGTTTTTCCAAGAGCTTCCTGATGACCGGCTGGCGCCTGGGGTGGATGGTGGTGCCCGACGGTGTGGTGGCACAGATCGGCAAGCTGATCGAGTTCAACACCTCGTGCGCGCCGGAGTTCGTGCAGCACGGCGGGCTGGCCGCATTGGCGATGGGGGACTCGTTCGTCACCGGGCTGGTGCAGCGGCTGCAGGCCTGCCGTGACCTGCTGCTCGCGCAGTTGCAGCGGCTGCCGGGCGTCAGCACAGCGGTGCCCGACGGCGGGCTCTACGCGTTCCTGAAGATCGAAGGGCAAGCGGATTCGCTGGCGCTGGCCAAGCGGCTGGTCGCCGAGCACGGCCTCGGCCTGGCGCCCGGCATCGCGTTCGGGCCCGAGGGCGAGGGCTGGCTGCGTTGGTGCTTTGCCTCGCGCGAGCCCGAGCGGCTCACCCGTGGTGTGGCCAGGCTGGCGCAGGCCCTGAGGCTATAATCGCCGGTCGTTTGCCAGCAGCTCCTCACCGAGCGAGCCCGGCAGCGTACCAAGCACGGCGCGGGTCGGTTTCACCTGCGGCCGCAAGTGGCAACGGAAACCGTCTCCGGCTGAAAGCCAGCTCGGACGGTTTCACGCATTGAGGAAATCGTTCATGTCGATGGCAGTCAGCCAGAAGGCCGAGATCGTCAAGTCCAACGCGCGCGGCGCCAAGGACACCGGCTCTCCCGAAGTTCAAGTTGCGTTGCTCACCGCACGCATCAACGAACTGACCCCGCACTTCAAGACGCATCTGAAAGACCACCACGGCCGCCGCGGCCTGCTCAGGATGGTGAGCCGGCGCCGCAAGCTGCTGGACTACTTGAAGAACAACGACGCCGAACGGTATTCGGCACTGATTCACAAGCTCGGCCTGCGCAAATAAGCCGGCTGTTCGGTCGGCGGCCCGTCACCGCACTCGTGGCGGCGGGCTCCGATCACGGAGCGAGGCACCCATCTTGGCGCTGCTGTGTCATTCCAACGAGGCCCGTGAAGACGGCCGCGCTGGAATGGCATCGCGCCGTCGTGTCCCACGCTCCCGGTTTGCATGCCGCCGCACCGCGCATGCGCTCTGCGCGCCGTTTCAGAGACCGGCGCGCTCATCAGCAACTGGAGCAATTCAATGAGCCTGTTCAACAAGGTCAGCAAGACATTCCAATGGGGACAACACCGCGTGACGCTGGAGACCGGCGAGATCGCCCGCCAGGCGGGAGGCGCCGTGCTCGTCAACATCGAAGACACCGTCGTGCTGGCCACCGTGGTGGCTGCCAAGAGCGCCAAGCCGGGACAAGACTTCTTCCCGCTGACCGTCGACTACATCGAGAAGACCTATGCCGCGGGCAAGATCCCGGGCAGCTTCTTCAAGCGTGAAGGCCGGCCGAGCGAGCTCGAGACGCTGACCTCGCGACTGATCGACCGCCCGATCCGCCCGCTGTTTCCGGATGGCTTCTTCAACGAGGTGCAAGTCGTCATCCACGTGATGTCGCTCAACCCCGAGGTGCAGGCCGATGTCGCTGCGCTGATCGGCGCCTCGGCGGCGCTGGCGATCTCGGGCATCCCGTTCAACGGCCCGATTGGCGCCGCCCGCGTGGGCTACGTCAACGGGCAATACGTGCTCAACCCCGGCAAGACCGAGCTCACGCAGTCCAAGCTCGACCTGGTGGTGGCCGGCACCGAGGCCGCCGTGCTGATGGTGGAGTCCGAGGCCGACCAACTGTCCGAAGAGGTGATGCTCGGCGCCGTGGTGTTCGGTCACGAGCAGGGCAAGGTCGCCATCGAGGCGATCCACGAGCTGGTGCGCGACGCCGGCAAGCCGGCCTGGACGTGGCAGGCGCCGGCCAAGGATGAACCCTTCATCGCCAAAGTCGTGGCGCTCGGCGAAGAGAAGCTGCGCGCTGCCTATCAGATCCGCAGCAAGCAGGCGCGCACGCAGGCCTGCCGCGAAGCCTACGCCTTCGTGATCGGCGCGCTCACCGAAGAGGGGCTGACGTTCGACACGGTCAAGGTCGAAGGCCTGCTGTTCGACATCGAGTCGCGCATCGTGCGCAGCCAGATCCTGTCGGGCGAGCCGCGCATCGACGGCCGCGACACGCGCACCGTGCGCCCGATCGAGATTCGCGCCGGCGTGCTGCCGCGCGCCCACGGCTCGGCGCTGTTCACGCGCGGCGAAACGCAGGCGCTGGTGGCAGCCACGCTGGGCACCGAACGCGACTCGCAGCGCATCGACGCACTGGCCGGCGAGTACGAAGAGCGCTTCATGCTCCACTACAACATGCCGCCGTTCGCGACCGGCGAAACCGGCCGCGTCGGCAGCCCGAAGCGCCGCGAGATCGGCCACGGTCGCCTGGCCAAGCGTGCGCTGGTGGCGTGCCTGCCGAGCAAGGAAGACTTCCCGTACACGATGCGTGTCGTCAGCGAGATCACCGAGTCCAACGGTTCGTCGTCGATGGCCTCCGTGTGCGGCGGCTGCCTGAGCCTGATGGACGCCGGCGTGCCGATGAAGGCGCACGTCGCCGGCATTGCGATGGGCCTCATCAAGGACGGCAATCGCTTCGCCGTGCTGACCGACATCCTCGGTGACGAGGATCACCTGGGCGACATGGACTTCAAGGTCGCCGGCACCGGCGCCGGCGTGACCGCGCTGCAGATGGACATCAAGATCCAGGGCATCACCAAGGAGATCATGCAGGTCGCCTTGGCGCAGGCCAAGGAAGCGCGCCTGCACATCTTGGCCAAGATGGTCGAGGCGGTGGGCAGTGCGCGCGCCGACGTGTCGCAGTTCGCGCCGCGCCTGTACACGATGAAGATCAACCCGGAGAAGATCCGCGACGTCATCGGCAAGGGCGGCTCCACGATCCGTGCGCTCACCGACGAAACCGGCTGCACGATCGACATCGCCGAAGACGGCACGATCACCATCGCATCGGTCGACTCCGACAAGGCCGCGTTCGCCAAGAAGCGCATCGAAGAGATCACCGCCGATGTCGAAGTCGGCAAGGTCTACGAAGGCCCGATCACCAAGATCCTCGACTTCGGCGCGTTGGTGAATCTGCTGCCGGGCAAGGATGGCCTGCTGCACATCAGCCAGATCGCGCACCAGCGCATCGAGAAGGTGACCGACGTGCTCAGCGAAGGCCAGGTGGTCCGGGTCAAGGTGCTCGAGACCGACGAGAAGGGCCGCGTCAAGCTGTCGATGAAGGCGCTGCTCGATCGGCCCGAAGGCATGGAAGACGACCGCGGCGACCGCGGCGACCGCCCGCCGCGCCGCGACCGCGGCGATCGGGGTGACCGTGGCGATCGCCCGCCGCGCCGCGACCGTGAGGCGCCGCGCGAGGAGCCGCAAGCCGCCGAGCAGGCCGAGCAACAACAGCAGCCCCAGCAGGAACCGCAGCGGTAACGAGCGCCGAGCATGAAAGCCGTCGAGATCAAGGGCTTCGGCGCGCCAGAGGTGCTGGTGCTGGCCGAGCGGCCCGACCCGCGGCCGGGCGCGGGCGAGGTGCTCGTGCGTGTGGCCGCCTCGGGCGTGAACCGGCCCGACGTGCTGCAACGCAAGGGCGCGTATGCGCCGCCACCCGGCGCGTCCGACTTGCCGGGCCTGGAGTTTGCGGGCGAGATCCTCGACGGTGATGCCAAGGCCATGGCGGCGGCCGGCCTGAAGATCGGCGATCGTGTCTGTGCGCTGGTGGCCGGCGGCGGCTACGCACAGCTCGCAGTGGCGCCGGCATCGCAATGCCTGCCGGTGCCCAAGGGGCTGAGCGACGTCGAGGCCGCGGGGCTGCCCGAAACGTTTTTCACCGTCTGGAGCAACGTGTTCGACCGTGCCGGCCTGAAGTCGGGCGAGACGCTGCTCGTGCAGGGCGGCTCGAGCGGCATCGGGGTCACTGCCATCCAGCTCGGCAAGGCGTTCGGTGCACGGGTGATCGTCACTGCGGGCAGCGCCGACAAGTGCAAGGCCTGCCTCGAGATCGGCGCCGACGCGGCGATCAACTACAAGGACCAGGACTTCGTCGACGAGGTCAAGCGAATCACCGAGGGTCGCGGCGCCGACGTGGTGCTCGACATGGTGGCCGGCTCCTACGTCGCGCGCGAGGTGCAGTGCCTGGCCGACGACGGCCGCATCGTGATCATTGCCGTGCAAGGCGGCGTGAAATGCGAGTTCAACGCCGGCGACGTGTTGCGCCGCCGCCTCTTGATCACCGGCTCCACGCTGCGCCCGCGCCCCGAGGCCTTCAAGGCCGCGATCGCCGCATCGCTGCGCCAGCGTGTGTGGCCATTGCTCGAAGCGGGCACCGTGAAGCCGATCGTGCACAAGGTGTTCGACGCCGCGCATGCCGCCCAGGCGCACGCGCTGATGGAGTCGGGCTCGCACGTCGGCAAGATCATGCTGCGTTGGTAGCGCGGGGCTTCGCATGCGACGCAAGCTCGTGGTGGGCAACTGGAAGATGCATGGCAGCCGTGCGACCAACGAGTTGCTGCTGACCGCCATCGTGCAAGGGCGTCCGTACGAGTGCGACGTTGCGGTGTGCGCACCGTTTCCGTACCTTGCGGAGGCGGCGGTGGCATTTGCCGGCGGCGACTTGCGCTGGGGCGCGCAAGATTGTTCGGTGCACGAGCAGGGCGCCTATACCGGTGAGGTGTCGGCCGTCATGCTGGCCGAGTTCGGCTGCCGCTACGTGATCGTGGGCCATTCCGAGCGCCGGCAGTTCCATCAGGAGAGCGACCAGCTGGTCGCCGACAAGGCCAAGGCGGCGCTGGCCAAGGGCGTGACGCCGATCGTGTGCGTCGGCGAGAGCCTTGCGCAGCGCGAAGCCGGCGAGACCGAAAGCGTCGTCAAGCGCCAGTTATCCGCGGCGATCCACACGCTGGCGCACTGTGCGGGCGAAATGGTCGTCGCCTACGAGCCGGTGTGGGCCATCGGCACCGGCCGCACCGCGTCGCCCGAGCAGGCGCAGGCGGTGCATGCCGTGCTGCGCACCCAACTGCGGGCGGCCACCGCGCATGCCGACCGCATGAAGATCCTCTACGGCGGCAGCGTCAAGGCCGACAACGCACGCTCGCTGTTTGCGCAGCCCGACATCGACGGCGGGCTGATCGGCGGGGCGTCGTTGAAAGCCGACGACTTCATCGCCATCTGCCGCGCCGCGGGCTGAACCACGGCATCCCGAATCAGGAGCCTCTCTCTCATGCAAATGTTGACCAACATCGTGCTGATCGTGCAGATACTGTCTGCGGTTGTGATGATCGGCCTTGTCCTGATCCAGCACGGCAAGGGCGCCGACATGGGCGCCTCGTTCGGCAGCGGTGCTTCCGGCAGCCTGTTCGGAGCCACCGGCAGCGCCAATTTCCTGTCGCGCTCCACCGCGGTGTGTGCCGGCGTCTTCTTCGTCTGCACGCTCGCGCTGGCATTCGTGTCGTCCGGCGGCGGCAGGGCGCGCGGCGGCGACACCGTGCTCGACCGTCCCGCCTCGGCTGCGAGCGCACCTGCGTCGATCACGCCGGGCGCAGTGATCCCGGGCGCAACGATTCCCGGTGCGGCCAGTGCGGCGATGCCCGCGGTGCCCGCCGTTCCCGCGGCAGCGGCCAGCCGCTGACAACGAGCCGAGCGCACAACAGGGGCTCGCGGCTTCCACCCACTCGCGACCGGTGCTTCACGTGCGCCTCGCGTGTCGCAGCGACAACGGCCGCACGAGCGAAACGCATTAGAATCACCGGCTGTTCCAGGGGCCTGTCCTCGAGGCCTTTGCCGGGCAATCGGGCTCTCGTGACCGCTGTGCCGACGTGGTGAAATTGGTAGACACGCTATCTTGAGGGGGTAGTGGCGAAAGCTGTGCGAGTTCGAGTCTCGCCGTCGGCACCAACGATGCGACACGACAGGCCTTGCTTCCTGGCGCGGCGCCCGTTCCGACACACGATCGAATCATGGACCTGCAACCCTACCTGAGCGTGATGCTGTTCATCCTGGTGGGGGTGGCCGTTGGTGTCGCACCGCAGGTGATCGGCTTCGTCTTCGGCCCCAACCGGCCCGACGCCCAGAAGAACAGCCCCTACGAGTGCGGCTTCGAGGCGTTCGAGGACGCACGCATGAAGTTCGACGTGCGCTACTACCTCGTCGCGATCCTGTTCATCCTGTTCGACCTCGAGATCGCGTTCCTCTTCCCGTGGGCAGTCGCGCTCAAGGAGATCGGCGCGCCGGGCTTCTGGGCCATGATGATCTTCCTGGCCATCCTGGTCGTCGGCTTCGTCTACGAGTGGAAGAAGGGCGCCCTCGATTGGGAATGAAGGCATCGATTCATGGGCATTGAAGGCGTCCTCAAGGAAGGCTTCGTCACCACCTCGGTCGACAAGCTGATCAACTGGTCGAAGACCGGGTCTCTGTGGCCGATGACGTTCGGCCTGGCCTGCTGCGCGGTCGAGATGATGCATGCCGGCGCCGCGCGCTACGACATCGATCGTTTCGGCATGCTGTTTCGCCCCAGTCCGCGCCAGAGTGACTTGATGATCGTGGCCGGCACGCTGTGCAACAAGATGGCGCCGGCGCTGCGCAAGGTGTACGACCAGATGGCCGAGCCGCGCTGGGTGCTGAGCATGGGCTCGTGCGCCAACGGCGGCGGCTACTACCACTACAGCTACTCGGTGGTGCGCGGCTGCGACCGCATCGTGCCGGTGGACGTCTACGTGCCCGGCTGCCCGCCCACTGCGGAGGCGCTGCTCTACGGCATCCTGCAGCTGCAGGCCAAGATCCGCCGCGAGAACACGATCGCTCGCGCATGATGTTGACCCCCACGCTCACTTCGTTCGCTGCTCCCCGAGGGGGCGCGCTCGGCTTGGGGCGGCCCGGCGCCGACCGATGAGTCGTCTCGACACCCTGCAGGCGTCGCTGCAAGCCATCCTCGGCGCCAGCATCAGGAAGCTGGTGCGCGACCGCGGCGAGCTCACCGTCACGGTGGGCGCCGACGACTACCTCGATGCGGCACACACGCTGCGTGACCATTCCGAGCTGAAGTTCGAGCAGGCGATGGACCTGTGCGGTGTCGACTACTCCGGCTACCGCAACCAGCCATGGGACGGCCCGCGCTACTGCGTGGTGCTGCATCTGCTGTCGGTCACGCACAACTGGCGCGTGCGGTTGAAGGTGTTCGCGGCCGACGACGAGGTGCCGGTCGTGCCCTCGGTCACCGAGATCTGGGCCGGCGTCAACTGGTTCGAGCGCGAGGCCTTCGATCTCTACGGCATCGTCTTCGACGGCCACCTCGACCTGCGCCGCATCCTCACCGACTACGGCTTCATCGGTCATCCGATGCGCAAGGACTTCCCGGTGTCGGGCCACGTCGAG
>DATDJF010000320.1:0-14624 GCA_036520715.1 Burkholderiaceae bacterium | reverse complement strand
GTCCCGGCGCCAGCGCGAAGTGCTGCCGCAGCAGCGCGTCGACCGCGTCGATCGCGGCGCCGAGGCCCTGCTCGTGGCGGCCGGCGCGAAACGCCTCGCGCATGGTCGCGACGATCTGCGACCACTGCGCGCTGCTCACCTGCGCGTTGAGGCCGCGGTCGGCGACGATCTCGATCGCGTGCTCGGCCAGCAGCAGATAGATCAGCACGCCGTTGTTGAACTCGGTGTCCCACACCCGCAGCTTGCCGAACATCGTCACCGCGCGGTCGCGCGCGCCGAGTCCGCGCCACAGGTACGACAGCGGCAGGCCGGCTTCGACGCAGACGCGGATCTCGCCCGAGTGCCGACGCTCGCTGGCGGCCACCCGCTGTTGCAGGCGTTGCACCACCGCAGGCCCGAGCGCACGCCGGGTGTCGCTCTGGTCGAACCAGCGGTGCTTGAGGATGCGCAGCAGCTTGTTCATCACCCGTTCCCGCTACCAGTCGCCCGAGGCGCCGCCGCCTCCGAAGTCGCCACCGCCGCCGGACGAAAAGCCGCCGCCGTCGCCGGAGTAGCCGCCGCCACCGCCCCAACCGCCACCACCCCAGATGATCGGCGGGCCGCCGCCGCGGCCACGGCCACCGCCGCCGATGCCGAACACGCCCACCATCAGCAGCGCCACCACCCCGGCGACGCCGGCGAGCAGCAGGCCAGCACCGAGGAACCAGGCGAGCGTGCCGGTGCCGCCGGCGGTCAGCAGCGAGCCCAGCTTGCGGCCGAACACGCCCGACAACACGGCGCCCACGATCGGCACGCCGACGAAGAAGAACATCGCCAGGCTGCCCAGGTCGATGCCGCCGAACAAGTCGGTCCCGCCGCGAGGCCGGGTATCGGGCGCCGGCAACCCCTCGGGCCGCACGCGCGCGGCGATGCGATCGATCGCCGCGTTGAGCCCGCCGGCGTAGTCGTTGCGGCGGAATGCCGGGCTGATGGTCTCGGTGATGATCTGGCGCGCCGCCAGATCGGGCACGGCACCCTCGAGCGACTTGGCGACCTCGATGCGCACCTTGCGGTCGTTCTTGGCCACCACGATCAGCAGGCCGTCGCCGACGTCGCGGCGGCCGATCTTCCATGCCTCGCCGACGCGCTGCGCATAGGCGGCGATGTCTTCCGGCAGCGTGGTCGGCACGATCAGCACCACGATCTGCGTGCCCAACTCACGCTCGACGTTGGCCAGGTGCTGCTCCATCGCCTGGCGCTGCCGGCTGTCGAGCGTGTCGGTGCGGTCGATCACCCGGCCTTCGAGCGGCGGCACCGGCTGCACGTCTTGCGCGGCGGCGAGCGGGCTCACGCAGGCCAGCAGCACGGCGGCCAGCCACGCCGCCGCCTGCCACACGAGCGGCCATGTCGCGCTGCGGCGCGGCACGGCCGGCGGGCGCTGGCGCGGGGTGCGCATGGCGGAATCAGCCGCGCCGGCGCGGCAGGCCCGTCACTTCGATGCCGCCGGCGCGGGCTTGCTGAAGTCGACGCTCGGCGGCTTGGAGATCTGCGCTTCGTTCTCGACCGTGAACGACGGCTTGACCGAGTAGCTGAACAGCATCGCGGTCAAGTTGGTCGGGAACTGGCGCGCCAGCACGTTGTAGTCGGCCACCGCCTTGATGTAGCGGTTGCGCGCCACGGTGATGCGGTTCTCGGTGCCTTCGAGCTGCACGCGCAGATCCTGGAAGCCCTGGTTGGCCTTCAGGTTCGGATAGTTCTCGCTCACCGCGATCAGCCGCGACAGCGCCGAAGACAGCTCGCCCTGCGCCTGCTGGAACTTGCTGAACGCCTCCGGGTTGTTGAGCGTCTCGGGCGTCACCTGGATGCTGGTGGCCTTGGCGCGCGCCTCGACCACCTTGGTCAAGGTCTCCTGCTCGAAGCCGGCCTCGCCCTTGACGGTGTTGACGATGTTGGGAATCAGGTCGGCGCGCCGCTGGTACTGGTTGAGCACCTCCGACCAGGCGGCCTTGACCTGCTCGTCGAGGCGCTGAAAGTCGTTGTAGCCGCAGCCCGACACGCCCAGCGTGACGCCGAGCGCCAGCAGCCAGCCCCACACACGCGATCGCAAAGCCATGGTGTTTCCTCTCCTGAATCCGATGCGCGACGGATGCTACTCGCGTCGCCCGCCAGTTGGGGCTGCGGGGTCTCGGTTCAAGGCCGCTGATTTGGAACCTGGGACAAATCCTCTTCGCCGTGGCGCGCTGCCGATGCAGGCTTGGGTCCCTCGCGCGCCGCGCGATTCGAGCCAGACATCAGGAGAGATTCAATGACAGGAGTTCTTCGGGCCACCGCGGGTGTGATGCTGGCGTTGGGGTTGGGCGCCGCTGCGCAGGCACAGGAGGTGACGCTGCGGCTGGTCAGCGCGTTCGCCGAGAACGGCATCTACGTGCAGCGGCTGCTGCCGTGGATCCAGAAGGTCAACGCCGAAGGCAAGGGCGTGCTGCAGATCAACTTCATCGGCGGGCCCAAGGCGATCCCCACCTTCGAGGCCGGCAACGCGGTGAAGACCGGCGTCGTCGAGCTGGCGATGAGCACCGGCGCCTTCTACACCAACGTGATGCCCGAGGCCGACTTCCTGAAGCTCACCGAGCTGCCGATTGCCGAGCAGCGCAAGAACGGCGCCTTCGACGCCATCAACAAGGTGTGGAACGACAAGGCCAACATGCAGTACCTCGGTCGCATCGTCGAGAACCAGGCGTTCCACATCTATGCCAACAAGAAGGTCGACAAGCCCGACCTCACGGGCCTGAAGATCCGCATCACGCCGGTGTACCGCGAGTTCTTCCAGGCGCTGGGCGCCACGGTGATCACCACGCCGCCCGGCGAGGTGTACAGCGCGCTCGAGCGCAACGTGGTCGACGGCTACGGCTGGCCGATCGGCGGCATCTTCGACCTCAACTGGCAGGAGAAGACCAAGTACCGCATCGACCCGGGCTTCTACGACGCCGAGGTGTCGCTGGTGATGAACCTGCCGGCCTACACGAAGCTGAGCGACGCGCAACGCGCCTACCTGACCAAGCAGGTGCTCGCGTTCGAGGCCGACAACACCTTCTGGGCCAAGTACACCGCCGACGAGACGGCGCGCCAGGAGAAGGCCGGCATCGAGACGATCCGCTTCGACGCTGCCGCGAGCAAGGCTTTCCGCGACAAGGCCTATCAGGTGGCGTGGGAGGCGGCGGCCAAGCAGAGCCCGGAGATCGCGGCGCGCTTCAAGCCGCTGTTCACCAAGTAGCGCTTGCCGCGAGGTGTTCGAGCGCGTGTCCGCCGCCTTCGGCCGAGCGCTGGCGGCGCTGGCGCTGCTGGGCTGCCTGCTGCTGCTGGTGATGTTGGCGATCATCGTCGGCGACGTGGCGCTGCGCAACCTCTTGCTGCCCGGGCTGCCGCGCGGCCTGGCGTGGAGCAACGAGATCTCCGAGTTGCTGCTGTACGTGATCACGCTCAGCGTGGCGCCGTGGCTGCTGCGCCAGGGCCAGCACATCCGGGTCGACATCGTGCTGCGCGCGCTGCCGCCGAAGCTGGCGTGGATCTTCGAGTGGATCGGCGACACGATCGGCCTGGCCTGCTGCATCGTGCTGGCCTGGTTCGCTGCCCAGGCGGCGTGGTCGAGCTACCGCGCCGGTGCGGTCAACATCAAGACGCTGGTCACGCCGGAGTGGTGGTGGCTGTCGCCGCTGCCGGTGGTGTTTGTGCTGCTGGCCATCGAGATGGTGTTTCGCATGGGCCGCCTGGCGCGCGCCGAGCGTGCGCCGCGCAGCGACGCGGTGAGCGCGTCGTGACGAGCGCCGCCCGCAGGGCGAAGGCGGCATCGTGAGCTGGCAGGCCGCGGCCTGGCTGATGCTCGGCGGCTCGACGCTGCTGCTGTTCGTCGGCATGCCGGTGGCGCTGACCTTCATCGCCGTCAACATCGTCGGCGCCTGGCTCTACATGGGCGGCGAGGCCGGCCTCGCGCAGCTCGCCCGCAGCAGCGTGATCTCGCTGACGTCGTTCTCGCTGACGCCGATCCCGCTGTTCGTGCTGATGGGCGAGATCCTGTTCCACACCGGCCTGGCGTTGAAGGTGATCGACGGCATCGAGCGGCTGATCACGCGTGTTCCCGGCCGCCTGGCCGTGGTGGCGGTGGTCTCGGGCACCGTGTTCTCGGCGATCTCGGGCTCGACGATCGCCACCACCGCGATGCTCGGCTCGTTGATGCTGCCGGTGATGCTCGCCCGTGGCTACCACCCGACGCTGGCCACCGGGCCGATCATGGCGATCGGCGCGGTCGACATGCTGATCCCGCCGTCGGCGCTGACCGTGCTGCTCGGCTCGCTGTCGGGCATCTCGATTTCCAAGCTGCTGATCGGCGGCGTGGTGCCGGGGCTGATGCTGTCGCTGGCCTTCGTGGTGTGGATCATCCTGCGCGTGCACTGGACGCCCTCGCTGGCGCCTGCCGAAACCGCGGTGGCACGGCACACCGGCTGGGCGCGCTGGCGGCCGTTCGTGTTGTACGTGCTGCCGTGCCTGTCGATCTTCGGCGTGGTGGTCGGCGCGCTGGTCGCCGGCTGGGCCACGCCCACCGAATGCGCCGCCGTCGGCGCCTTCGCCACCCTGGTGTTCGCCGCGCTGTACCGCGCGCTCACCGCCGGCGCGCTGCTGCGCGCGCTGCGCGGCACGGCGTCGATCTCGGCGATGGTGCTGTTCATCATCCTGGGCGCCACCACGTTCGCGCAGATCCTGTCGTTCTCCGGCGCCAGCAACGGGCTGGTGCAGATGATCACCGGCCAGGGGCTGTCGAGCGGCGCCATCGTCGCGGCGATGATGGGCATGCTGATCTTCCTGGGCATCTTCGTCGACCAGGTCAGCATGATGATGATCACGCTGCCGATCTTCATGCCGGTGGTGCAGGCGCTGAGCATCGACCCGGTGTGGTTCGGCGTGATGTACCTGATCTGCATGCAGCTCGGCCTGCTGCTGCCGCCGCACGGCCTGCTGCTGATGACGATGCGCGGCGTCGCCCCGCCGGCAGTGACGATGGGCCACATCTTCGTCGCGGTGGTGCCGTACGTGTCGATGAGCCTGCTGCTGCTGGCCGCGGTGTTCTGGCTGCCGGCGATCGCCACCTGGCTGCCGCGGTTGATCGGTTAGGCCGGAGGTAGGCGCGATTCACTCGCGCAGGAAGGCCTCGATCTCGCCGACGAACGTCGGCCACGCCGGCTCGTCGGGCAACGGCACGTGGTTCTCCGACTCCAGGGCCACGAAGCGCGCGTTCGGGATCGCCGCCGCCAGGCGCTGGCCTTCCTCGAACGGCACCGCGTTGTCGTAGCGGCTGTGCAGCACCAAGGTCGGCGCTGCCACCCGCGGCAGCAGGTCCACCACGTCGAGTTCGGCCGTCACCATGCGCAGCCGCACCGCCACCTCTGCCGACATGGCCATGCGCTGCAGTTGCGCCAGCGCCTTCAACTCGTCGGCCGACGCGCTTGGAAAGTACAGCATGCCGAAGGTGCGCAGGAACGCCGAGTGCTCGTCGCCCCAGCCGTGGCGCATCAGCGTCAGGTAGGCCTGCGCGGTTTCACGGTCCTTGGTCGAGCCGCGCTTGTTGCTGCCCAGCGCCATGCCGCCGTTGAGCACCAGTTTGTGCACCCGTTCGGGATGCAGCACCGCGTGCGCGATGGCGATCGGCGCGCCCTGCGAGATGCCGAGCAGCGCGTAGCGCTGCAGGCCCAGCGCGTCGACCACGGCCCGCAGATCCAGGCCGAACGTCGAGAAAGAGATCTCCGGCACGTAGCGATCGGACAGCCCGTTGCCGCGCCCGTCGTAGCGCACGAGCTGGAAGCGCTCGGCCAGGAAGTGGTACAGCGCACTGCGGAACTGCACGTGCCAGTCGTATTCGAGGTGGTTGAACCAGGTCGGCGGGCGCACCACCGGCAGCCCCTGGCCACTGGTGGCCATCGCCAGGCGCACACCGTCGGCGGTGCGGCAGAACCGCACCTCGGGGTCGACGCGCGGCCGCGCTTGCCCCGCGGCCACCGGCATGGGCTCGATGCAGAACAGGTAGCCCCGCCGTGGCACCGTCTTGACGATCTCGTGCGCGTCGGCACCAAGGGCCCTGCGCACGTCGCCGATGCATTGCACCAGCGCATCGTCGGTGACCACGACGCCGGGCCACAGCGCCTGCATCAACTCGTCCTTGCCGACCACGCGCCCCCAGTTCTCGATGAGGTGGCGCAGCACGTCGAACGCCTTGGGACGCAACTCGACCACGTCGTCGCCGCGACGCAAGGTGCAGCGCTGCAGGTCGATCGTGTGGGATCCGAATTGCACCACGCGCGCGAAGGCCATCGTTGTGTCCGGCAGCCCGCGTTGCCGCCTCCCGGGCCGGTTTCGTCGAGACTTCGGCGAAGTCTCGGCGGGCTATCGTTACAGGGGCGCCGCGAGCGGTCAACCTTCGAGCCGCGGCATCACGAAGGAGACGCCCATGGCAGCCACGACACCGATCGACGCCTTGCGGGCGGCCCTGCCCGACCTCGCCGGCGAAGCGCGCGCCCGTGCCACCGAGTTCGAGCAGCAGCGCCGGATCAGCCCCGACTTCGTCGACAAGCTCATGCGTGCCGGCGCCTTCAAGGTGCTGATTCCGGCCGATGCGGGCGGCCTGGCCGGTTCGTTGTCGGAGTTCGCCGACGTCATCGTCGAACTGGCCGCGGCGGACGCCTCCACCGGCTGGGTCGTCGCGCACGGCAACACCTGCGCCGGCTTGATCTACGCCAGTGCCGAGCCGCGCCTGCGCGCCGAGTTCTTTGCCGATGCGGCCGCCTACGCCACATGGAGCAACCTGCCGCGCGTGCGGGTCGAGGAGCGGGGCGACGGCCTGCGCATCAGCGGCAACTGGGCGTTCGAATCCGGCTGCACCGGCGCCACCTTCGTCGGCGGCATGGTGGTGCTGCCGCCGCTGGCCGATGGCCAGCCGCCACGCTTGGTGGTTGCCCTGGCGACGCTGGCCGACGCGAAAATCGAAGACACCTGGGATCCCGTGGGCCTGGCCGGAACCGGCAGCCACGACGTGCGATTCGATGATGTGCAGGTGCCTTGGCACCGCACGTTCCCGTGGCCCTCGGGCATTGCGGTGGCCGGCTATCCAGCCGCGGTGTTCGTGCCGGGCGCCTGGTTCATCGCCATCGGCGCGGCGGCCACGCACCTCGGGCTTGCACGGCGCACGCTCGATGAGGCGCGCAACGAGCTGCGCGGCAAGGTCGATCGCTACAGCCAGAAGCCGCTGCTCGAGCACCCGGCCACGCAACGCAGCCTGGAGGCGGCCGAGGGCCTGTGGTTCGCCTGCCGTGCCGGCCTGCACGCCGCCCTGGATGCCGTGTGGGCCAACGCGTTGCGCGGCAAGGCAGCCACGGCGCAGCAGCGGGTGGATGTGCGGGTCGCCGCCGTCACGGCCGTCCAGCAGGGTGCGCAGATCGTGCGTGCGGCTTACGACGTGTCGGGCGCGAGCGTCGTGCGGCGCGCCGGCGTGATGCAGCGCCTGCTGCGCGACGCGAGTTGCCTGACGCACCACATCTCGAGCAACCTGGCGTCCTACGAAGTGACCGGCCGCGTGCGCTGCGGAATCGACGACCTCAGCTTCCGCGTCTAGCGAAGACACCGCCGGTCAGGGCAGCCACTCCAGCAGCTGCTCGTTGGCCAGCGTGCGCTGCGCGGCGTTCATCGGCCGCATGCCGGCCACGATCTGGCGCACACGCTCGCGGTCGATCTCCTTCGAGTGGCGATAGTGCTGCAACTGCGCGTCGGGGTTGCGCAGCAGGCTCACCAGCCAGGCGGCCGACACCGGCCCCACTTTCGACGCACTCCTGCCGAGGTAGACCTGCGCCGCGCGTTCGGCGCCGCACACGCCGTCGCCCCAGGGCGCGAGCGCCAGGTACATCTGCAGGATGCGCGCCTTGCCGAGCGTGCGCTCCATCTCCACCGCATAGAGCAGCTCGCGCAGCTTGCGCGCCGCGCTGCGGTCGTCGCCGGTGATCGTCAGCTTGGCGAGCTGTTGCGTCAGCGTGCTGGCGCCGCGCAGCGCCGCGCCATCGCGCTGGTTGTGCTGGCCGGCGGCCAGCAAGGGGTCGATCTCGTAGCCAGGATGCTCGTAGAAGCGCGCGTCCTCGCTGGCCACCAGCGCGCGCGGCAGCCAGCCGGTGAGCGCCGCGGCGTCGCCGGACGACGTGCGGCACGCCGGCGGCAGCTGCAACGCCAGCAGCCTCTCGGTGCCCAGGCCGCTGACGGTGAAGTCGTTGACCGCCGGCCTGGCCTGCCAGCTGCCTTCGGGCCAGCGCGCGGTGGCGATGAAGGCCAGCGTGCCGGTGACCTGCACGCTGGCCGCCTCCGGCAGATCGCGGCCGAACACGCCCACCAGCGTGGCCATCGGCGTCGCCGCCATCGACAGCCGCACGTCGGCACCGCGCCGCTGCAACTGCGCGCTGAACGCGATGTCGACCCGTTGAGCGCCTTCGGCCAGCGACAGCGTGCCGGCGAAGCGCCCTGCGCCTTCGTGCTGCGCGATCAGCCATGCACGCGACACCTGCAACGGCTCCGGCCCCAACGCGGCGATCTGCAGCCGGCACGGCGCGCACACCACCTGCAGCTGCGCGCCGCTGCGCAGCAGCTTCCAGTGACCCCATCGCGTGTGCAGCGTGCGGCCCTCGAACAGCGGCGCTGCCAGCGGGTGCGCTGCCCAGCGAATCAGCCCCGGCACGCTGACGTCGCGTTGCCACGGGCCGAGGCGCACGCTGGTGCGCCATTCGTCGGCTTCCGGCTTCAGCGCGTGCAACGCCACGCCGAGCAGCGCCGTCGCGAACAGCAGCACGGCGAGCGTCAAGAACGCGGTGAAGAACAGCAGCCGGTGCATCAGCGTTCGACTCTTCAGGCTCATTGCGCCCCCTTGGCGCTGCGCGCCGTCCCCCCGAGGGGGAGCGAGCGCCTTCGGAGCGGCCGTGCGGCGCTCACATCGCCTCCACCCGCGTCGTCGCGCGCCAGGGGCCGCTCGAACGGCCGAGCGTGGCGGCCCAGAACCACGACGACGCGTCGACGAAGTCCTGGCCGTCGGCGTCGACGATGCGTTCGCACACACGCACGCGCTCGCCGTCGCGCTCGGCGACGAAGCAGCGCGACAGCCGCGCGTCGGCCTCGGATTGCAGCCACGGCTGCTCGATGCGGTAGCCGAGGCCGCGAAAGCAGTCGCTGGCCGGATGCAGCGTGCGGGTCGGCCGCGCCACGTCGCGCAGCACCCACACGCTGCCGTCGGCAGCGAAGCGGCCGATGTGGCCCGGAAAGCGCCTGGCGAAGCGCTGCTCGACGGCGGTCAGTGCCAGCGGCCGCAGCGTCTGGCCCTGCCACACGCGCGGCCACTCGTGCGGCGCCGTGCTGGTCGGGGCCTCGGCGGCGCCGCGGCCGGCCAGCGGCAGCAGCGCGCAGGCGGCCAGCAGCAGCGCGGCCGCACGCGGCCACTGCTCGGCGATCCAGCGCTGCACGGCAGCGGCGCGGCGGTGCTCACGCATGGCGTGTGCTCCCACGCCGCATCAGCAGCCACACGCCCGTGCAGACCGCGGCCAGCATCACCAGGCCGATCGCCTCGTGCCACCCGGCCATCAACCCTTGCGGCCGCGACTCGAGGGCCACCAGCACGCTGTTGCGCAGCACGTTGCCGGCCAGCACGATCCCGCCGACCAGCGGCGCACGGCGAACGAAGGGGCGGTCGTGTTGCCCGGTGGCCGCCGCACATGCGCAGGCCGTGAAGTAGGCGAACCACGCCATCTGCACGCCCGAGCAAGGCGCGTCGACGATCACCAGCTGTCCGTTGACGATCATCGAGGCGCCGCTGCGCTCGGCCGCCAGGCCGACGAGCTGCAAGCCCCACGCGCTCAGCTGCGCGGTCAGCACACGCAGCGGCCAGCCGAGGTAGAACTGCAGCGTCGCCAGCCACGGCAGCGACAGCACCACCAGACCGAGCAGCGGTGCGCGCGCCTGCTCGCGCGGCCACCAGGCGAGCACGGCGCAGGCCAGCGACAACGCCGCGAGCAGCGCGCTGGCCAGCGCCGGCGCGCCGGCCCACCAGGCGCCGTTGGCCCCCAGCGCCAGCGTCAGCGAGGCGGCCAGCCAGGGCACCTGCGGTGACAGGCGCAGATGTCGGCCCTGTGTGGCCACCAGCGCGGCGGCAGCGAGCACGGCGATCAAACCCAGCGGATCGTCGGAGCCGTCGCGAGCGCGCTGCACCAGGTAAAGCCCGTGCGGCCACAGCGCCAGCGCATGCAGCGCCAGCCAGTGCAACGCGCCGAGCTGCACCGGCCGGCAGGCGAGGGTGTGGGCGGTGCTCATCACGCGGCTCGCCGTGCATCAGCCCAGCTGCGGGCGACGCCACCAGGCGGCCATCGCCACCAGCATCGCGACCACCAGCGCCAACGCCCAGCCCGGCTCGGGCGTGCTCGGCACCACGGCGGAGAATTGCTGCGCCGGCGCGCCGACCGCCAGCGCGCTCACGCCCTGCGGCAACGGCAGCGGCTGGTTCACCGGCGTCGCGGCCACCTGCGTGCGCACCTGTTGATCGACCGCGATGAAGCTCGTGTAGGCGGTGAGCAGACCGTACTTCAGGCCGAGCGCGGTGATCGGCTCGCGCTGCGACTGGCCGCCGCTGAGCGCCTCTTCGTCGCCGAGCTGCGCGATGCGCTGGCGCGCCCACAGGTGCTTGAGTGCCACCGCATCGGCGTCGGGCGCCGGCGCATCGATCACGTCGACATGGTTGCCGCCGGCCGCTTGCCCCTGCACCACCAGCTTGGCGCCCTGCGGATCGCCGCGCCACTTGCCCCACAGCACCACCGGGCGGCCGGCCATCACGTCGGGCAGCGCGACCGGCTCGACGTCGTAGATCTCGAGGCCGCTGAAGCGTGCCTTGAGCTGCGTCAGCACCGGCGAGTCGATCATGCGGCGCAGGCGCTCGGCCTGCTCGGCGGCGCGCTCGGGCCGGGTGACGACGAAGGCCTCGCCCTGCCCGGCGCGCGCCAGGCCTTCGATCAGGTGGCGGTTCACCGAGCTGCCGATGCCGAACGCGAAGACGTTGAACTGGTCCAGGTGGCGGCGCACGAGCTGGAAGACCTCGCTCTCGACGGCGACGTAGCCGTCGGTGACCACGATCACGCTGCGCGACACGTCGGCCGGCTTGGGCAGCGCGGCGACGCGGCGCAGCGCCGGCACGATCTCGGTGCTGCCACCGCCGCCCATGCGCTCGATGGTGCGCAGCGCTCGCTCGATGTTGGCCGCCGTGGCCGGCACCGATTGCTTCGACAGCACGCGGCTCGAGCCGGAGAACAACACCACGTTGAAGGTGTCGCTCGGCCGCAGACCGCCGATCAGGTGGCGCAGCAGCACCTTCGCGGTGTCCAGCGGGTAGCCGTGCATCGACCCGGAGATGTCGACCACGAAGATGTAGTCGCGCGGATTGATCTGCACCGGCGCCACTGCTTGCGGCGGCTCGACCAGCGCGAGGAAGAAGTTCTCGGCGTCGGGTGCCGCCGGTGCCTGGTACAGCATCAGGCCGGTGGCGGTGCGCTCGCCGGCCAGGGCGTATTCGAGGATGAAGTCGCGGTTGTCGCGCGGGCCGTCGTCGGCCAGCGCGAGCTGCACCTGCGTGCTGCCCAGGCCGAGCGCCTCGAGCTTGTGGCTGTCGCAGCGCACCTCGCGCACCGGCAGCGGTGAGTGCAGCTTGACGGTCAGATCGAACGACACGTTGGAGGCCACACCCGGCCGCAGATGCGCGGTGGCGGGGAAGCTGCCGTTGGCCGGCGCCGCGGTCGGCGAGCGATAACGCGGGCCGACGACGGTGGGGAACACGTAGCGGTAGCGGCCGTCGTGGGGCGCGATCAGCTCGGTGTACTGCAGCTCGACCCGCACGTCGTCGCCGGGCAGGATGTTGGCCACGTTCATCGAAAACACGTTGGGCCGCTCCTGCTCGAGCAGCGCGGTGGTCTTGCCCTCGCGCTTGGCGCTGTCGTACTCGAGCCGCGCGCGCTGCTTCTCGCGGATCTGCGCGGCGATCTGCCGCTCGCCGACGCGCACCGTCATCGCGTGCACCGCCGCCTGCGTCGAGCCCGGGAACACGTAGCGGGCCTCGATCGGCCGCTGGCCCTCGTTGCGATAGTGCTGCGTCACCGTGACCGCAGCGATCACGCCGGCGATGCGCACGTCCACCTGCGTGGCCTTCAGCGGCAGCGCGTCGAGTGTGGGGTCGTCGCTGTGGACGTGGAAGTACGGGCTCTCCGGGGTTCGCGCGTCGATGTCCTCGGCATGGGCCGGTGTCCACCACACCAGCGCCAGCGCGGCCAGGATCGAGACGACGATGCAGGCGATCACGCGGCCGGCGGGCAGCGGCGCGCGGGCGGGCGGTGGGGTGGTGCGCATGGAATTCTCCGGTGCGCCGCGGCGTGTTCGGAATCGCCGCCTCGGCGTGCGACCACTGTCGTCGCCCGTTGCGAACGGCATTCGAAGTTCAGGTGCGCGCCATGTGAATCCAGTGTGAAGCGTGCTCAGCCCCCTAGAGGGGGAGGCGGCCGCCAGGCCGCATCGGGGGTGGGTCGATTACCGGCAGGTTGAGCGTGGCCAGCGCGCCGCCGCCCTCGGCGTTGCGCAGCGTCACCCGCCCGTGGTGCAGCTTGGCAATCTCCTTGACGAAGGCCAGGCCCAGGCCGGTGCTCTTGCGCTGGTTGTGCGGGCGGGCGAGCGAAAAGAACTTCTCGAACACCTTGGCATCGGCGAAGTCCGGGATGCCCGGTCCGTGATCGCGAATGCTGATGTCGACGCGGCTGCCCTTGCGCGTGAGCGCGATCTCGACGCTGCCGCCATCGGCAGAGAAGTCGAGCGCGTTGTCCAGCAGGTTGCCCACCGCACGGCGCAGCAGCAGCGGATCGCCGTCGACGCTGACGTCGCTGCCCTCGTGCAGCAGCACGCGCAGGCGGCGCGGCGCGCCGGCCGCCTCGGCGCTGCCGGCCAGCTCGTGCAGCAGCGCGCGCAACGCCACCGGCTCGCTGGGGCCGAGCGTGCGCCGGCGCTCGAGCGCGGTGAGCTCCATCATGCGATTCACCAGTTCCTGGATGCGCTGCGTCTCGCGCTCGACGTTGGCGATGAAGCGCTGGCGGTCGGCCTCGGGCATGCCGGGCTCGCGCAGCAACTCCGCGGCGCCGCGGATCGCCGACAGCGGGCTCTTCAGCTCGTGGGTCAAGGTCTGCACGTAGTCGGCCACGTAGTGGCGGCCGGCCAGCGCATCGCGCACCTCGTCATAGGCGGCGCCCAGCGTGCTGAAGGCGCGGCGCGCCAGGCGCGGCGCGCTCAGGTTGCGCTCGCTGCGCACGTATCGCAGGTAGTCGGTGACCATGCCGAACGGGCGCACCAGCCACGCGCTGGCGATCACCACCAGCAGCAGCACCGCGGCCCCCGACGTGAGGCCGACCATCAGCGTCTTGCGCCGCGCCGCCTCGATGAACTGGCCGAAGCTGAGCGCCGGCTTGGCCGCCGACACCGCGCCGACGATGTGCCCGTCGATGCGGATCGGCACCGACACCACCATCACCGAGGTCTTGGCGTCACCGTCGAAATCGGTGCTGGTGCGGGCGCCGTACTGGCCGGCCAGCGCGAGCTTGACGTCGCGCCATTGCGAGAAATCCTTGCCTTCGTGGCGCCCCAGCGAGTCGAACAGCACGATGCCGCGCGCATCGACCACGGTGGCGCGCACGTCGACGCTTTCCTTCCTGACGCCGAAGATCTCGGCCTCGAAGCGCCGCTCGTAGAGGTCGCGAAACAGCGGCTCCAGCCAGGCGGTGTCCAGCGGCACCCCGGAGCCGCTGCGCTGCTCGACCAGCGCCGCCATCAGGTGCGCGGTCTCGACCAGCGACTCCTCGGCCGACTCGCGGTAGCGCGGGTCGATGTCGGCCAGCAGCCGCCACATCAGCAGGCCCACGCCGAGCGCATAGACCAGCAGGATGCCGACGAAGACGCGGGTGCGCGCAGTCAAGAGCGGGCCCCCACGCTTCCTGCGGTCGCTGCCTTGCGGCTTGCATGCGGCAAGGCGTTCGCCAGCCGCTCGCGAGCGCGCAGGCGCTCGCTCGGTGCGGGCTCACCCCCCCGAGGGGGCGCGGCCGGCTTGGGAGCGGCCCGGCGCCGGCCGTCTGCCTCTACGCTCACGGCGGCAGGCCGGCCGGCAGGTCCTCCGCCAGCGCATAGCCGACTCCGCGGTGCGTGCGGATCGGCTCCAGCGACGGGGCCACCGCCTTGAGCTTGGCGCGCACCGTCTTCACGTGCGCGTCGACGGTGCGGTCGAGGCTGTCGCTGTGGTCGTCCCACACCAGCTCGAGCAGCGCGTCGCGCGTGTACACGTGCCCGGGGCGGCGCACCAGCGCGCGCAGCAGGCCGAACTCGTAGCGCGACAGGTCGAGCGGCCGGCCATAGAAGCGGATCTGGCGCCGGCCGTCGTCGACTTCGAACACGGCGCGCGCAGGTGCGTCGGCGCCCGCAGGCAGCCGCGCCGAGCGCCTGAGCACGCTGCGCACGCGCGCCACCAGCTCGCGCGGCGAGAACGGCTTGGCCACGTAGTCGTCGGC